>JADLHF010000163.1 GCA_020848935.1 Acetobacteraceae bacterium
CTAGCCAACTCCGCCCACCCGGCTAGACTTGCCCCACCGAGGTGGAGGAAACCATGCAACGTATCGTCTTTGTGCCCATGGGTGACGTGGACAACCGCATCGCCCGCGAGCTGGCCCCGCCGGGATACGAGCTGGTCCAGGTCACCGCCGGCTCGCCCGAGCTTCACGCCGCCATGCCGGAGTGCGACTACCTCGTCGGCCTCGGCGAACCCAGCATGAACGACGCCTTCTTCGCCCGCGCGCCGAAGCTGAAACTCATCCAGCTCCTCTCCGCCGGCTACGACCGCTGCGACATCGAAGCCGCCCGCAAGGCGCGCGTGCCCATCGCCAACAACGGCGGCGCCAACTCGGTCGCCGTCGCCGAGCACGCCATCATGCTGATGCTCGCCACCGCCCGCCGCCTGGTCTGGCAGCACAGCTCGGTGACCTCCGGCATCTGGCGCGGCAACGACTGGCAGAACAAGCACCTCTTCGAACTCTCCGAGAAGACCCTGGGCATCATCGGCCTCGGCACCATCGGCAAGAAGGTCGCGCGCATCGCCAGGGCGCTCGGCATGAACATCCAGTATTTCGACATCAACCGCCTCACCGAGGACCAGGAGGATGCGCTGGGCGTCCGCTTCCGCCTGTTCGACGAGGTGCTGAAATCCTCCGACCTCGTCACCCTGCACGTCCCCCTGCTGGCCAGCACCCGCCACATGATCTCGACGCGCGAGCTCGCCCTGATGAAGCCCTCGGCCTACCTCATCAACACCTGCCGCGGCCCGGTCATCGACGAGGCCGCCCTGGTCACCGCGCTGACCGCCAACACCATCGCCGGCGCCGGGCTCGACGTCTTCGACCAGGAGCCACCGCCGCCAAACAACCCGCTATTCGCCCTCGAAAACGTCATCCTCACCCCCCACCTCGCCGGCCCCACCTACGAGAACCGCGCCAAGCGTTTCCGCAATGCCTTCGACAACGTCCAGCGCGTCGCCCGCGGCCAGGCGCCGTTCTGGGTCATCCCGGAGCTGAAAGAGCTGATCGCGTGACCGACACCACCTGGCACGCGATCATCCACGCCACGCTCAAGGCGCACGAGGTAAAGCTCGTGCCCTACGTGCCCGACAACGTGCTGCGCCCGCTGATCGAGCGCATCCACGCCGACCCCTTCTTCACCGCCTTCGCCTGCACCCGCGAGGAGGAGGCGGTCGGCATCGCCTGCGGCGCCTGGATGGGCGGCACCCGCGCCATCGTCATGATGCAGACCTCCGGCTTCGCCACCCTGGCCAACGTGCTGGCCTCGCTGCCGGTGCCGTTCCAGATTCCCATCATGATGCTGGTCAGCGAACGCGGCACCCTGGGCGAGTTCAACATCGGCCAGGCCATGGTCGCCCGCACCATGCGCCCGGTGCTCGATGCCATCGCCATGGAACACCACACCCTCTCGCGCCTGGACGAGGTCGAGTTCATCACCGACCGTTCCATCCGCCAGGCCGTCGCCACCCAGCAGCCCGCCTGCCTCATCCTCTCGCCCCTGCTGACCGGCGGGAAGGTGTTCAAATGAACAACCAGCCCGCCACCCGCGACACCGCGACGCCGGTCGCCCGCTTCGACATCACCCAGCGCCTCGTCGCCAAGCTGCACAACGACGAAGCCGTCATCGGCGGCATCGGCCACACCAATTTCGACCTCTGGGCCGCCGGCCGCCGGCCGCAGAACTTCTACATGCTCGGCAGCATGGGCCTGGCCATCCCCATCGCCCTCGGCGTCGCCATCGCCCAGCCGAACCGCAACGTGATCGCGCTGGAAGGCGACGGCTCCCTGCTGATGATGCTCGGCTGCCTGGCCACCGTCGGCGCTCGCCAGCCGCCAAACCTCATCATCGTCGTCATGGACAACGGCGCCTACGAGATCACCGGCGGCCAGCCCACCGCCACCGCCCAGGGTGCCGACCTCGCCGCCATCGCCCGCGGCGCCGGCATCGCCAACAGCGCCTGGGCCGCCGACGAAGCCCATTTCGACTCCCTCATCGACCAGGCCCTCGCCACCCCCGGCCCCCACCTGATCGCCGCCCGCCTGACCGCCGCGAAACCCGCCGGCCAGACCGAACGCGACCCCGCCCAGATCCGCGACCGCTTCATGCGCGGCCTCGGCACCAAGGTGTAGCCATGCCCGCCATCGCCCTGAACGGCACCACCCTGCACTACGAACTCGACGGCCCCGAAGCCGCCCCGGTCGTGGCGCTCTCCAACTCGCTCTCCACCGACCTGCGCATGTGGAACCCGCAGCACCCGGCCCTGGCGGCGAAATACCGCGTGCTGCGCTACGACGTCCGCGGCCATGGCCGGTCCGCCCCGGCCCCCGCGCCGTACAGCGTGGAACTGCTGGCCGACGACCTCGCCGCCCTGCTCACCGCGCTCAACCTCGGCCCCGCCCACATCGTCGGCCTCTCGCTCGGCGGCATGACCGCCCAGGTGATGGGCATCCGCCACCCCGATCTCTGCGCCAGCCTCGCCCTGGTCGCCACCACCTGCCGCCCGCCCTTCGGCAGCGCGGACGCCTGGGCCAAACGGGCACAGGAAGTCCGCGACGTCGGCGATTTCAGCCAGCTCGAAGCCCCGATGATCGACCGCTGGCTGACCCGCCGCTTCCGCCGCGCCAATCCCCAAGGCGTGGCCCTGGTGCAGCAGATGATCCACGCCACCTCGCTGGAAGGCTACGCCGGCGCCTGCCACGCCATCGGCGGCCTGGACGCCTGCGGCCAACTCAGGGATTTTCCCCGCCCGGTCCGCATCTGGGCCGGCGAGGAAGACCCCGGCACCACCGTCGAGGACGCCCGGCAGATCGCCGCCGGCATCCCGCACGCCACGCTCGTCATCGTCGAACACGCCCGCCACCTGTTGAACTGGGACGCCGAAGCTCGGTTCACCCCCTCCCTGCTCGCCTGGCTCGCCGAGGTCAGCGCCTGAGATCCCCCGCCCACCCGCCATAGGCCGGATGCCCCTTCGCCAACGGCAAGACGACCCGCTGCCCCGTCCGCGAAGAATGATAGATCGCCGTCGCCAGCTCCAGGGATTGCCGTGCCTCCGCCATCGTCACCGGCAGCTTGGCGCGGGACTCCAGCGTGTCGTAGAATAGCCGGAACTGCTCCGCGAACCCTTCCTTCCCCTGCGGCGCTGCTGCCACCAGCTCGTCGAGCCACCCGCGATCTTCGGCCGCGAAGTGAAATGGCCCCGACGCCGTGATCCCCGGCGCGCTGCCGCTGGTGACGGTGACGTTCTCGGCCACGATCCGCAACCGCGACGACGGCTCCGGCGAGCCCAGGCTCACCGACAGGGTCGCCAGCGCGCCGCTGGCGAATTCCAGCACCACGCCCCCGGTATCCTCGGTCTCGATCGGATTGACCCGGGTGGACACCACGGCACTCACGCTGCGCACGGGACCCAGCAGATGCGTCAGCATGTCATGCAGGTGGATGGCATGGGTGATGAACGCCCCGCCCAGCTCATGCGCGATCTTCCCGCGCCACGGCGTGGCGTAGTAGTCCGGCCCGCGATACCAGTGCGTTTCGCAGGTCGCCACATGCACCCGCCCGGCGCGCCCGCTGGCCAGCACGTGCTTCACCTGCGCCATCCCGTTGCCGAACCGCGCCTGGAAGATCGGCATCAACACGCGCCCGCTGGCGATAACGGCCGCCTCCAGCGCATCCACCTCGGCCAGCGAGGCGACCAGCGGCTTTTCGCAGATCACATGCCGCCCGGCCGCCAACGCCCGCCTCACCGGGCCAAGATGCATGTCCGGCGGCAGGCAGATGTCGATGATGTCGATATCGTCGCGCGCCAGCAGCGCATCGTCGAACCCCAGATGCACCGCCGCCCCCGGCGCCATCGCCGCCACCGCCTCGGCCCGCCCGCGATCCCGCCCGCAGACCACGGCGACCTCGAATTTCTCCGGATTGGCGACGAAGCCCGCGACATGCGCCGCCCCGATCCCGGTGCCGACAACGGCGACGCGATAGCGGCGGGGCATGGCCATCTCCTACAACAGATCGAACAGCGCACGCGTGATCGAGGCAGCGGCGGTGATAAGCAGCGCACCGATCGCCAGCGGCCGATAGGACCGCCCCCCGAAGCGCCGGAACGCGGCGGCGCCGACCCACCCGCCGCCCAGCATCAGCGGCATGCCGAGCGCGGCCAGCACCAGTGCCGTGCTGTCCAGCAGCCCGGCCACCGCCACCATCGGCAGGCCGAGCAGCGAGACCATGGGGAACAGCACCATCAGCGAACTGCGCATCACTGCCAGCCGCGGCTCGAAGGCCAGGAAATACGTCACCGCCGGCGGCCCCGCCATGGCCGCCAACCCCTGCGACAGGCCGGAGGCGAAGCCGGTCGCCAGGGTCACCCCCGCATGCGGCGGCTGGGTCGCGCGCCGCGGCTTCCAGGTCAGCACCACGGCCACCAGCACCAGCGCGCCCAGCACCAGCCGCACCGCCGAGGCGGGCAGCATCGCCAGGGCCGCAACCCCGATCGGCATGCCGGCCAGCGCGCCAAGCGTCAGCCGCACCAGCACCTTCCGGTCGGCCTGCCGCCATTCCGCGAAGCAGTCGCGCAGCCCGATCGCCACCTGCATCACCACCACGGCGGCCACCGTGCGCGATGGCGGCATCACCAGGCTGACCAGCGGCACGGCGGCGATGGCGAAGCCGAAGCCGGTGAAGCCGCGCAGCACCGCGGCAAACAGGATCGCGGCGGCGGCGGCCAGCCAGGCGCCGGGCGTCAGCGCGATGGCGCTCAACATGCCAATGCCGCGTCGAACATCGCCTGCAAGGCGGCCGGCGGCGGCAGGTCCGGCGTGCCGATCAGCACCAGCCCGGTGGCGGCCTTTTCTCCGGCCGGCAGGTATGCCCAGCGCTGCGCCGCATATTGCAATACCTGCATATCGCCGGGCGCGAAGCGGGCGATGCCCTTGATCCGCAGCACCGCGCGCGGCAGCGCCGCCAGCACGGCGCGCAGGCGTTCGCGGTCGATCGCACCGGCCGGGCGCCAGTGCCAGCTGCGGAAATCATGGCCCGGCGCGTCGGCATGGAACCGGCTGGCCGGCGCGCGCGACAGCGGATCGACCGGGAAGGCGATATCCCCGGCCGCCACGACGCCGTTCACGATGCGGCGGATCGGCGTGGCCGGGCGGATCTCCGCCAGCCTGGCTTCGGCGGCAGCCAGCGCGGCATCGCCGACCAGGTCGGACTTGGCGAGCAGCAGGATCTCGGCGTGTGAGAACTGCGTGCGCACCGTATCGGCAATCCAGCGGTCGTCGAGCTGGGCGCGCAAGGCGGTGGCATCCGCCAGCACCACCAGCGGCGCCAGCGAGAAGCCGGGTTCGATCAGCGCCAGCTGGGCGATGCGCCAGGGATCGCCCACGCCGCTGGCCTCCACCACCACATGCTCCGGCGCTGGATCGCGCGCGGCGAGCCGGGCCAGGGCCGCGCCGAGATCGGCGCCCAGCTCGCAGCACACGCAGCCATTGGCCAGTGCGATGCTGTCGCCGCCGCTGTCGGCGATCAGGGCGGCATCGACATTGACCGCGCCGAAATCGTTCACCAGCACGCCCCAGCGCCGCTCGGCGGTGGCGAGCAGATGGTTGACCAGCGTGGTCTTGCCGGCGCCGAGGAACCCGCCGATCACGGTCAGCGGGAGGGCAGGGGTCATTGCCGGGGGAAGACCTCACCCCCAAGTAACGTGGCATGCACACCGATATCCTTGATCCCCTCTGGCGCCACCGTCAGCGGATTGTGGTCCAGCACCGCGAAATCGGCGAACTTTCCCACGTCGATGCTGCCGATGGCGTGGTCGAGCTTCAGGGT
The DNA here is from genome assembly GCA_020848935.1 of Acetobacteraceae bacterium. Taxonomy (GTDB): domain Bacteria; phylum Pseudomonadota; class Alphaproteobacteria; order Acetobacterales; family Acetobacteraceae; genus CAMDGX01. The sequence continues at coordinate 5,843 of JADLHF010000163.1, forward strand.
ATAGGCGGCGCCGAGGGTGACGGCATGCAGCGCCTGGGCGGCGGTGATGCGCTCGCCCTCGCCGAGCACGCGCCCGGCGGGGGTCAGGCGGTTCACCGCGCACCACATGGTGAACAGCGGATCGACCGGGGTGACCGGGGTGTCGGAATGGATCGCCAGCGGCACGCCGGCGGCCAGCGCCGTGGCACAGGCATCCAGCCGCAGCGCGCGGGACGGGCCCATGGTGAGCGCGGCGTGCTGCTCGCCCCAGTAGAACACGTGGTTGGCGAACAGGTTCACGCACATGCCGAAGCCGGCCATGCGGCGGAAGGTGGCCTCGTCGGCCATCTGGCAGTGCTGCAAGGTGTGGCGGTGGTCGGGGCGCGGATGCCTGGCGAGCGCACGGCCGATCATCTCGGTGGCGACCTCGCTGGCCTCGTCGCCGTTGGTGTGGATGTGCAACTGCACGCCGGCTTCATGGTAGGCCGCGACGATGCCCTCCAGCTCCGCCGGCGCCACGTACCACAGCCCGTTGGGCGCGCCGTTGTGGTAGCCGGGCCAGCGCAGGCGGCCGGTGAAGCCCTGGATCGAACCGTCGGCGGTGATCTTGACGATGCCGAAATGCAGCTTGTCGGTGTTCAGCCGCTTGAGGTCGGCGATGCGGGCCAGCCCGTCGGGGATCGAATACTCGCGCTGGCGCATCGCCGGCACGATGCGGATCGGGAAGTCGGCCTCGCCGGTCGCGGTGGTCAGCGCCTCGACAATGCCGGGCGAGCAGGCGTTGGAGAGGTCGGTGGAGGTGGTGACGCCGACGCGCCGCGCGATCTGGCCATAGGTGCGATAGGCCGCGGCGTCCATCTCGCGCAGCAGCCCGGCATCGCCGGACACCCGCGCGGCGCGGCCCATCACGGCGGGGCCGAGCAACTCGCCGGTGAGGTCGCCCTGCGCGTCGCGCAGCAGCCCGTCGAGGTTGCTGTCGCGCGAGAAGCCGCAGGCCGCCAATACCTTGGAGTTCACGTTCATGATGTGGCCGGAGACATGGCCGATCACGATCATCCGGGTGGACGAGATGGCGTCGAGGTCGGCGGCGGTCATGCGCGGGCCGTCGAAGTAGATCGGGTCGAAGCCCCAGGCGGTGAGCGGGGTGGTGGGGTCCGGCAGCTTCGCCGCCTCCTCCCGCAAATGCGCCACGACCTCGGCGATCGAGCGGAAGCCGCCGGCCTTTCGCCCGTCCGGGCCGAAGCGGGGGTAGAAGCCGACATAGGGGTTGCGCCAGACGATGCCGTCCGCGGCATGGCCGTGGCCCTCGACGAAGCCGGGCACGATCACCTTGGTGGCGAAGCGTTCGTCCAGCCGGCCGCCGAATGCGGCGACGATCTCGGGCCCGCCATAGCCGAGGATGCGCCCGTCGCGCACCGCGACATGGGTGGCGCGCGGCAGGGAGCGGTTCAGCGTGACGATCTCGCTGGCGGCGAAGACGGTGGTTGCTGCGGGCACGGGCAGGCTCCTCGGCTACGCGGCGATGATCCATCCGATGCCGCCCCTTCGGCAAGCCCGCCGGGCAGGCATGACTCAAATCAATGACGCGCGGCGCGGTCCGTTGTGGAACGCCGCCGCCATGGAGACCTTGCGATGAAGATCGAGGATGTCGAACGGATCAACGAATTGCTGCGGGCGCGCGCCGAGCTGCGCGACCTGATCGCGCGGGTGGGGCGGGCCGAGCCCGCCGATTTCGCGGTGATGGTCGAGCGTGGCGGCGACGGCTCGATCAAGCTGTCGGAAACCGGGGCGGATACCACCCACTACCAGGGCTACCCCGTCTCAGAGGCGTTCCGCACCCAGTTGCAGGTGCTGACACTGGAGGAGTTGGGCGCGCGCCAGGCCCGCTTCGAGCGCGACCTGGCGGCGATGGGGGTGGAGACCGAGGAATAGCCCCTTCCCGCGGCCGGGAAGGGATGCGCGCGGTCAGGTCTTGGTGATGTTCCAGAACAGCGGGCGCGTGGCCTTCAGGATGCCGTGCACGTTGCTGCGCCGCGCGATCGGCTGGCGCCACAGGCCGAGCGGCACGAAGGGCACCTCCTCCATCGCCAGGGCCTGCATCTCGCGCCCCAGCTTCTGTTGCGTGGCCAGGTCCGGCGCTTCGTACCAGGCGTCGCGCAGGGCCTCCATCCTGTCGGACTTGTACCAGCCGAACCAGGCCTTCTCGCCCATGCCCCACAGCGCCGTGTACACGGCGGGGTTGGAGAAGGTGAAGCCGTCGCCGTAGGTGCAGAAGATGCTCCAGCCGCCCTTCTCCACCGGCTCGCGCGAAGCGCGGCGCTGCACCAGGGCGCCCCAGTCGGTGGCGACGTAATCGACGTTCAGGCCGAGGTCGCGGCAGATCTGCGCCGTCACCTGGGCCATGGCGTTGATCACGGCGAAGTCGGTGGGCGCCATGATCACCACGCGCTCGCCGTTGTAGCCGGACTCGGCGACCAGCTTCCTGGCCGCGGCCAGGTCGCGCTTGCCGTTCAGCTTCTCCATGCCGGCATCCGAGGCCAGCGGGGTGCCGGGGGTGAAGACGCCGACGCCGGCCTGGGTCAGCTTGCTGTCCGCCCCCATGATGGCGGCGAGGAAGTCCTTCTGGTCCACCATCGCCAGCACCGCCTGGCGCAGCTTCATGTTGTTGAACGGCGGGTGCAGGTGGTTGAAGCGGATCAGGCCGATATTGCCGAACAGGTCGGTGGTTTCCACCACCACGCCGGGGGCCGCCGCCAGCACCGGCAGCAGGTCGGCCAGCGGCTGTTCGATCCAGTCCACCTCGCCCTTCTGGATCGCGGCGGCGGCCGAGGAGGGGTCGCCGGTGATATGCCATTCGACGCGGTCCAGGTTGACCACCTTGGCCCCGGCCATGTTGCTGGGCTTCTCGCTGCGCGGCACGTATTTCTCGTTCTTGACGTAGACCGCCTTGGAGCCGGAGACCCATTCGTCGCGCAGGAAGCGGAACGGGCCGCTGCCGACATACTCGGTGATCTGCTGGAACGCATCGGTCTTGGCCATGCGCTCGGGCATCATGTGGCAGTTGTTGGCAAACGCCATCGGGATCAGCGCGAAGGGCTTCTTCAGGCTGATCTGGAAGGTCTTGTCATCGACCACCTTCATCTCGTTCATCTGGCCGTTGATGCGCTGGCCCATGCCGTCGCGCTTCATCCAGCGGGTGAGCGAGGCGACGCAATCGCGGCTGAGGACCTTTTCGCCGTCATGGAAGGTCTGGCCGTCGCGCAGGGTCAGCGTCCAGGTCAGCCTGTCCGCACTGGTGGTGGCGCCGGCCAGCATCTGCGGCTGCGGGATCAGCCCCTCGTCGAAGTTCCACAGCTGGTCCCACACCATGTGGGCGTGGTTGGCGGCGACGATGGTGGTGGTCCAGACCGGATCGGGGTTGGCGAGGTTGGCCTGGGGCACGAATTTCAGCTCCCGGCGGGCGGCCTGGCTGAGCGCCGGGCGCGGCAGCCCGGTGGCAGCGGCCACGCCAACGGCGGCGGCGCCGGTCAGAAGACTCCTGCGTTTCATTCTCGTCCACTCCCTGATGCGGTTCCTCATGCAGCGGGACCCGCGATGGCCGAAGCCTAGCCGCGGAACGGTCGGGGTTTCCAGGGGAGAATCAAACTCGGGCGCGCAGCGCCTCGATGGTTTCGCGGCGCGGGCGGGCGGTGCCGGTGGCCATCACCGCGGCGGCCCCCGCGGCCAGGCCCCAGGCCAGGGCATCGGCCGGCGCGCCGTCGCGGGCCAGGGCGAGCACCATGGCGGCGACGAAACTGTCCCCCGCGCCGACCGTGCCGAGCTTGCGCACCGGGATGGCCGGGCGGCGCACCACGCCGTCGCGCGTGGCCAGCAGGGCGCCGGCGCCGGACAGGCTGACGGCGATGCGCTCGGCCGCACCCTCGCGCACCAGCCGCAGGGCTTCGGCCTCCTGCTCCGCGGGGTCGGGCAGTGCGCGGCCGACCAGCGCCTCGAACTCGCGCAGGCTGGGCTTGATCAGGGCGGGTCCCTGGCCGAGGACGGCGGCAAGCGCGGGGCCGGAGGTATCGACCACCACCTTGCGTCCGCGCGCATGGGCGTGGCGCACGATGCCGGCCAGCGTCTCCGGCGCCACGCCGCGCGGCAGGCTGCCGGAGATCACCAGCCAATCGCATTCGGTGGCGGCGACGATTTCGCGGCAGGCGGCGATTTCGCCGGGCAGGACCTCCGGCCCCTCGCCGACGAAGCGGTATTCCTGGCCGGCGCGCTCGTCGTGCACGGTGAAGGCGATGCGGGTGGTGCCGGCGATCGGCACCGTGCGGAAGGCCACGCCCTCGGCGGCGATCAGCGCCTCCAGCTGCCGGCCGAACACGCCGCCGGCCAGCACCACGGCGCAGGTCTCGGCGCCGAGTTCCTGCAGCACGCGGGCGACGTTCACGCCGCCGCCGCCGGGGTCCATGCGGTCGCCATGGGTGCGCAGCTTGTCCTGCGGCACCACCTTTTCGGTGGCGCAGGCGATATCGACGGCGGGGTTCAGGGTGAGGGTGACGATCGGTTTCATGGGCGGCCTTGCACGGGGGCGGCGATCCTGGCACGGCTGGGGCAGCGAGGGGAGAGCGGGATGAGCGGAACCAATCGGGGCCTGAAGCTGGTGATGCTGCCGCCGCAGACGGCGATCACCCGCCAATGGGCGGCGCGGCTGGCCGGCGAGGTGGCCGAGGCGCGCATCGTGGTGGCCGAGGACATGGCCGCCGCCGCGGCCGAGATCGGCGATGCCGACGCGGTGTTCGGCACGCTGACGCCGGCACTGCTGGCCCGCGCCACCCGCCTGCGCTGGCTGCAGGCGCCGCAAGCGGCGCCGCCAGCCGGGTTCTATTTCCCCGAGCTGGTGGCCCATCCCGTGGTGGCGACGAATTTTCGGGAAATCTTCAACGACCATATCGGCGCCCACATCATGGCCTTCGTGCTCGCCTTCGCGCGCGGGCTGGACCGCTACATCCCGCAGCAGACGCGCCGCGAGTGGAAGAAGCCGGCGGAGGATCACGGCGTGGTGCACCTGCCGGATGCCACCATGCTGATCGTCGGGCTGGGCGGCATCGGCGCCGAGGCGGCGCGGCTGGCGGCGGCCTTCGGCATGACGGTGATCGGCACCGATATCCGCCGCACCGCGCCGCCGCCGGGCGTGGCCGCGCTGCATCCGCCGGAGGCGCTGGACAGCCTGTTGCCGCGGGCGGATTTCGTGGTGCTGACGGTGCCGCATACCCCGGCGACCGAAGGGTTCATGAACCGGGCGCGGTTGCGGCGCATGAAGACGAGCGCCTTCTTCATCAACATCGGCCGCGGCATGACCACGAAGCTGGACGACCTGGTGGCGGCGCTGGAGGCGGGCGAGATCGCCGGCGCGGCGCTGGACGTGTTCGAGCAGGAGCCCTTGCCGGCGGACCATCGGCTGTGGACCATGCCCGGGGTGCTGATCACGCCGCACATGGCCGGCTACGGGCCGCATCTGAACGACCGGCGCTATGCCATCATTCGCGACAATTGCCGGGCGATGCTGGACGGGACGGCGATGCGGAACGTGGTGGACAAGGCGAACTGGTTCTAGCGCACCGGCGCCCTCGGACGGTTCGACATGCGTCAGTGCACCAGCTTGATTTGGCGGGCCGATTCGGCTGACCGGCCGAAGTGCCCGTCGGCACCGCCCCACCCGGGCCGCACCTGCCAGGAACCTGGCCGGATTCGGCCACACTCTGGTCATGACTCCGGTCCAGCATGGCGAGGACGAAATGCGCGGCACAAGAGGCATCTTGGCAGGTGCGGCGCCTCGTCGTAACGGTGGATATGCAATCATTGCACGATAAGGATGATCCGATGCGCGAGGGTTGTCCGTCCGGCACGGGATCTGCTGCATGACAACACTGGTTGCGGGCCTTCGCGAGCGTCGCGTGCTGTCGGTGCGCGGTTCGCGCGTTGACGCCGTCGCGCTCGGCATCCTTGCCGTGGTCCTGCTGTTCGTGGTGACAACAGTCATCCGCTCGCCGTTGAAGGATGACGTGGCCTGGCTGCTGTGGGTGGCCAGGAAATGGCTGGACGGCCAGAACCTCTATGTCGATCTGGTGGAAGTGAACCCGCCGCTGGTGATCTGGCTGTATGCGATTCCGGCCCGTATCGCATCCGGGTTCGGCCTGGCCCCCAAATTGGCCTCCACCCTGTTCTTCGCCGGCATCCTGTTGGGTTCGGCCTGGTGGACGGCGACGCTCCTGCAGGGCCGGGCGCCCCTGCTGGAGCGACGCGTGCCGGTGTTCAGCCTGATCGCAACGCTGCTGCTCGTGCTGCCGGGGGTGGAATTCGGCCAGCGCGAACATCTGCTTGCCGCATCCGTGTTGCCCTATATCGCGCTGTTCGTTCGCGCGCTGGAGGGCGAGCGCGAACCCTGGGTGCAGGCAGGCCTTGCCGGCAGCGCGGCCGCTTTGGGCTGCGCGATGAAGCCAAGCTACGGCCTGGCGCTCGTGCTGGTCGAGGTCGTGGGACTGCTGCGCGGCCATCGGCGGGTGCGGCTGGCGCCGATCGCCTTCGTGGCAACCACAGGATTGTATGGCATCGCCGTGCTCGTGTTCGAGCCGGACTTCCTGACCAAGGCCGTGCCCCTGGCGCTCGCATTGTATGGCGGCACCGACACCTCGGTTTGGCGGATCCTGGCCGAAAGCCGGAACCTGCTGTTGGGCCAGGCGATCGCATTGCTGCTGTGCTGGCACAGCCAGGCGACGCTGGGGCGGCATTCGTCGTTCCTGCGCCATCTCTACCTGGCGCTGGTGGCCTTCGCCGTGGCATGCACGGTGCTGTTCGTCATGCAGGGCAAGGACTGGTTCTACCACCGCCTGCCCGCGACCACCGCAACAGTGCTGGCCCTGATCCTGTGGCTCTCGGTCGTGCTGATGGCGCAGGCTGGCCGGCTGGGCACGGGCGTGCCGGCCCTGCCGTGGCGGCGCGTGTCGGGCCCTGTGGCATTGACTGTCGCGGCCCTGATCGCGTTCGGCGCGGCCAATGTGCAACGCGTGCGGCCCTGGGTCGTGGCCGCCGCGGAACCAAATCTGTCAACCGAAGTGAAGCTGGTGAAGCTGATCAAGCGGGAAAAGGCAAAGACATACATCGCCTTCTCCGAATGGATCGCACTCGGCTTCCCGGTGGTGAACGACAGCGGTGTGTCCTGGGCCTCCCGCTTTGATTCGATGTGGGCGCTGAAGGGCGAAATCTGGCGGACCCGCGAGGACGGCCGCGCGCCGAGGGATTGGCCGATCCGGCGCTGGGTGGCCCGCGATTTCGTCGCAGGGTGCCCGGATATCGCGGTGGTCGATACCCGCGAAGGCATCAACTACATCGGCGTGCTGGTGTCCTCGGACCAGGAATTCGCGCGCGCCTGGTCGCATTACCGCGAAATCGCGGCGTTCGACGGCCTGCGCGTGTTCAAGCGAGACGAAGCGGGATGCGCCAGCGAGCCCCTGCCGCCCGGCCGGTCGCCGCAATCCGCGGTCACCCCGAGCGAGTAGCCGATCATACCAGCCCGCATAATGGTTGAGCCATGAAGCATGGGTCAACGCGGGCTGGCATGGGTCCTTGCCTTGCGCGCGGCCACCGGCCAGCCCCGCGGGCGATACCGGCCCGCGAAAGCAACGACTCATGAATCCAGGCAAGAGCAGGGCTTTGCCCTGCACCCACCAAAGGCCGAGGGCCTTTGGAATCCCATTACTTTTCAAATTGATGAGGTCCAGGGGCTCGGCCCGTCGCGCGAAGGCGCGCGCCGGACCAGGCGGGTC
>JADLHF010000164.1 GCA_020848935.1 Acetobacteraceae bacterium
AGCTCGACTGATCTCACGTCAACCAGGCGTGGCACGCGGCGTTACCCTCCTGCTCGGTCGTGATCACCTCCCCCGCCTCGATCCCGCCCAGGATCAATCAGTCAAATCCTTTGGGACGAGGTACTAGGTGGCCATCTGAAAGGGGGGCGCTATGGCCGATACGCCCGAAGTTGCTGTTGCTCGCTTTGCCGCCAACATTGCGATGTGGGCATTGTTGGTGTCGGGCGCATCCGCAGCCTTTGCCTCAGGGATGTTTTACCTGGAGCTGCGGCGGCGCCTGGAGGAAGGCGTCAAGCTTTCGATGTCGGTTATGGCTGATGCAAATATCATCGGCGGGCATGAGGAAGACGACAATACCTATATCGCAATAACAGTAACCAACAGGGGGAGCGCGCCCACGACGCTGACCAACATGCTTCTTCTCCACTACCCCACGCGACTCAGCATGTGGCTTGCACGCATCAAGCGCCCGCGCTTCCTGGCCGGTTGGATTTATAGGCGCTTCAAGTCGCAGAGGACCCGAAATATGATCGTTGTGCACCCTGGCGACTGGCCGCCTCCGCACCTTCTGGAGCCCGGCCGCACTTGGCATGGTAAAGTCGCTCACACTCCCAAATTGGTCGCGATGATGCGAACAGGGCGGCTGTATGTAGGGGTCAGTGGCTCCCATACTGCTAAGGCGCTCTATCGACGCGTCCGCAAATGGGACCCGCCTAAGGATGCTGATTCTGTCTGACCACGCCAAACCCCCACTTTCCATAGCCCCCGGTGTGGAGCGGTTCCGCCTCCAAGCTGGAGGTGCACTGCCAAGGCCGCGGCAGGGCAGGTGGAAGCCCATTTCCGAAGGCCGACCATCCAGCGCGGACAACCTATCCCGAGATTGCATTCGCGGTCGCTGGATTGTGCGCGGTAGCATAAAGGGTGCCATCGCCTATTTTTACGGCGGAAATGCGCCGTAGGTGACCAGTAGCGACAAGCTGAGGCGCACGAGGCTTGCGGGATTGACGTCGTATCGGTCGGTGCTGCCGAACTGACAAGCCTCGCACCATACCTAGAGATCATGAACGATCTTAGGTAATGGGGTCTGGGGCCGCCGGCCCCAGCGGGTCGAGGGCAGAGCCCTCGCCTTCTTAAAGGAGCCTAGAAGATGCCCTACGACTTCGACCTCTTCGTCATCGGCGCCGGCTCCGGCGGTGTCCGCTGCGCCCGCATGGCCGCGTCCCTCGGCGCCGAGGTCGCCGTGGCCGAGGAAGCTGCTTAGGGCGGCACCTGCGTCTATGTCGGCAGCGTGCCCCAGAACTCGCGGCCCGGACCAGTCACCGGCATCAATCCCCCTCGCATTGCTTTGGCAGCTTAACTGCCTGCCATCCGCGCATCACATGGGCTGCCTTGCCAAAGTGTAGGTTTGTCTCGAGCCGTTCAACCAACCGGAGACGCGCATTGCCCTCCCGGGGTTGGCAAGGCTACCTACCGCTTGTGCGCTTCCATGAACGACCGGAGGACGGCATTCATGCGGCTCAGGTGTCCCCTGCCCTGCTCCCGGAACCATTCCAGCACGTCGGCATCGAGGCGCAGATGAACCGATGCCTTGCCGGGCGGTGGCATCACCACATGCGCGTTGCGCCAGAAATCATCGTCCACGGGGCGCGCGGGCGCATCCGCCCGGGTGCGGGTTTTGCCCTGCGCACGTTCAGCCTTGAGGGTTTCGGGCGAGTATTGCCTCGTATCGTCGCTTGCCGTCATCGTCCACTCTCCATGCGCTGATGATCCGGCGAACCTCTCCGCGCCATGTGTAGGCGACCATGAAGTAGTCGTCGCCGACACGACCCAGGGCGCGGAGGCGCGGTTCGCCATAGTCGCTGCGCCTATCCTCCGCTTCGAGAAAGACGCCCTCAAAAATCAGGGCGGCATCCATGAAGTCCACGCCGTGGTCCTCAAGATTGCTCTGCCGTTTTGATTCATCCCACTCGACGCGCACCGCATACGGTACACATATGTGGACACAACGGCAAGGGGTAAGGCCGAACGGCTCGTGCGGCCCCGCAGCAGAGGAAAGGGCCAGCAGCGCGAGCGACCAGCCACAATTTCTCGACGGTCATCGGCATCCCCATCAATATATGCCACAGCACGCACAACTGACGCACCAACCTAGAGATCACGAGCAATCTTAGGTATGGGGTCTGGGGCCGCCGGCCCCGTCACGCGTGAGCGTGCTGACGCACGACGGGTCCAGGGCAGAGCCCTCGCCTTCCTGAAGGAGCCGACCACATGCCCTACGACTTCGACCTCTTCGTCATCGGCGGCGGCTCCGGCGGCGTCCGCTGCGCCCGCATGGCCGCGTCCCATGGCGCCAAGGTGGCCGTCGCTGAGGAAGGCCCCTGGGGCGGCACCTGCGTCAACGTCGGCTGCGTGCCCAAGAAGCTCATGGTCATGGCCAGCGAGTACTCCGGCGCGGTGCAGGACAGCCACGGCTTCGGCTGGAACACCCTGCCCGGCCAGCACGACTGGTCCGCGCTGATCGAAGCCAAGGACGCCGAGATTAGCCGCCTCAACGGCATCTACAAGCGCATGATGGCCAACTGCACCACCTTCGAGGCCCGCGCCCGCTTCATCGACCCCCACACCATCGAAGTCGCCGGCCAGAAAGTCACCGCCGCCCACATCGTCATCGCCGTCGGCGGCCGCCCGATCATCCCCGACTTCGCCGGTGCCGAGCACGTCATCGTCTCGGACCACGTCTTCCACATGCAAACCCTCCCCCAGCGCATCACCATCGCCGGCAGCGGCTTCATCGCCGTCGAATTCGCCGGCATTTTCGCCGGCCTCGGCCGCCAGGTTGACCTCGTCTATCGCGCCGACCTCCCTTTGCGCGGCTTCGACGAAGACCTCCGCACCGGCCTCGCCGAAGCCATGGCCGCCCAGGGCATCCGCCTGCACCCCGGCCGCACCATCCGCGCCGTCACCGCCGCCAAGCAGGTCACCCTGGACAACGGCGCCACCATCGAATCCGACCTGGTCTTCTCCGCCCTCGGCCGCGCGCCCTACACCGGCGATCTCGGCCTGGACGCCGCCGGCGTGAAGACCGGCGGCATGGGCTCCATCCCGGTGGACGAAACCTCCGCCACCAACCAGCCCCACATCTACGCCATCGGCGACGTCACCCACCGCATCAACCTCACCCCCGTCGCCATCGCCGAAGGCCACGCCCTCGCCGACCGCCTGTTCGGGCCGGGCCCCCGCCACTGGCACCTCAACCGCGTCGCCGCCGCCGTCTTCTCCACCCCCCCCATCGCCACCGTCGGCCTCACCGAAGCCGAAGCCGCCGCCATGGGCCCCACCGACATCTACCTCGAAAAATTCACTCCCATGCGCCACACCCTGTCCAAGCGCGCCCGCAAGACCACGATGAAACTCGTCGTCGACCAGGCCACCCAGAAAGTCGTCGGCGTCCACATGCTCGGCGAGGACGCGCCCGAGATCATCCAGGGCCTCTCCATCGCCATCAACGCCGGCGCTACCAAACAGGATTTCGACCGAACAGTCGGCATCCACCCCACTGCTGCCGAGGAATTCGTCACCATGCGAACCCGCGCTCGAGTGAGCGACGCCACGGTCCGCGCGGCGGAATAGAAACGCCAACGCCGGGACCCCCGACCGCCCGCGCCCGAACTGGCGAAGACGCCGAACCCAGCGCGCCGTAGCGACGGCTATAGTGCCGAGGCGGTGGCGTAGCCTGCCTTAGTCGCGTCGAAGACACGCCCGACGCGGAACGAATCGCCGATGTTGTGGATTTCCGGCGCCGTGCGCGCCTCGATGCAGGCGCGGTGCAGCGCGTCGTTCGACTTGAGCCCGATCGCGAACACAACGAGATCGGCGGCCAGCGACATGCGCTGCTCGACCAGCGCTGGCTGGCGCGCGAACGGGTTGTGCACGTTCCTTGGCAGGATTGGGCGCCAGACCTGATCCGGGGGGCGCACCGTCGGCGAGACGTTGCGCACTAG
>JADLHF010000165.1 GCA_020848935.1 Acetobacteraceae bacterium
GCGGGGCGCGGGGCACTCGGCCAGCAGGCCGTTCCTGAGCAGGCTCTTCAGCACGGCGTTGGCTGCCGCCTTCGGCAGTTTCGGCAGCGGCGCCAGCAGCAGCGCGTGCTGGCTGGCCTCGCTCAGGATCACGCGCTGGGTGTCGGAAAGCTTCATCGTCGGGGTCTCCGGTGCGGCACCCGAGGATCCGGGTGCTACCACCCCGAGCCCCGCAGGCCGGGCCTGTCGGGGCGGTGGCGGCGGAGTGCGGCGCGTCAGGCGGCGTATTCGCCGCGCCTGAAGTAGGCGTCGGTCACCTGGCGGAGCAGGCGGTTCCAGTGCCCAACCTCGGCAGCCTTGCCCCAGAGCATCTCGTGAGGGTCGGCGCCGAAGTGGTCGGCGCTCATCTGCTGCAGGTCGGCGACCAGCTCGTCGAACTCTGTCTTCCGGTCGATGAAGGCCGCCAGGCTCTCGAGCTGGTTGCGGGCGGCGCGGGCTTCGCGGTCGGTCATCGTGGTCTCCGTCATCGTCGGCGGGAGGTGCCCCGCGGATGACGGACCATTCGCGCTGTGGCCCGGCAGAGCCAAGCGCGAGAGCGCGTCATCTCATTGCGATGATTGGGTTTTCTCGATCACATCATGATCCGCGGCGCCGCGGACCGTGGCGATGTCGGCAAAGGTGCGGTCCTCGCCCTCCAGCACTGCGGGAACGCCGGTCATCGCCTCCCAGCGCGCGAGCGTGACGTCGCAGTAGCCGGGGTCGATCTCCATCGCCAGGCAATGGCGCCCCGCCGTCTCGGCCGCGATGATGGTGCTGCCGCTGCCGCAGAACGGTTCGTAGATCGCATCGCCGGGCGCGCTGTTGTTCAGCATCGGCCGGCGCATGCACTCGACCGGCTTCTGCGTGCCATGGACGGTGGCGACGTCCTCAGAACCGTTCCCGATCGACCACAGCGTGGTCTGGTCGCGCGCACCTTGCCAATGGCCGGTCGCGCCCTTGCGCACCGTGTAGAGGCACGGCTCGTGCTGCCAGTGGTAGTCGCCGCGCCCAAGCACCAGCCGCGGCTTGGCCCAGACGATCTGGCTGCGCACCGCGAAGCCTGCCGCCTCCAGGCTTTCGATCACCGTGCGGGTGTGCACGCCGGCGTGCCAGACATAGGCGACATCGCCGGGGAACAGCGCCCAGGCCTGCCGCCAGTCGGCGCGATCATCGTTGGTGACCGTGCCGGTGCGGATGGTGTCCGACACGCCGGCCTGGTTGCGCCATTCGGGCTGGTAGTTGACCCCGTAGGGCGGGTCGGTGACCATCAGGTGGGGCTTCATGCCACCAAGCAGCCGGGCCACATCCGAGGCCGCCGTAGCATCGCCGCAGAGCAGGCGATGTGGCCCGAGGAGCCAGAGGTCGCCCGGTCGGGAAACGGGCCGTGCCGGCGGCTCCGGCGCCGGGGCGTCCTCGTCTCCCATCAAGACGCCACTCGCCGCACCCTGGCCCACCTGCGCGAGAAGCTGTTCCAGCGATTCCGCCGAGAACCCCAGCACGTCGAGGTCGACCACCGCCTCGTCGCGAATGCGCGCGATCTCGGCGGCGAGCAGCGCCTCGTCCCAGCCGGAGTTCAGCGCGATCTGGTTGTCCGCCAGGCGCAGCGCACGCGCCTGGGCTGGAGAAAGATGTCCGAGCCGCAGCGCAGGCACCGCCGCCATGCCCAGCCGCTTGGCGGCCATCACGCGGCCATGGCCAGCGATCAGCACACCTTCGGCATCGACCAGCACCGGGTTCACGAAGCCAAACTGCTGGATCGAGGCAGCGACCTGCGCCACCTGCGCGTCGGAGTGGGTGCGCGCGTTCTCGGCGTACGGCACCAGCGCCGCCACCGGCAGCGTCACGACCTGCAAGTCAGGCTGCATCGGCCAGCGCCTCAGTCCGTTCCGCGGCGACGGCGTCATAGCCGCGTCCATCGGCCCCCAGTGTCACCGGCAGGTCGGGATGCAGCATGCGCCAGCGGGCGATGGCCAAGTCGACATAGGCCGGTGCAAGCTCGATCGCGCGCACGCGGCGCCCTGTGCGCTGGCCCGCGATGATCGACGTGCCGGCGCCGGCGAACGGCTCGAACACCACATCGCCCTCGTCGGCATAGGCGCGCATCAGGAAGTCGGGCAGTGCCACCGGGAACACGGCGGGATGCTCGGTCTCGATGCCGCGTGCCTTGTGCCGGGTGACCCGCACAACGCTGTCGGGGATCCGCGTCTCCTGCACCCCTTGGCCGGCATGCTGCCATTCGCCAACGGTGCCGTCCTTGGCGCGCAGGCCGCCCTTCTCGGAGTTGATGTGGCCGGCCCAGCGGCAGGGAATGATCTTGTTGGGGCGCCTGGACTCGCGATTGAAGTGGAACAGCAGCTCGAATGCCGGTGCCAGGCGGCCATTCCAATCGCCGGGCAATCCGGGCCCCTGGTCCCACGTGTAGAGCGCAAAGCGCCGCCAGCCGCGGGCGCGCATCCAGTCGAGCCAGCCGGACCAGTAGGGCTGCCACTCGTTGTCGCGGTGGATCAGGCCGAGGTTGACCAGCACCTGTCCATCCGGCCGCACCGCCAGGTCGAGGTGCTGAAAGACGCCCTGCATCAGCGCGTCCCAGGCCTGCGAGGCCCGCGAGTCGGTCACGCCACCCGTGGTGTAGTTCCGCTGGTTGCCGTAGGGCGGGCTGGTGAACAGGAGTGCGGCGCGGTCCGCACCCATCAGTTGCGAGACTGTGGCGGCATCGGTGGAATCCCCGCACAGCAGGCGATGCTCCCCAAGCAGCCACAGGTCGCCGGGCCGCGTGACGGCCTGGCGCGGCGGCTCAGGTTCGGCGTCGGCGGGATCGTCGGCAGGGGTGTCGCCCGCTTCCGTCGAAGGCGCAGCGGTGGCGGATGCTTCCGGCGCGGCGTCGGTCGGCAATGCCTCGTGGCCGGCCGCCGCAGTATCCGCCGCGGCCAGGATGGCGTTCAGCTCATCCGGCGAGAAGCCGAGTGCGGCGAGGTTGATCTCCGCCGCCTGCACGCTCGCCAGCGCATCGCGCAGCAGCGTCTGGTCCCAGGTCGCGTTCTCAGAAATGCGGTTGTCGGCGAGCCGGAGCGCCTCCTTCTGCGCCGTGGACAGATGCCGCAGCGCGATCACCGGCACCTTGTCGAGGCCAAGCGCCATCGCCGCTTCGAGCCTACCGTGGCCCGCGATCAGCACGCCCGCCTCGTCCACCAGCAGCGGGTTGGTGAAGCCGAAGGCCAGCATGCTGGCCTTGATCTGCTCGATCTGCTCCGCGCTGTGCACGCGAGCGTTGCCGGGATGCGCGCGCAGTTCCGCCATCGGACGCAGCACGATCTTCGCTGCCATCCAGGGAAGCGTCATCGGACCATCCAGGATCAGGGTGGGTGCGAACCGTGCGAACCAGGCCGCGAACCGGCGCGGCCATGGTTCGCAGCCAAGTCTTTGAAGTCAGGGCGGAAAGGTGCGAACTGCGAACCTGTTTTTCGGGCTGGCGCTAGCGGGGTCGCGCGCTTCGGCCCCCCGCATAACGCTGCGCTACGAAGGAACCCTCGCTCCCTCGCTCAGCCACGCTGTGGCTCGTCTGCATCGCCGCGGTTGCGGCTTTTCGAGATGGACAGATGATACCCGAAGCGATTTCCGCTTCGCAACGCGACATTCTTTCGCTGCACTACGAATGTTTTCGCTGTGCGCGATTTTCTTTGCCGCGCTGCACGACGCTGGGTGCTGCGTCACGCTGCACGGTCCCTCGACACGAGCCCGA
>JADLHF010000166.1 GCA_020848935.1 Acetobacteraceae bacterium
CACGCTGCCCGCCGGCAGCCGCGCGGTGATCTCCCACCCCGCCGGCAGACCCTGCATCACCAGCGCCCGATGCGCCTGCCGCGTCTCCGCCGCCCCCTCCAGCAGCAGCACGAACTCGGTGTTCTGCCGCAACTGGTCCAGGTTCAGCGTGCTGCCGTCCAGGGCGAGGAACTTGCGGCTCACCCGCATGCCCGCCCGCGCCGCCGGCAGCGCCTCCAGCGGCACGCCGCTGACCGCCACCGACTGCCACACCGCCCGCTCGGACAGGTTGCGCGCACTGGCCGGACCGCTGAGCCGTGCCGCCACCACCGGGCCGGACAGCGTCGTGGCATCCAGTGCCACGCGCACCGGCCGGCCGTCACGGCCCAGAACGGCAGCGGCGGCCGCCATCCAACCCTGCTCCTGGGTCGACAACGCATCCGGCAGCAGGTCACCCCCCGGCAGCCCCGCCACCAGCCGCGTCAGCCGCACCGGCAGCAGCCCGCTCTCCTTCAGCAACACCACCATCGCCGCCAGGTCGCGCAGCCCGGTGCCGTAATCCGCCGCCCACCAGCGCCGCACCGGGCTATCCAGTGCCGCGACGAACATCGCCTCCGCCCGCGGCTGGTCATGGGCCAGCGCCAGGGCGGCGGCCACCTGTGCGCGGGCCAGCGGGGTCGGCAGCGCGGCGGGGTTTTCCGCCAGCACCCGCGCCGCCCCCGGCCGCCCCTGCCCGGCCAGCGCCAGCACGTACAGGCGATAGGCCTGGGCCGCCATCGGCTCCGGCTTGTCGGACGGGTATTCGCTGGCCTCGGCCAGATGGCGCAGCGCATCGGCCATCGCCACCTCGGGCACCGTCGCCCCGGCGGCGCGGGCACGCAACAGGAACTCCACGGCATAGGCCGACAGCCAGCCCTCCGCCTCGCCGCCGGCACTCCACATTCCGAAGCCGCCGTCATAGCGCTGGCGATCCAGCACCGCGGCCACCGCCGCCCCCAACCTGGCGGTGCGCTGCTCGCCCGCCACCGGCCCATCCGGCAGCAGCGCCAGCGGCAGGCCGCGGCTGACCGTCTGCTCCAGGCAGGACAGCGGATAGGCCTCCAGCGCCCGCACCAGCGCGCCGGCGTCGTAGCGCACCGCAGCCCCGAAGGTCGCCTCGGCGGTCCAGGTGCCGGGCATGAAGCGCGCAATCGGCGGCTCCAGCGCCAGCACGGCGCCGGCCGCCATCTCGCTGCCGCTGACCAGGCTGGAAGGCGGGCGGGCCGGGCGGATGGTGATGGCGGTGTCGCGTTGCAGGCTGAACCCGCCGGGCGCGGTGATGGCCAGCTTCACCACCCCGCGCCCCGCCCCGGTGGCACGCAGCAGCGTCGCCGGCAGCCCCCGTTCGCCCGGCGCCAGGTTGGCCGACAGGCTGGCGCCACCTTGCACCTCCAGCGGTCCTTCGGTGGTCACCTCCACCCGCACCATGCCAGCCGGAAGGTCGATATTGTGCAGCATCACCGCCAGCCGCGCCTCGTCGCCTGGCGCCAGGAAGCGCGGCAGCAGCGCCTCGGCCACCACGGGGTCGCGCACCGTGGCCGCCCGCCCGGCCGAACCGACCTTGCTGCCATGCCAGGCCACCGCCATCAGCCGCACTTCGCCGTTGAAGTCGGGCATGTCCAGCGGCACCTGCGCCACGCCGTCCGCCCCGGCCTGCACCGGCGGGCCGAACAGCGTCACGGTGCGGAGAGGAATATCCGGCAGCACGAACCCACCCTCGTCGCCGCCCTGCTTCAACAGCGTCGCCTCGCCCTCGGCCGGGGCGATCAGCCGCCCCCAGTCGTCGCGGATGTCCAGCCCCAGCCTGCGCTGGCCCAGGTAATGCGCCGCCGGGTTCGGGGTGGCGAAGCGGGTCAGCCGCAGGATGCCCTCGTCCACCGCCGCCAGCGTCACCCAGGCGCCCGGCGCCACGCGCACCGGCACGATGCTGCGGGTCCGCGGCGCCAGCCGCTCGGGCGTTTCGATCGCCACCGCCAAGGTGCGCGCGGCGGGGTCAACGCCCACCCAGGCCAGCCCGATCGCCCGCGCGGGCCGGGTGGTATCCGTGCCGCCGCGGAACACGTGCACGGCGACATAGGCGCCAGGCCCCCAGCCCGCCTCCACCGGCACCTCGACATCGGTGCCCGCCTCGGCCACCGTCACGTTGCGCAGCGACAGCACGTGGTCCGACAGCACGGCGATGGTTGCCTGGCCGGCAAACGGCGGCGCGATGTGGATCTTCACGGTCTCGCCGACGCGCGCGCTGCGGGTGGCGGCGGAGACATCCACCCGGTCAGGCACGTCGGGGCTTTCGGATGAGGCCCAGCCGGCGCGGAAGCGCAGCGAGGTGATCGCCATGCCGCCATCCTGCGCCACCTCCAGCCGGTAGCGCCCGAAATCCAGCTTCTTGGCAAAGCGCAGCGGCGCATCGGCCGGAATCGCGATATCGCGCGTCTCCAGCGGTTCGTCGCGCCACACCGTTTCATATCGCGCCAGCGAGCCGCGCATCACCATCCGCCAGTCCGGCCGCTCGCGCACCAGCCGCAGCTTGGCCGGGAGTGCGATCCGCGCGCCATCGGGTCCGACGGCCGCGATGTCGAAGCCAGCCTCGGCCTGGGCATCGACGGCATTGTCGGGGAACAGCGGCTTGATGCCGATCAACGGCCCGTCCGGGCGCACCGGAATCGACGCAGTGGTCCGCGAAGCCCGCCCGGCCGGGTCGTTGACCGCGATCTCCAGCTCCGCCTTCAGCGCGAACGTGGTGTCGGGCAGCCGGGCGATGTTCAGCGCCAGCGTGGTGGCACCCTGCGGATCGGTCTCCGGCAATTCGATCTGCCGCGCGCCGGGGGCATAGATCTCGCCCAGCTGGCCGATGCGATAGCCGGCCAGGGCGGCAAACGGCGCGGGATCGGCCACCAGCCGCAGCGTCGCCTCGCCCGACAGCCCCGCCGCCGGCGCGCCATACAGGAACCGCGCGCTCACCTTCACGCTGGCCGGCTGCCCGGCCACCAGCGCCGCCGGCAGCGCGCCGACCTCCACCGCCATCCTGTCCGGCACGAAGGCATCGACGCGGAACTCGCCCCGCCCGATGGGCGGCAGGCCGGGATCGGCATGCAGCTCCACCGTCCAGATGCCCGCCGAGGCTCCCGCCGACAGCGTCACCGGCAGATGGATCGCCGCCTCGGCCAGCCGCGGCGGCGTCACCTTCAGGAAGGTCTGCCCGCCCGGCCGCTTCACCGTCACGCTCACCGGCAGGTCGGCCGGCAGCCCCGCGGCATCGCGCACCAGCGCCATCAGCTGCACCGTCTCGCCGGGCCGGTAGATGCCGCGGTCGAACCAGACAAAGGCGTCCAGCGGCCCGGGATGCGCCATCCCCTCCACCCCGCGATCGGACAGGTCGAAGGCGGCGCTGTTCAGGTCCAGGCTGGCGAAATCGGTGCCGCTGAAAGCATGGATCGCGCCGGGCTCCAGCCCGCCCTCGCCCCGCAGCAGGGCGCGCGGAAACCGCCCCACGCCGTCCGGGCCGGTGGTCACCTCGGCCAGGATGTCGTTGTTGCGCGCCAGCAGGCGCAGCATCACCGACGCACGCGGTAACGCATCGGAATAGCCGCGCACCTGTACCGTCAAGCCGTCGGAGCCGCGCCACACCGTGGGCGCCAGATCGGTGCGCAGGATCATCTGCACCGCCGTGCTGCCGCGCCGCGGCGACCCGTCGCCGACCGCGGCCACCAGCGCGTACAGCCCCGGCCCGGCGGACGCCAGCGCCTCGGGCATCGGCAGGGCGGTGCGCGCCGGCTTGTTCACCTCCCACCTGGCAATCTCGGCGCTGCCCTTCCACACCTCGCTGCCGGAGCTTTCGGCGATGGATTCCACCGCCCAGCGATCGATCGGCTCGCCCATCCGGTAGTCGCGCAGGAAGCCCGCGACATTGCGTTCGGTCATGCGCACCAGCGACAGGCTGACCGCCGAGACATTGACCGTGGTCAGCGACACCGCCGGCGCCTGGCCGCGCGGCAGCACGAACATGCGGGTGTCGAACGCCACCCGCGGCTGGCGGTTGGGAATGGCGACGCTGCCGACATTGTCCACCGCCACCTCCAGCCCGCCCTCGCCCGGCATGCCGGCGCGCACCGTGATGCGGGTGGTGGCGCCGTAGGGCAGGCCGGAGATGCAGATCTGGTCGCCCTCGCGCGTCACTGCGGCACCCGGCACCGGCGGGTCCAGCCGGATCCAATCCTGCGGGTTGAAATCCGCCCGCCGGCTGGGCGGCGAGGTGAAGGCCAGGCAGGCGCGGGCGGGATCGGCCTCCGCCTCGGTGCGCACCCGGCTCACCTGCACACCCACCTCGCGCCGCGCCGCTTCCAGCTGGCGGCGGTATTCGGCGTTGTCGGGCGCGCGCTCCACCACCTGGGCCAGGGCCTGCATCATCGGCGCCATGCGCTTCTGTGCCCGCAGCGCCTCGGCGATCAGCAGCAGCGGGCGGATTTCCGCCTCGCCGGCATCGGCCGCCTGGAATGCCTGCCAGCCGGCATACAGCGCGCGCTCGGCATCCGGCGGGGTGCGGCGCAGGAAGGCATTGGCCAGATCGGCGTACTGCGCCGCGCTGGCATCGCCCTGGGCAATGCGCAGTTCCAGCGCGGCGACCGCGGCGGCCCAGTCGCGCTTGGCGATCGCCGCTGCCGCCTGCTGCTCGGCCGCGCGCCGGGCGGCGGCGGGGGCGCCGGCGGGAAACCGACTGGTCAGCCCCTCGAAATACCTCTCGGTCGGCCGCTGGATGCCCGGCAGGTCGAAATCCTCGGCGCGCGCCGCCGGGCCGGCCAATGCCAGCAACAGGATCGGAAGCAGCAACAGGACACGCAGGCGCACGAACATCGGAAGCTCCGCAGCAGGATCGGGAACAGGCACTCAGCGCACGGCGTCGGCCTGCGCCATGCGGGCCGCCACCAACGCGGCGATCCGCTCGACATACGAACACGCGATGCCCAATTCGCGCAGCCCGTCGCGGGTGCGGAACAGGTACTCCGCCGCGCTGCCCATGCGCCCCCGCGCGGTGGCCAGCCGCTGCACCACCACCTCCTCCGGCAGGTCGCAATAGCCCGGCCCCCCGGGGTCGCTGGTGAAGGCGATGCCGTGGCCGATCGCCGCACCGTCCGTTGCGCCGGCCAGCGCCACCCAGCGCGGGATGTAGCCGCGCGCCACCATCTCGCGCCGCCACAGCAGGTCCAGCTCCGCCGCAGCCAGCTCCGCCGCGATGCGGAACCCCACCCCGGTGCAGCCGCCGCCCGGCCGCAAGCCCAGCATCAGCCCCGGATTCTCCTGCGTGCCGCGCCCGCCGGAGGTGGCCAGGCAGAAGGCGCGGTGCCAATCCGGCGTATGCGCCGCGCGCCGCTCGACATGGTGCACCACCGGATTCCAGATCAGCGAGCCATAGGCGAACACCCAGACATCGCCGCCCCGTTCCGCCGCCGGGCGCTCGGCCAGGAAGCCGCGCAGCGAGTCCGCGCGCTCGGCGTCGGAGAGCACATGCAGATCGGGGCTCCAGCGCCGGATCTCCTCGCCAAGCCGGCCGGACAACAGGAACTCCCGGTTCAGCACATGCTCGCTCACCCCCGCGGGCCCTGCTTCAGCAGGTCGCGGATCTCCTCCAGCAGCACCTCGCTGCGCGCCGGCGCGGGCGGGGCGGCGGGGGCCGCCGCCTGCTTGCGCTGCAGGCGGCTGAGCGCCTTGACCAGCCAGAACACCGCGAAGGCGACGATCAAGAACTGGATCACCGCGTTGATGAACAGGCCGATATTCAGCGTCACGCTGCCCGCCTTCTGGGTCGCCTCCAGCGTCGCCAGCCTTTCGCCCTTCAGCACCACGAAGATGTTGCTGAAATCGATGCCGCCGACCAGCAGGCCGATGAGCGGATTGAACACGTCCTTCACCAGGCTGCCGACGATGGCGGTGAACGCGGCACCGATGATGATGCCGACGGCCAGGTCCACCACGTTGCCGCGCATGATGAATTTCTGGAACTCATCCACCCAGCCGGGCGGGCGGATCGGAAGCTGGGCCATGACAGGGGTCCTCGTATCGTGTTCAGGGTTGGGAGAGTTGTCGGGCGATCGCCACGGCGGCGGCATCGGTGGTGGTGCGCCACACCGCCCCCTGGCCGAGGATACGCGACAGTGCCGCGGACAGGTAGCGGATGCGCGAGGCCTGGCCGGTGATCCAGGGATGCAGCGTCAGGTTCACCACCGTGCCGCCCTCGCCGTGCAGCGCGCCGAACCCCTCGGCCACCAGTTCGGCCCAGGCCGGCGGCTGCACCCGGCGCAGCCACATCGATTCCAGGTCGTTCCACTCGCTATGCGCCGGCAGCGCCAGCAGCCCCGGCGACAAGCGATATGGCCGGTCGTCGTTGCTCCAGTCGGTGGTATAGGCAAACCCCGCCGCGGCCAGCAGTGCCGGGGTGCGGGTGCTCTCGTTGAAATCCTGGCCGCACCAGCCCGAAGGCGCCACCCCGCAGGCGGCCGCCACGGCGGCGCGGCTGGCGGCGATATGGTCGCGCTCCTGCGCCTCGGTCATGCGCGCGGTGATGCGCCTGGTGGCAAAAGTGCCGTGCGCCATGAAACAACTGCCGCGCCGGACGCACTCATCCACCAGTTCCGGGCAGCGCCGCGCCGCCTCGGCGCCCAGCGCCACCGAGGGCACCACGGCGAACCGGTCCAGCACATCCAGCACGCGGAAGATGCCCACCCGGTTGCCGTATTCGCGCTGGCTCCAGGTCAGCCAGTCCGGGAAGAAATTGCCCAGCGGCGAGACCACGCGCGGATCACGGCTGGCGTCCTGCGGCGGGTTCACCTCCCAGTAGTCCAGCATCACCGTTACCGTGAAGGCGGTCCGCGCGCCGCCGGGCCAGACGATGTGCGGCGCCTGATCCGGCGTGCGGTACGGATACAGGTCGTGGTCCATGCCGGGTCGACGGACCTCACCTGCCGGCGGTGCGGGCTGCGCGGAGTGCTCAGCCATGCAGGGCCTCGCGCGCCGCCAGATGCGCCTGCACCGCCGGCAGGTGGTCGCGGCGGTATGTGGCGGCGATCTCCTGCGCCGTGGTGCACCATACGCCGGGGTGGCTGAGGATACCGGCCATCACCTCGCGGAATCGCCGGATGCGCCCGGGCTGGCCGATCCAGAACGGATGGATCGCCACGCACATCACCCGGCCCTGCTCGCCGCCCTCGGCGTACACGGTGTCGAAATGGTCGCGGATGGCGCGGCAGAAATCGCCGATCTCCTCGCCGCGGCGCGAGGCGATGACGTCGTTCAGCTCCATCGTGTATGGCACGCTGACCAGCGCCGAGCCGTCGGGCCGCGGCGTGCGGGTGCGCAGCGGCGTCGGCTGGTCGTCGTGGTACAGGTCGCAGGTGTAGTCGAAGCCGGTCTCGGCCAGCAGGTCGAAGGTATTCAGTGTATTGGTCGCCGCCGGGCTGAACCATCCGGCCTGCTCGCTGCCCACCACGCGGCGATGGATGTCGCGCGATTCCTGCATCGCCGCGCGCTCCTCCGCGGGGGAGAAATCCCAGTGGTAGCGCGTGTTGTAGATGCCGTGGCTCATCAGCTCCCAGTCGCGCTTCAGCATCGCCTCGGCAATCGCCGGGTAGTGCTGGAGCACCGCCATCGACAGGCTGACGGTGCAGCGGATGCCCAGCGCATCGGTTGCCTCGAACAGCCGCCACAGCCCCACCCGGTTGCCGTAGTCGCGCTGCGAATAGCCCAGCACATCCGGGTGCGGCGATCGCGGCCAGGGGTCGCGCCGCCGCTGGAACGCCGGCAGGAATTCGTAATGCTCGATATTGGGGCACAGCCACAACGCCACCCGCGCACCACCGGGCCAGGCCAGGCGCGGCCGGTGGCGCAGCGGCGAGTACGCAACGATCTCCGGCTCCAACGCCCACCTCCCCTGGCCATGGCGCAGCCTACCATCGCCCGGGCGCGGCACGAAATATCCTGAACCTGCCGCGATCCTGCCCTACAACCGGGCTATCGAATGGCGATGGCCCGAGTCGCTATGGGGCCGCCCCCCGCAGGAGAACAACGATGCGCACCGCAATCCGAGGCGTGACCATGGCCGGGCTGCTGGCGGGGCTCCTGGCGGGGCTGCTGGCCGGCTGCGGCCAGAGCCAGTTCGACCGGGTCAGCACCGGCGCCGGTACCGGCGCCGGCACCGGTGCCGCGATCGGCCTGCTGGGCGGGCCGATCGGCGTCGGGCTGGGTGCTGCCATCGGCGCCGGTGTCGGCGCGGTCACCGGCGGCGCCACCACCTCGGACCAGATCGACCTGGGCAAGCCGGTCTGGAAGTAGCCGACCGGCCCGCCGCAGGCGCCGTAGGGCTAGGCCAGACCCGGCGCCGCCGGGGCGCCCGCGCCGGTGACATAGGCGCGCAGCCCGTCCACCTCGGTCTCCTGTTCCATGATGCGCGCCTTGACCACGTCGCCGATGCTGACCAGCCCGACCAACCGCCCATCCTCCATGACCGGCATGTGGCGGAACCGCCCGTCGGTCATCGCACGGATCGCCTCGTCATAGGTGGTGGCCAGGCGGGCAGTCTGCACCGTCGTGGTCATCAGCGCCCCGGCGGTCAGCGTCAGCGCGCCGGCGCCATGGGCTGCCAGGGCGTAGACGATATCGCGCTCGCTCAGTATCCCGGCAAACCGCGCGCCGTCCAGCACCACCACGGAGCCGATCCGCCGCGCCGTCAGCAGTTCCGCCACCTCGGCGAGGCTCTGGTTCGGGCGTACCGTGGCGATGTCGGTGCCCTTGTGCTTCAAAATCGTCGCGACAGTCATCGTCCCGTTCCTCCGTGTCTTGTTTCGGAGGCGCCTCCCCGCGGACATGGTGCGGCGTCGGCGATATCCAATGCGGCGTTGGGTGGGGAGCGCCCCTTTGTACCATTGTGGACCCTGACGCCCCTGGGTTTCAAGCAAAGCCTGCACGCCCGCCGCCGCGGCTACAGCGCCGGGCTCAACTGGGTCGCCACCAGTTCGGCGAAGCGCCCCCGCCGCGCGACCAGCGCATCGAACCCGCCGCGCTCGACGATCCGTCCGCCGTCGAACACCAGGATCTCATCGGCATCGCGCACGGTGGACAGGCGGTGGGCGATGATGAAGGTGGTCCGCCCGGTCATCAGCCGGCGCAGGGCGGCGGCCACCCGCGCCTCGGTTGCCGCATCCAGCGCGCTGGTCGCCTCGTCCAGGACCAGGATCGGCGGGTCCTTCAGCAGGGCGCGCGCAATCGCCAGCCGCTGGCGCTGGCCGCCGGACAGGCTCGCGCCGCGCTCGCCCACCATGGTGTCGTAGCCGTCGTGCTGGCGCAGGATGAATTCCTGGGCATCGGCCACCACGCAGGCGGCATCCAGCTCGGCCTGGCTGGCGTCGGGCTTGCCGATCAGCAGGTTCTCCCGAATGGTCCGGTTCAGCAGCATCGCCTCCTGGAACACCACGCCGATATTGCGGCGCAGCGATTCCAGGCTGACATCGCGCAGGTCCTGCCCGTCGATGCTGATGCGGCCGTGCTGCGGGTCCCACATGCGCTGCAACAGCGCCATCGCCGTGCTCTTGCCCGCCCCGGTATGGCCCACCAGCGCCACCACGCTGCCGGGTGCCGCCGTGAAATCCACCCCGTCCAGCACCATCCCGCCCTTCGGGTATGCGAAAGCCACATCTTCAAAGGTGACCTCGCCGGCATTCACCACCAAGTCTGCCGCCCCCGGCTTCTCCACCACCGTGCTCTGGGCGTCCAGCACGGCGAAGAATTCGCGCAGGCTGGCGGCCTCCTGGAACAGCTGCGCGCAGAATACCATCGCCCCGTCCAGCCGGCCGATCAGCAGGGTGGCAAATCCCATGAAGCTGACGATCTCGCCCACGCTGGCCTGGCCGCGCACATGCAGCACCGTGCCGGTCACCACGATGGCGATCACCGTGATGGTGCTGGCCGCCTTGGTCATCACGTTCACCAGCGCCCACCAGTTCAGCACCGGGAACTGATGGGCGATCACCTGCTGGATGATCTGGCGGAACATCGTCTGTTCGGCGGCCAGCCGGGTGAAGCTCTGCATCACCGTCACGTTGGCCAGCGCATCCTGCGCCGTGCCGGCCAGCTGGATCTGGAAGCGCTGGGCGCGGCGCTGCCCTTCCTCGGTGCGCAGGATCACCAGGACCGTCAGCACGCAGAACAGCGCCGCCAATGCCATCAGCAGCAGTGCCAGCCGCCAGTTCAGCAGCGCGGTCAGCGGCAGCAGCACCAGGGCGGAGACGAAGGTGGACAGGTGGTCGCGGAAGAAGCTCAGCCACAGCCCGAACATCGCATCGGCGCCGCCGATCATCACCTTCACCAGCCGGCCGGAATGCGCGTCGCCATGGAATTCCGGCGGCAGGGTCAGGACATGGCCGAAATACCGGTTCATCGCCGCCAGCCGGTGGCGATGCGCCAGCCGCTCGGCATGCACCGAGGCAACGATGTTGGCCAGGATGCCCAGCGCCCCGATCGCCGCCCACAGCCCCAGCAGCGTCGCCGCCTCGCGCCACAATGCCTCGGGCGCCATCGTGCCGGCCTGCGTCAGCATCTCGATGACCCGGCCGAACAGCAGCGGATCGACGAAATGCAATCCTGCCACCAGCAGGTTGGCGACCACCAGCGCCACCGCCGTCCACAGGTTCGGGCGCAGCGCGCCGAGCACGCGAAGATAGGTGCGGATGAAGCTCATGGCGCCAGCATGACCGCCACTTGGGGCAAAATCGCGGCGCCGATCAGATGGGCACGGCTTTCAGATGGGCACGGCCTTCAGATGGGCACGGCCGTGAAACGCCGGCTTGGCGCCACGAACTCGTCCTGCGCCGCCACCGTCATGATCTCCCGCGCCCCGGCCAGCGCCGTGCGCCGCAGCACGCCATGGATGGACGAGCCCGCAAACGACAACGCCTCGACGGCACTGCCGCTGGCGTGGCGATGGAACAGGAACAGCGCCGAGATCGCATCGCCCGCCCCGTTCACCTGCACATTCTCCAGCGGCGTGCGCAGCAGGTGGAACTGTCCGCCCTCGCCCACCAGCATGTCCATGGCATCGGCCGGCGTCTCTTCGGTGCGCAGCGAGGTGATCAGCACCGTGCGCGGCCCCAGTGCCTGCAACGCCACGATCGCCGCCTTGGCATCGGCCAGCGTCGTGATGGCACGGCCGGTCAGGCGCTCCACCTCATAGCGGTTCGGCGTGATGATATCCGCCGCCGGCACGGCATGCGTGCGCATGAAATCGGCGATCCCCGGCCGCACGTAATCGCCGGTGTCGTCATCGCCGATCACGGGATCGCAGCAATACAGCGCCGCCGGGTTGGCCGCCTTCACCCGGTGCACCGCATCCAGGATCGCCTCGCCGATCGCCCGCTCGCCCATGTAGCCGGACAGCACGGCATCGCAGCGCGCGAACGCCCCGCGCGCCTCGATCCCCTCGATCACGCGCGCCACCTGCGCGCCGGTGAACACATC
Source organism: Acetobacteraceae bacterium (assembly GCA_020848935.1). Taxonomy (GTDB): domain Bacteria; phylum Pseudomonadota; class Alphaproteobacteria; order Acetobacterales; family Acetobacteraceae; genus CAMDGX01. The sequence goes on from JADLHF010000166.1 coordinate 11,518, forward strand.
CCCGGTCCAGCTGCCATAGCCCGTGTGATTGGAGAACTGCACGGTATTGACCGCCCAAACCTCCGCCCCCAGCCGCTGCAACGGAAACACCGCGCTGGCATTTCCCACGTGGCCATACGAAACCCAGGACTGGATCGACAGGATGTTCATGGCGCGATGATTACGGGATCGCCCGAAGGCGCGGTAGGGGGGGCGGCCTTGCCAGCCCCGCGCCCGCAGCCTAACCCGGTGGCAACTCCCGCAATGCACGAGGCCCCGCCAATGCCGACGCCGAAACTGTTCCAGCCCGTCACCTTCCGCTCGGTGACCGCCCGCAACCGCATCGCCGTCGCCCCGATGTGCCAGTACAGCGCCACCGACGGGTTGGGCGACGACTGGCACATCCAGCAACTCGGCGCCAAGGCGATGGGCGGCGCCGGTATCGTCTTCGCCGAGGCCACCCACGTCTCGCCCGTCGGCCGCATCACCGAACACTGCCTCGGCGCCTACAACCCCGCCCACCAGCACCTGCTCGGCCGCCTCGCCGCCGTCATCGCCCGCGGCGGTGCGGTGCCCGGCATCCAGCTCGGCCATGCCGGCCGCAAGGCCAGCGTCCAGCGCCCCTGGGACGGCGGCAAGCCCGTCCCCGTCGCCGCCGGCGGCTGGGAGCCCGTCGGCGCCAGCGCCCTGGCCTTCGCCGACGGCTACAACGTGCCCCGTGCGCTCGCCACCAGCGAGGTCCAGGACATCGTCGCCCAGTTCGCTGCCTCTGTGCGCATGAGCCGCCTGGCCGGATTCCGCGTGATGGAACTCCACGCCGCCCACGGCTACCTGGTGCACTCCTTCCTCTCGCCGCTCTCCAACACCCGCAACGACCAGTACGGCGGCGACCTCAAGGGCCGCGCCCGCCTGCTGATGGAAATCGTCGAGGCGGCGCGTGCCGAGTGGCCCGACGACCTCCCCCTCTTCGTCCGCCTGTCCTGCACCGACTGGACCGAAGGCGGCCACACCATCGAAGACAACATCGAAATCGCGAAAATGCTGAAGGCCACCGGCCATGTCGACCTGATCGACTGCTCCTCCGGCGGCGTCTCCTCCAAGCAGTCGATCCCCTCGATCCACCCCGGCTACCACGTGCCCTTCGCCGAGGCGATCCGCACCCAGGCCGGCATCGCCACCGGCGCCGTCGGCATGATCACCGCCGCCGAACACGCCGAGGAAATCGTCGCCAACAACCGCGCCGACCTCGTCCTGATCGGCCGCGCCCTGCTCGCCGACCCCGCCTGGCCACTGCACGCCGCCAAGAAACTCGGCGTGGCGCCGGGCTTCGTGCCGCAGTTCCTGCGAGCAAGCCTGACGGGAGCGTGAAGCAAGCGCGTTCTTTTTTGAAAAAAAGAACCAAAAAACTTTCATTCCTGGGAGTCCGGCCGGCGGTCGAACTCCCATGGAATGAAGTCTTTTTGCTTCTTTTTCTTCAGAAAAAGAAGAGTCTTCCTTACGCCAGCATCCGATCCACCCGGTCCCGTATCTGATACCAGGTCCCGATCACCGGCAAGAACCACGGATTGCCATTGTACAGCGCATGCTCGGGGAACTCCCCCTCCTCGAACGCGCTCGCCCGGTTCGCCACCCCGGCAATCCGCCGCGCCGTCTGCGTGCCGAGATAGGTCATCATCGCCACCCCGGAGCCGTTGCAGCCCAGCAGGTAATGCATCCCGTCCATCCGCCCGGCATGCGGCAGCGCATCCAGCGTGAAGGCGACATTGCCGCTCCAGGCATGGGTCACCTTGATATCCCGCAACTGCGGAAACCGCTCCACCATGAACCGGTGCAGGATCGGCGCGCACACCTCCGGCCCCGCCGCCGTGAACCGCGCCCGCCCGCCATAGATCACCCGCCGCCCATCCGGCGACATCCGGTAGTAGCTCAGGATGCGCCGCGTATCGGCCAGCGTGCGCCCCTTCGGAATCAACGACGTCGCCAGATCCTCAGGGATCTCCTCGGTGGCGATGATATGGCTCGAAGCCGGGATCACCCGCCGCTTCAACTTCGGCGTCACGTCGCCGGTGTAGCCGTTGGTCGCGATCACCACCTCGGCCGCCCGCAGTTCGCCCCGCCCGGTCTCGATCCGCCACGCCCCCTGCGCGCCGCTGATCCGCCCCGCCGGCGCATAGCCGCACACCGGCACCCCGCGCGCCCGCACCCGGTCCAGCAGCCCCTTCACATACAGCGCCGGATGCAACTGGCCGGAGCGTTCCACCACCATGCCGCCATAGTAGAAATCGCTCGCCATCTCCTCGCGCAACCGCTCGCGCGGCAGCATGTAGGCGCCGGACTGCGCCGACTCGTTCAGCCGGTCGATCCGCTTCGCCTGGTTGGCATAGTGCTTCGGCGTCCAGGCCCCCACGAACCGCCCGGACCGCCGCCAGTGGCAGTCGATCCCCTCCTCGGCAATCAACCGCTCGATGGTGGCAAACGCGTCGGACCCGTCGCCCAGCAGCGCATGCGCCCGCGGCGAGTCCGCATCCAGTGACGACCCGGTGATCGACTTGCCGATATTCACGCCCCCGGACACGCCGCCGCCATTGCGGCTGCTCGCGCCCTCGCCGGGAGCCGTCGCCTCCAGCACCACGCATTCAACGCCCAGCTTGTTCAGCTCCAGCGCGGTCGCCAACCCGGCATAGCCGCCGCCGATGATCGCCACCCGGGTTTCCGCCGGAACATCAGTGGGCTGCTCGTCGGTGGGCTTCCATGCCTCCCACCAGTACGGTGCCGGCTTGAAGTCGGGATGGAAGACCGGATTGGCCATGGCATCTACCTTTTGCGCAGCGAAGGGCAGCAAGAACGGAAGTGGCCACACAGGCACGGTGGAGCACGGCTGGGAAGAAGGCGGCTATGCGCACTTTCTCCTCCCATCGGTTCTTCTGTGTGTCCCTGCGGCCTCTTCCCGGCGTGTGTTGACGGCTAAACCTCAGATATCGGCCGGCGGCATGCGCCACATCGCCGCTTCCCACCCGGCGGCATAGCGGTTGTTGGTACTGTCCGGGTTTCGGTTCACCAGCGGGCGGGCAAACATCGGATGGCGCATCGAGCGCACCTCGTGCTCGATGGTGGACAGGACCTTCCCGCTATCCAGGCACACGATGTCCTGGAAGCGATACTGGCTCTCGTTGCTCTCCTCGGTGATCAGCCCGCGCGCCGCAAGCTTGGCGTGCGGCCCCGAGAAATCGGCCAACGCCACCTGCAAGTGATGCCCGTCGAACGGCACCGAGGCCCGCTCGGTCTCGCGATAGATCACGCTCTCGGACAGCCCGACCGGAATGCGCGCGAACTTGCCCTGGCTGTCCTCGCCCACCGTGCCCCCGGTCTGGATGATCTCGCGATAGAACCGCACGATCCCCTCGGCCGAGCCGATAATGGCGTCCACCTCCACATACGGCATGCCCAGCGCCATCCGCCCGAACCGCGCCGCATCCGGCGCATGCACCCGGATCGCATTGCCCCACGGGCATGTCACCTCGGTGGTGTCGCCACGCCGCTTGTAGGCGAACTTCGTCCCTTCCAGCCGTGGTGCAACCAGTTTCAGCCGCGCCTCCAGCGCATCGGGATCGGGGATCACCAGCCCCGTGGTGCCCCGCAGCACCTGCGCCGGACCCACCGGCAGATGGAACTGGCTGATCCCCACGTTCACCCACATGTTGTCCACGCCAACCATCAGGTAGGGATCGCGCGTCAGGCCGAGCCCCATCACATAGAACAGCATGGCAATCCGCTGGTCCGGCACCCGCACGTTGACATGCCCCAGCTCAACCAGGTTGCCCACATCCTGCGTGGTGCGGTCGAACACCTTCATCGCGGGCTTGGCCGTCGCCGGGGCCTTCGCCTTGCTCCCGGCGGCACGCTTGGCAGGGGTGGCGTCCATGTTCTCGCTCCTCAGGTTCCGGTCCAGACAGGGTGGCGCTTGGCCAGGAAGGCATCGATCCCCTCGGCGGCATCGTGCGCCATCATGTTGCGCGTCATCACCGCGGCGGCATAGGCATAGGCATCGGCCATCGGCAGCTCCGCCTGGCGATAGAACGCCTCCTTGCCGATCGCCACTGTCAGCGGGCTCTTCGCCGCGATCCCCCCCGCCAGTGCCGCCACCGCAGTATCCAATTCGGCCTCCGGCACCACCCGGTTCACCAGCCCGATCTCGCGCGCCCGGTCGGCCGCCACCATCTCGCCGGTCAGCAGCATTTCCATCGCCTGCTTGCGCCCAACTGCCCGCGACAGCGCCACCATCGGCGTCGAGCAGAACAGCCCGATATTCACCCCCGGCGTGGCAAACCGCGCGGTGTCCGCCGCCACCGCCAGGTCGCAGGACGCCACCAGCTGGCACCCCGCCGCCGTGGCCACGCCATGCACCCGCGCAATCACCGGCTTGGCCAGCCCCACCACCCGCTGCATCACCCGCGAACACAGCGCGAAGGTCGCCGCGGCACTGGCCTCCTCGGGATGCGCGCGCATCTCGCGCAGGTCATGCCCGGCACAGAACGCCGGCCCGGCGCCGCCGATCACCACCACCTTCACCGACGCATCCCGCCCGATCGCCACCAGCGCGTCGTCCAGCGCCGTCATCAACCCCATCGACAGCGCATTGCGCGCCTGCGGCCGGTTCAGCGTCAGCCAGGCAACGCCGTCCACGTCTCGGCGCAGCAAGGAGGCATCGGCTATCGTCGCGGTACTGTTCATGACTTGGTCCTCCTCGGCGCGATGGTCCGCCATTTCCTGCCGCCGGCCAAGTGTTTTGCCGCCAGCCGGTGGGACTGCCCCCGGCGCGCACCCACATGATATCCTGCGGGCATCGCGGAATGGAGCAAACCAATGATCTTTCGCCAGCTCTTCGACCAGGTCTCGGGCACCTATTCCTACATCCTGGCCAGCCGCCACGGTGGCGAGGCAATGATCATCGACCCCGTGCTGGAAAAGGTCGATCGCTACCTCCAGCTGATGCGTGAACTCGACCTCAAGCTGGTCAAGGCGGTCGATACCCATCTACACGCCGACCACATCACCGGCCTCGGCGCCCTGCGCGACCGCACCCAGTGCATCACCGTGATGGGTGAGCAGAGCAAGGTCGATGTCGTCTCCATGCGCATCGCCGACGGCGACAAGCTGACCATCGAGGGCATCAAGCTCGACGTGATCTACACCCCCGGCCACACCGACGATTCCTACTCCTTCGTCATGCCGGACCGCGTCTTCACCGGCGACACGCTGCTGATCCGCGGCACCGGGCGCACCGATTTCCAGAACGGCGACGCCCGCCAGCAATACGAGTCGATCTTCAACCGCCTGATGAAGCTGCCCGACGAAACCTTCGTCTTCCCCGCCCACGACTACAAGGGCGACACCGTCAGCACCATCGCCGAGGAACGCGCCCACAACCCTCGCCTCCAGGTCAAGTCGGTCGAGGAATACGTCGCCCTGATGGCCAATCTGCGCCTGTCCAACCCCAAGATGATGGACGTCGCCGTGCCCGCCAACATGCAACAGGGCCTGGCGCAGGAGTCCGTGGCTGCGCGCGGCTGGGCGCTGTCAGCGGCCGAGGCGATCGGCCTGCACGCCAGCCGCACCGTCTCCCTGGTCGATCTGCGTGAACACACCGAGCGCGAACGCCACGGTATCATCCCCGGATCGCTGCACGCGCCCTATCCCGACCTGCGCGAAAACCTCGCCCGCCACGGCCTGCTGCACGAGCTGGCCGAAACCAGCGACAAGCCGCTGGTGTTCTATTGCGCCTTCGGCGAACGCTCGGCCATGGCGGTCCAGGCGGCCCAGGATGCCGGCCTGGCCAGCGCCCGCCATATCCAGGGCGGGATCGCCGCCTGGCGTGAAGCCGGCGGGCCGTTGGCGGCGGGGCGCCACTGACCCCTTCGCAAGCTTTCCGCCAGCGAGGCTCTCGGCGCCATTCGCTTCGTGGCGGCGGGTGTCCGAACGTATGACCCGCGGCGACAATCCGATGGCCTGGATCGGCAACAGGACGTCGTTCTGGCACACCGAAGCCTCGATGGCGCGGCTGTTCGGAAAAGCAGGATATTCCCAGGCGATTGTGATCGATCCGATCCTTGCGTCCGGGAATGGTGCCCGGCGAATCAATGTCCTGAAGCCCTGATACGCCCCGGTTCCGCGGCCTCTGCCTGCGCCGGCGCAATGAAACCAGCGGCGCGTCGGTGCATGCCGGGATTGGTTTTGAGTGCTGGGGATCGGGCGGATTTGCAGTTTTGGATGCGTCGGCATCCGCGCTGGACCTTGCATTTCACCCCTACCTCCGGCTCCAGGCCGAAGGCGGTCGAGGGCTTCCTCCCAACCCTGGCCCGAAGCCCATCCGCCGCGGCAGCTTCCATGCGATCAATGACGCGCGGACCGCCATCACGCGCGGCCTCGCCGAGCACAAGGCCGGGCCGAGGTCGTTCCTCTGGAAGGCCTCGGCTGGCTCAATCCCGGCCAAGCCAGGCGGAGCGAACGCAACATCCGATTGAGGCAACATCCGATTGAG
>JADLHF010000167.1 GCA_020848935.1 Acetobacteraceae bacterium
AGGCGACGCGGCCGCGGCGCTGTTCGTCCAGGTCGATCCGCGTCGGCTCGAACGCCGCCTGGATCACCGGAATCGCCAGATGCGGGTCGCAGTCGCCGCAGACGAAGATGTCCAGCGCGGCGAAGTCACGCTCCGGCCACGTATGGATCGAGATGTGGCTCTCGGCCAGCACCACCACGCCGGAAACCCCGCCGTTCGGCGAGAAGTGGTGGAAATGGCTGTGCAGGATCGTCGCCCCCGTGGCGATCGCCGCGGCGCGCAGCCGGGCGTCGATGTGCTCCGGTTCATCGAGCCGGGTCGCACCCCAGATGTCGATCAGCAGGTGCGTGCCGGCGAACTTCATGCCGTCGCGCTCCACGAAGTAGTCGGTCTTCCCGTCATGGCCCGTGTCGGTGTTTACATCGGACATCATCGTAGTCTGGTTTTCGCTCGGTACGTCCGAGACCATCCCCAGTGGCATGAGTGCGTTCATTCGCAACCCCCTGTCGACCAGCAGACGGCCTGTTGGGCAGCATGCCGCATGCATGCGCCCCCTGGGGCCAAGGTGGCGGAAAATGGGGATAACGGCGGGGGGATGCAAGGGGTAATCGGCCCCGGCCGGTGTTCCCCCTGCATGCCCGTTGCGCGAAGGGCTCAGGGGGTGGCGGGCGGTGCCAGGGTGCGCAATGCCGCCGGGGCGGCGCGGGCAAGCCGCACATCCTGGGCTGCGCGCGGCAGGTCGGCCACGCCGCGAATCGGGGCGGCCGACAGCAACGCGGCCAGGTCGCGCAGCTGTTCCTGCGCCAGGCGCGGGGCCAGGGTGGCGTGCAGCCCGGCCAGCATCCGCTCGTCCCCCGCCTGGGCGGCGGCGGCGGCCAGGCGCAGCACCAGGCGCGACTGCGCGGGGTCGAGCGGGCCGGAGTCCGGCAGCGTGCTGCGCACCAGCGCGGACAGCGCGGCGGCGGCGGCGGGCCAGTCGCGCGCCTGTTCCAGCAGCGTGGCGCGCAGCATCAGTGCCGCCGGTGTTCCCAGCTCGGACAGGGCGGCCACGGCGGTTGCCTGGTCGCCGGCCGCAGCGGTGGCGCGCGCGAACGTCAGGGTGCGGCGTTCCAGCAGTTCGGGCGGCAGCGGCCCCTCCACCACGCTGGCGGACAGCGTCTCCAGCGCCGCCGCCGGCGCGCCCTGTTCCAGCCGCAGCCCGGCCAGCGTGGCGCCCAGCGTGGCCCGTGCCACGCCCGGCGGCGCCTGATCCACCAGCTTCTCCAGCAACGGCAGCGCACGCCCCGGCAGGTCCAGCGCCAGCAGCCGCTCGGCCAGGCGCATCGCCAGATCATGCCCGGCCGGGCCGCTGGGCAGCAGGTCGGCGTTCTCCTCGGCCAGCGCCACCAGGTCCAGCGGCGACATCTTCGCCTGCGCCGCGGGTTCCAGGCTGCGGGCGAAGGTGTCGGCCAGGGCGCGGCGCGCCACCGCATCCTGGTCGGGGAACAGCCGGGACGTCTCGCGCAGCAGCGCCAGCGCGGTCCGCCAGGCGCCGGACTGGGCGCGCAGCTCGGCCACGCGCAGCCGGGTGGCGATCTCGGTGTCGTCGCCGCGCCAGGCATAGACCAGCTTCTCCAGCGCGTCCCCCGCCTGGACCGGCGTCAGCGTGCCGGCGGCGAGCCGCAGCTCCACCGCCCGGCGTGCCGCCTGGGCGCGGGCGCGCCGATCGCTGCCGCCGGCGACGCGGTCATACAGTGCCAGCGCCGCGGCGGCCTCGCCATCGTGTTCGGCGACCATCGCGCGGGCCAGACCCAATGCCGGCTGCTCGGGTTGCCGGGCCAGCACCGCCTTTGCCGCCGCCACCTCGCCACCCTGGGCCATGGTCTCCAGCGCCAGCGGCAACAGCCGCTCGCGCAGCGGCGCGGGATAGGACAGCAGCAACGGCATCGCCGAACCGAAGATCGCCGCGGCGCGCGGCGCGCCGGGTTGCAACTGGGCGGCGCGCACGGCACGCCAGAAGGCGATCTCGTCGGTGCCGTCCTGGCGCGGGTCGTCGATGGCGGCGGATTGGCCGGTGCGCCCGGCCAGCAGTGCCGCGATCGCCGACAAGGCCAGCATGTCGGGGTCCTCGGCGGCGCGGGCGTCCTCGCCCAGCGTGGCCGTGGCCACCGCCTGCATCTCGACGCCCATGCCCAGCGCCAGATATGCCTGCATCACCTCCCGGCGCTGGCCGGTGCGCGCCTGGGGCGCCGCCGCCGCCGCCGATAGCCGGGCCGATTGCAGGCGCCGGTGCAGGGCCGCCAGGGGCAGCGCCGGCAGGTCGAAGCGCCGGCTGGCGGTGGCCGCCTCGGTCATCGCCTGGATCTGGCTGTCCGGCGCCGACAGCGCCAGCTTGCGCCCGGTATCGGCGGCCAGCAGGAAGCCGTCGGGTTGCGGGCGCAGCGCCAGCGCGTCGGTCAGCGCCATCACCGCCACCCCCTGCCAGGTCGGCAGCAGGGCGAATTCCGGGCTGCGACGATCCACCGCCACGCCCTGTCCCGCCTCGCGCTGGGTGCCGACCAGCAGCGAGGTCCCGGTCATCGGGTCGGGCACCGCCACCACCTGCCCGGGGGCCGCGGCAGCCAGCCGCAACCGGCCCGTCGCCGCCTCGGCGCGGATCGGGCGCAACGCTGCGGTCGGCGGCCCGGCCAGCGGTGCATCCGCCACGATGGACACGGTCCAGCCCGCCTCGGCGCGGGCCAGCCGCAACTGCCGGTCGGCGGCCAGGGTCAGGCGCAGCACGGTGGCGCCGGGCAAGAGGGTGATGGCCGCACCGGCGAAATCGGCATCGTCGCGCAATGCGGACAGGTCGATCGGACGGCGTTCGTCGAACACCACCAGGGCGGTATCGCCACGGCGCAGCGCCGCGGCACCCGTGGCGGGACCGAACGGCAGCGTCAGCGCCGGCACGGCCTCGCGGGGGGCGGCATCTTGTGCCGCGGCCACCGTCGCCGCCAAGCCCAGCGGGCTGGCCGCCACCTCCTCCACCGCGCCACGCGGCGCGCGCGCCACCACCGGCGCCGGCTCAGCGCCCGCAGCGGTTGCCGGTGCGGTTGCTGGCGCGGTTGCTGGTGCGGTTGCTGGCGCAACCCCTGGCGCGGCTCCCCGGGCGTCGTGTGCCGCCACGGCGGCATCGCGCTCGCGCTGGCGGGAATCCGGCGACTGCCCGAGCGTGTGGTCGGCGGCGGCGACCGGCGACGAAGCGGGCGGCGGCGAAGCGACCGGCGGCGAAGCGACCGGCGGCGAAGCGGGCGGTGGCGATGTGGACGACGGCGAAGCGGGCGACGGCGGCACGGTGGCGCGCGCGCGCGCCGGGGTGGGTGCAGGGGCAGGCGGGCGCGGGTCCTGGGCACGCGGCGCCGCCGGTTTCGGGTCGGACACGTCGAGCACCAGCCGGCTGCCCAGCTTGTAGCTGCGCAAGCGCGCCCCGGCCACCAGGGTCAGTTCCAACTCGCCGTCGCGCGCGGCCAGTGCGGCCACGTTGCGCGGCGGGCGGGCGTCACTGGCCGGGGTGGCGGCCCCGGTCGCGGCGGATATCTTCACCGTCACCCGCTCGCCCCGGCGCACCAGGGTATGCTTCATGCCGGGGGCCAGGTCGATCACCACGCGGCCGAACCCGGAATGGTCGCCGGTGCGCACGCCAACCGCCTCGGCCGCCCGCGCGCTGCCCACCCAGCCCGGGCCCGCCCCGCCGGCCGCCAGGATTCCCGACAGCACGACCGCCACCGCGGTGCGGGACAATATCGCCGCAAGCGCCGGGCGCTGGCCCCCGGCACGGCCCCGCGCGCCCATCAGTCGAAGCTCGCCAGCAGCTTGTCGATGTCGTGCTGGTCCATGGCGCTGGCCGGAAGCTGCGGCCCGTTCAAAAGCGATATGTCGGCTGGCGGCGGGCGCGGCGGCGTGGCACCGGCCCCCTTGCGTTCGAAGGTGGCGATGATGTGCCCCACCTTGCTGTCGATCGCCTTCAAGGTCGCCACCACCTTGGTGATGCGCTGGCCGGTGATGTCCTGGAAACTGCACGCCTCGTAAATCCGCGTGGTGGCGTCCTGCAGCGCCTGCGCCCCGGCCGCGTCCAGCGTGGCCGCCATGCCGTCCAGCATCTCGCACACCTCCAGGATCGATTCGGTCGCCGCGGCGGTGTGGCCGACGATCGCATCCAGCTCGTCGGTGGCCGAGGGGATGTGGCTGGCGGTGATGTCGTCCACCTGCAAGGCCGCAATCTCGGCACGCGCGGTGGTGATCGTGCGGCCAAGCTCGGCGACCTCGTGCAGCAGCGCCGCCTCGACGCTGGTCAGGTCGCCGCGCATGGTCGCCAGCACGGACTGCACCACTTCGGCCACCATCGCCGGCTGCGCGGCCGGCCAGCGCTCGGTGATGACGGCAAGCTGTTCGGCCAGCGCCGTGTTGGCCGGCCGCGCGGCAATGGCGATGTCAGGCATGCCCCAGTACCTTCTCGATCTTCCCGCGCAATGTCTCGGCGTTGAACGGCTTGACGATGTAGTTCGACACGCCGGCCTGCTTGGCCGCGACCACGTTCTCCACCTTGCTCTCGGCGGTGATCATGATGAACGGCGTCGCCTTCAGCCTGGCGTCGGCCCGCACCTCCTGCAGCAGTTGCAGACCGGTCATCGGTGCCATGTTCCAGTCCGAGATCACCAGCCCGAAGTTGCTGGTGCGCAGCTTCGACAGCGCCTCCGCCCCGTCGCTGGCTTCCTCGACGTTGTTGAAATCGATCTGCTTCAGCAGATTGCGGATGATGCGCAGCATGGTCTTGTAATCGTCCACGATCAGCACGTTCATGGATTTGTCGATCGGCATCTCAGGCTCCTGTTGGCGCGTCGGGTGCGGCGCGGTCGGCTTGCGAAAGAGGGCTGCGGGCCGAGACGGCTCGCCGGCGTCGGCGGTCAGCTGCGGGGTGGACGCGGCGCCGACGGATCGGCGGGACGATGAGGCGCGGACGGATCGGCGGGACGGTTGGCCTGGGTACGCCGCTGCGCGAGCTCGGCGGTGATCTGGCGCGCCCGTTCGGGCTGCATGGCGGCCAGCACCGGGGCTGCCTTGGATTCCTTCATCCGGTCCAGCACCGACAGCAGCACCGGGCGGTCCAGGTCGTTGAAGATCGCGGCGGCATCCCGCGGCTTCATCGTTTCGTACATCTTGACCAGGCCGCGCCAGTTCTCTTCGCCGCGCTCATTTCGCGCGGTCTCCAGCGCCTCCAGCCGGCGCTGCAGGTCGCCCAGCTCGTCGGCGCGCACCGCCAGTCGCTTTTCGGCGGCGGCCAGCAGGCCCTCGCGCGATGCCAGCGTTGCCTCGCGCGCCTCCAGCTCGGTGCGGCGGCGGCGCAGATCCAGCAGGATGGCGCGCTCGGCCTCGCTGACCGGCGGCTCGGCCATCGGTGCCGGCAGCGGCGTTGCAATCACGTCCGGTTTCGGGCCGGCGTGCTGGTTGGGCGCCGGGGCGGTGGCAGCGGCTGGCGGCGGCGGGCGTGCCGGCGCCGACGGCTTGGCGGCGGCCGGCGGGCTGCTGCCGGCCAGCGCCTGCTGCACCAGCCCCGCCGATTTCAGCCCGGTCAGAGCGAGCATGACAGCCAGCGCCAGCGGCAGCAGCCGCGGCACGAACCGCAGCCCCGCGGCACGGGACAGCCGGGAGCGCACTGCGAAGATGGCCATCTCAGCGGGCAATCCGCAGCGCGCGCATCAGGTCGCGCTCGGCCTGGCTGCGCGGACGCGCCGATGGCGCCTCCAGGGGCGCCGCTTCCGGCGGCGCCTCCTCGGCAAACTGCTCGGCCACCAGGGTCGGCCGCGCCATCGGCCGCGCCACCGGTCGCTCGACCGATCGCTCCGTTGGCCGCTCCATTGGCCGCTCCGTTGGCCGCTCCATTGGCCGCTCCATTGGCGGCACGCCCAGCTGCGCGCCCAGATCCAGCGTCCGTCCGGTCCGCACCAGATGGTCCAGCCGGTCGGCCAGCACGTCGCCGCGCTCGCCCAGGAACACCAGGTCGTCCTTCAGCCGGACGGCCGCTTCCACCTGGCGCGCGATCTGCCGTCCGGCACCGTCGGCCGCCTCCTTCAGCCGGCTGATGCCCTGCTCGGCGGCGCGGGTGGACGCGTTGAACCCGACCACCAGTTCCTCCAATGCGGCGCGGTCGCGCTTCAGCACGCCCAGCGCCCGCTCCAGCCTCACGGCATGGAACATCGTTGCGAGCAGCAGCCCCACCAGGGCCAGTTCAAGAATCCATTCCATGCCTGCCATCCCGCCCCATCCTGGTCGCGATACGGTGAACAAATCCTTTGCGGCGGGCGCGCTATCGGCCCGGGCTCCCGCCATCCCTCAGGGGTCGCTAACGCTCCCCGGCCCCCGGGCGCAGCACCTCGCGCTCGATGCGCACCGCCAGCCGGTTCTTGCGCCGGCCCACCTGCCCCTCGAACAGCGTCACCGGCCCGCAGCGCAGTTGCACCGTGCCGCCGATGGTGGTGTTCAGCACGATGCGGCTGCCGGGCTGGAACGCCATCACGTCGCTCAGCCGCATGGGCTGCTCGTCCAGCACCACGTCCAGGTCGATGTCGGTGTTCCAAAGCTCTTCGGCCAGGTGGGTCTCCCAGATCGAATCGCGGCCGAACTTCTCGCCCATGAACTGCTGCAACAGCAGCTCGCGCACCGGCTCCAGCGTGGCGTAGGGCAGCAGCAGATCCACCCGCCCGCCGCGATCCTCCATATCCACCCGCATCCGCGCCAACACGGCGGCGTTGGACAGGCGGGAGATGGTGGCGAAGCGCGGGTTCACCTCCAGCCGCTCGAAACGGAAGGTCACCGGGCAGAGCGGATCGAAGCTCAGCGACAGATCGGACAGAACCACCTGGATCAGCCGCTCCACCAGCGTGCGTTCGATGGTGGTGTACGGCCGGCCCTCGATGCGCATCGCCGCCGTGCCGCGCCGCCCGCCGAGCAGCACATCGACGATCGAGTAGATCATCGCGCTATCGACCACCATCAGGCCGTAATTGTCCCACTCCTCCGCCTTGAACACCGCCAGCATCGCCGGCAGCGGGATGGAGTTGAGGTAGTCGCCGAAGCGCAGCGACAGGATGTTGTCGATACCCACTTCCACGTTGTCGCTGGTGAAGTTGCGCAGCGACGTGGACATGATCCGCACCAGCCGGTCGAACACGATCTCCAGCATCGGCAGGCGTTCGTAGCTGACCAGGCCGGAGCTGATGATGCGCTGCATGCCGCTGCGGTTGTCGCCGTCGCCGGGCTCCGCATCGAAGCCCATCAGGCTGTCGATCTCGGCCTGGTTCAGCACCCGCTGCGGCACGGCGGCATCGCCATCGCCTTCGCCCGCCTCGGCCTCCGCCCCCCAGGCGGCGGCCATCTCCTCCTCGGATTGGCTGCCGCTCATTGCACGATGATCTCGGGGAACAGCACGTCCAGGATGCGCGCCGGCGCCACCGCGATGTTGCCGCGCGCCAGCAGTTCCTCGCGCAGGCGGTAGGTGCCGGCACTGCCACGCAGCTCCTCCGGGCGCATCTCGCGCAGGTAGGTCTGGAACAGGTCCAGCAGCCGCGGCATCGCCGCGCGCACCGCCATTTCATCCTCCGCCTTGGCCAGTTCCAGGCGGGGGCGCAGCTTGATGAAGCTGTTGCGCCGCGGCCCGGCGTTCAGGTTGGCGATGATCTCGGGCATCTCCATAAACACCGCCGACGGCTTGCCCGCCGCCTTGCCCTCGCCCCCACTGCCGTGCCCGCCGGCGGCGGCGTGACCTGTGCCGCCCCCGCCAGTCTCCTTGCCATGCTCCCCGGCCCCATGCTCGCCGGCCCCCTTGTCCGCCGGCTTGGCCGCCATGCCCAGCAATGGCGGCAGGATGCCGCCGAACCACAGCCCGGCGCCGATGCCGCCCAAGACCAGCGGGATCGCCAGCAGGACCACCAGCTTCTTCTTGCCGCCCCTGCCGGGTGCGGGGGCCGTGTCCCCATCCTCCGGTGCCGCCGTCGCAACCGCCGCCATGCCGCCCCCTTCCACCCCCGCGGCCCGGCCGCGCGGGGCAGCCACCCTGGCCGCCTGGCTCTCTTCTCGCCCTCCACGGTTAACGAAGCCTTGCGCAGGCGGCGGTATTTGCCGGGTGGACACGAAGCCGCCGGGCACAACCTGCCGGGCGGCCGCGCGCCGGCCTGCCGATGGCGCGGAAATCCGCCATCCCGGCCCTGGCACGGCGGTTGCGACCACTCCTGCGATGCCGCCCCCCGGCCCGAGGATCTTCCCGCATGCAGAACATCACCAGCATCGCCCTGTCGCGCCTGACCGCCCAGCAGCGCGCGCTCGATGTCACCGCCGGCAACATCGCCAACGCCAACACCCCGGGCTATCGCGCCGAGCGGCTGGTGTTCAGCGACTTCCTGATGCGCGCGCGCGGCCCCGACGTGCCGCGCGGGGCCGAGATCCTGACCTTCACCCAGGACCGCGCCAGCTACCGCGACCAGACCCCCGGTCCCGTCACCAACACCGCCAATCCCCTCGACCTCGCCCTGGCCGGCGACGGCTTCTTCATGGTGCAGACCCCCACCGGCCCGCGCCTGACCCGTGCCGGGCATTTCGAGCTGAATGCCACCGGCAACGTCGTCAACAGCGACGGCCACGCCCTGCTGGACACCGCCGGCCGGCCCATCCGCCTCGCCGCCGCCGACACCCAGATCACCATCACCGCCGACGGCACCATCAGCACCGAGAACGGTCGCGTCGCCCGCATCGCCGTGGTCCGCCCGGCCGACCCGCTGCGCATGAAGCCCGAAGGCGGCCAGAGGTTCCTTGCCGAGGGCACCCCGCTGCCGGTCGCCGAGCCGCGCATGATCCAGGGCGCCATCGAGCAGAGCAACGTCGCCCCGGTGCTGGAACTGACCCGGATGATGCGCGAGCTGAGGGAGTTCGAGTTCACCAGCAAGATGGTGCAGACCGACGCCACCCGCCAGCAGAACGCCATCGACAAGCTGACCCAGAAGCGGATCTGACACCATGCGCTCGCTCGACATCGCCGGCACCGGCATGCAGGCCCAGGCCACCAACGTTGAAGTCATCTCCAACAACATCGCCAACATGACCACCACCGGCTTCAAGCGCCGGCGCGCCGAGTTCCAGGACCTGATCTACCAGAACCTGCGCCGCGTCGGCTCCAACTCGTCCGACGCCGGCTCGGTGGTGCCCGCCGGCGCCCAGGTCGGCCTGGGCGTCAAGACCGCGGCGATCTACCGCATCAACGAGCAGGGCAACCTGCAACAGACCTCCAACGCCTTCGACCTGGCGATCCGCGGCAACGGCTTCTTCCAGGTCACCCTGCCCAGCGGCGACACCGCCTATTCCCGCGACGGCACCTTCGCGCTGTCCGCCGAAGGCCAGGTGGTCACCGCGGACGGCTACGTGGTGCAGCCCGGCATCACCGTGCCGGCCAATGCCACCAACGTGGCCATCAACGCCTCCGGCCAGGTGCAGGTCACGCTGGACGGCCAGGCCGCCCCCGCCCTGGTCGGCCAGGTCCAGCTCGCCGTCTTCCCCAACGCGGCGGGGCTGGACGCCCAGGGCGACAACCTGTTCCTGGCCACCACCGCCAGCGGCAATGCGATCACCGGCACCCCGGCCTCGCCCGGCTTCGGCTCGGTGCTGCAGGGCTTCGTCGAGACCTCCAACGTCAACGTGGTCAGCGAGATCACCAACCTGATCACCGCCCAGCGCGCCTACGAGATGAACAGCAAGGTCATCA
>JADLHF010000168.1 GCA_020848935.1 Acetobacteraceae bacterium
ATTTCGCCTTCGACCTGGCCGGAACGCACGTGCTGGCCGACGGCGGCATGGCGGTGGCGGTGACGCCGTGGACCAGCAGCGGGTTTCATCAGGACGGCACGCGGTTCGACCGGCCGGGGCGGGCGACGATGGTGTTTGCGCGTTCGGAGGGCGGTTGGCGGTGCGTGCATTCGCACATGTCGCTCAATCGGGGGGTGCCGCAGGCGAGTTTTGGTAAACGAGCGGTCAAGGCCAGGTAGCGAAGGCTTCCTGTTATTCACAAATAAGGAGACTCTTCTAACCCAAGGCAATCACATATTGCTGAACCGCCAGTTTGGTGAGGCGGCAAAAGCAAGAATCACAAAGAAGCGGAGAGGCGGAGAGAAGGAGTCCTCTCCGCCTCTCCGCTTCTTTGTGAAGATTTCTTGCTTGCTTGCGATGCCGATCACGATCCGTACGGGAAATGCGACTGCCCTGCTCCCACCCCATCCTTTGTTGACACTCGGCCTCGCCGCCGCCCACGCTCCTGGCCGATCGCCGCCGCAGGAGGAAACGATGGCCCACGACGACTCCCACGATCCCAAGCGCCTGCGCAGCCGCCGGTGGTTCGACAATCCGGGCAATCCGTCGATGACGGCGCTGTACCTGGAGCGGCAGCTGAATTTCGGGCTGACGCGCGAGGAGTTGCAGGGCGGCAAGCCGATCATCGGGATTGCGCAGACGGGCAGCGATATCGCGCCGTGCAACCGGCATCACATCGCGCTGGCCAGCCGGGTGCGCGACGGGATTCGCGATGCCGGCGGCATTCCGCTGGAATTCCCGATCCATCCGATCCAGGAGACGCTGAAGCGGCCGACGGCGGCGCTGGATCGCAACCTGGCGTATCTGAGCCTGGTCGAGGTGCTGCACGGCTACCCGATCGATGGGGTGGTGCTGACAACGGGGTGCGACAAGACGACGCCGGCCTGCCTGATGGGGGCGGCGACGGTGAATATCCCGGCGATCGTGCTGTCCGGCGGGCCGATGCTGGACGGCTGGTGGAAGGGGCGGCTGTCCGGCTCCGGCACCATCGTGTGGGAGGGTCGAAAGCTGCATGCGGAAGGCAAGATCGACTACGACGAGTTCATGGAGATGGTGTGTTCGTCAGCCCCTTCGGTTGGGCACTGCAACACGATGGGCACGGCGACGTCGATGAATTCGCTGGCCGAGGCGCTGGGCATGTCGCTGCCGGGCTGTGCGGCGATTCCGGCGCCGTACCGTGAGCGAGGGCAGATGGCGTACTACACCGGGCGGCGGATGGTGGAGATGGTGCGCGAGAACCTGCGCCCGTCCGACATCATGACGAAGAAGGCGTTCGAGAACGCGGTGGTGGCGGCCGCGGCGCTGGGGGCGAGTTCGAACTGCCCGATCCACATGGTGGCGATCGCGCGGCACATGGGGGTGGAGCACTCGCTGGACGACTGGCAGCGGCTGGGGCCGGAGATTCCGCTGCTGGTGGATATGCAACCCGCCGGGCGGTTCCTGGGCGAGATGTTCTATCGCGGCGGCGGGGTGCCGGCGGTGCTGAAGGAACTGGCCCGCGCCGGCAAGCTGCACCTGGACGTCATGACGGTCAGCGGCAAGACGCTGGGCGAAACGCTGGATGGTGTGCCGGACGGGGATCGCGAGGTGATCCGGTCCTATGCCAAGCCGATGCTGGAGCGGGCGGGGTATGTTGTGCTGTCCGGCAACCTGTTCGACAGCGCGGTGATGAAGATCAGCGTGATCGACAAGGAGTTCCGTTCGCGCTTCCTGTCCGATCCCGCCCGGCCGAACGTGTTCGAGGGGCGCGCGATCGTGTTCGAGGGGCCGGAGGACTACCATGAACGGCTGGACGATCCCGCGCTGGCGATCGAGGAGCAGTCGATCCTGATCATCCGCAACTGCGGGCCGGTGGGCTATCCCGGCAGCGCCGAGGTGGTGAACATGCAGCCGCCGGCACGCATGCTGAAGGAAGGGGTCAACGCCCTGCCGACCATGGGCGACGGGCGGCAGAGTGGGACTTCGGGCTCGCCGAGCATCCTGAACGTGTCGCCCGAGGCCGCGGTCGGTGGCGGGCTGGCGTTGCTGCAAACCGGCGATCGGATTCGCATCGACCTGAACACGCACAAGGTGGATGTGCTGCTGCCGGAAGGTGAGTTGGAGGCGCGGCGGGCGGCGTGGACCCCGCCGGCGCTGCTGCACAAGACGCCGTGGGAGGAAATCTACCGATCCATGGTCGGGCAGTTAGGAACGGGCGGGTGCCTGGAGCCGGCGACGCTGTACCTGAACATCCTGGAGACGCGGGGGGAGAGCCGGGATAATCATTGAGGGCTGGGGGCGGCGGAAGGGAAGGAAGTGGAACAGGGAGGCGGGGAGTTAGGGAGGGCTCCGCTGGATGACTCCCTGACGGCGCGCGTGATCGGATGCGCGATGGAGGTTCATCGCCATCTTGGCCCAGGGTTGCTGGAATCGGTCTATGAAACCTGCCTTTGCCAGGAGCTGGCGGATGAAGGCGTGAAATTCGAACGCCAGGTCATGTTGCCCGTGACCTACAAGACACGTCCGATCGATGCCGCCTATCGCATCGATCTGTTGGTGGCCGGGAAGGTGATAGTGGAGATCAAGGCGGTCGAGAAGCTTCTGCCTATCCATGAGGCGCAACTGTTGACATATCTGCGCCTGGCACGCTTGCCGCCCGGCCTGCTGCTGAACTTCCAGAACGTGGTTCTTCGCCACGGAATTCGCCGCCTGTCGCTCAAGCCGCCGCTCACTTGAACCTCCCAAACTCCCCGCCTCCCTGTTCCGCTTGCGGTCTATCCGCCGCACCGCAGCAACAAGATGGCCCCTCCCCGTCGGCTGAGTGCTCCAAGAAGATCGCGGGTCTTCGCGTCCGGATCGTCATCAGCGGTCCATAGGGCATAATCTGTATCGTCATCGCCTCTCCGCACCTGCACGGCACCGCGACCGTCGGCTGCTTCCCTGATCACCTCTTGCCCGCCGCTTCGGCCCGGCGTACTCCGCTCGTGTCGCACGAAACGAACCAGGAGCGCCCGATGTCCCTGCGCCTCAAAGGCAAGACTGCCCTCGTCACCGCCGCCGCCCAGGGGATCGGGCGGGCGACGGCGCTCGCTTTCGCGGCCGAGGGGGCGCAGGTTTACGCGAGCGATGTGAATGCGGCGAAGCTGGCGGAGATCGTGGGGCCGGGCGTTCGCACCTTGGTGCTGGACGTGCGCGACACGGCGGCGGTGCTGGCGGCGGCGGAGACGATCGGGCCGATCGACGTGCTGTTCAATTGCGCCGGGTTCGTCCACCAGGGGAGCGTGTTGGAAGCGACGGAAGCGGAGTGGGATTTCGCGTTCGACCTCAACGTGAAATCGATGATGCGGACCAGCCAGGCCTTCCTGCCGGGGATGTTGGCGCGCGGCGGCGGGTCGGTGATCAACATGGCCTCGGTCGCCAGTTCGGTGAAAGGGATCGTCAACCGCTTCGTCTATGGCGCATCGAAAGCCGCCGTGGTGGGGCTGACCAAGTCGATCGCCGCGGATTTCGCCACCAGGGGCATTCGCTGCAACTGCATCTGCCCGGGCACGGTGCAGTCCCCCTCGCTGGACGACCGGATCGCGGCCAATGCGGCGGCGGCGGGGTCGCTGGAGGCGGCGCGCGCGGCGTTCATCGCACGCCAGCCGATGGGGCGGCTGGGCCGGGCGGACGAGATCGCGGCGCTGGCGGTGTACCTGGCCAGCGACGACAGCGTGTTCGTGACCGGCCAGGCGCTGGTGATTGACGGCGGCATTTCGCTGTAGTCTCTCCGTCCCGACATCAGTCGCAATCGAGGAAACCACCATGAAGCTCGTTCGCTATGGCGCCCCCGGCGCGGAGAAGCCCGGCGTGATCGACGCCGACGGCAATCTGCGCGACCTGTCGGACATCGTGCCGGACATCAACGGGGCGTCGCTGTCGCCGGGGGGGCTGGCGAAGATGGCCGGTGCCGATCCCAAGACGCTGCCGCTGGTGCGCAGCAACCCGCGCATCGGGCCGTGCATCGCCCGCCCGCTGAACTTCGTGTGCATCGGGCTGAACTATGCCGACCATGCCGCCGAGACCGGGGCGACGCCGCCGACCGAGCCGATCATCTTCCTGAAGTCGCTGGGCGCGTTCCAGGGGCCGTATGACGACGTGGTGATCCCGAAGGGCTCGACCAAGCCGGACTGGGAGGTGGAGCTGGGCATCGTGATCGGCAGCAAGGCCAAATACGTGTCCGAGGCCGACGCGATGAAGCACGTCGCCGGCTATTGCGTGGTCAACGACGTCAGCGAGCGCAACTTCCAGTCCGAGCGCGGCGGCACCTGGGACAAGGGCAAGGGCTGCGACACCTTCGGCCCCACCGGCCCCTGGATGGTGACCAAGGACGAGGTGCCGGACCCGCAGAACCTCGCCATGTGGCTCGACGTGAACGGCGTGCGCATGCAGGACGGCAACACCAAGACGATGATCTTCAACGTGATCCAGATCGTCAGCTACGTCAGCCATTTCATCACCCTGCATCCCGGCGACATCATCGCCACCGGCACGCCGCCGGGCGTGGGCATGGGCAAGAAGCCGGCGCCGATCTGGCTGAAGGCGGGCGACGTGATGACGCTGGGCATCGCCGGGCTGGGCGAGCAGAAGCAGAACGTCCGCGCCGACTGAGGGCGTGATGGAGCTGCCCGTCCTGGTTGCGGTATGGGCGGGGTTCGGGCTGGCGCTGCTGTCGCCGGGGCCGAACTTCGCCATGCTGCTGGGCACCGCGATGCGGGATGGGCGGGGGCCGGCGCTGCGCTGTGCCGCCGGAATGGCGACCGGCGAGGTGGTGTGGGGCCTGGCGGCGGTGTGGGGCGTGGCGGCGCTGGCGGCGGCGCATCCGCCGTTCATGACCGCGCTGCGCTGGGGCGGCGGGGCGTTCCTGCTGTATCTCGGCGTTCAGGGCTGGCGCGCGGCGTGGCGCGGCGAGGCGGCCGAGATCTGGGCCGACGTGACCCGGCCGCGCGGCCGGGATTTCGGCCGCGGCCTGGCGGTGATGCTGCTGAACGCCAAGGCGGGCGTGTTCTGGGTGGCGCTGGCCGGCGTGCTGACCGGCGCCGGCGCGGATGGCACGACGCTGGTGGTGGCGGTGCTGGGCGCCACCGCGATGTCGCTGGCCTGGCACACGGCGCTGGCGGTGGCGCTGTCGGCGGCGGCGGTGACGGTGCTGTACCGGCGCATCCAGCGCGGGCTCGACGCCGTGCTGGGCACGGTGCTGGCGGGGTTGGGCGTGCGGCTGCTGGCCGGTCCCTGAGGGGGCGATGAGGGTGGGCGGCTGGGTTGGCGGGCTGATCCTGGGCACCGCGCTGCTGCGCCTGGGGCTGGCCTGGGCGGTCGGGCTGGGGGTGGACGAGAGCTACATGGTGGCCGCCGGGCGCGAGATGGCCTGGGGCTATTTCGACCATCCGCCGCTGTCCTGGTGGCTGTCGGCGGGGATGGCGCGGCTGGCAGGCAGCGAGGCGGCGGTGGTGGTGCGGCTGCCGTTCATCGCGCTGTTCGCGCTGAGCACCTGGCTGATGTTCGCCTGGACGCGGGCGCTGTTCGGCGACCGGGCCGGGCTGTGGGCGGCGGTGGCGCTGAACATGGCGCCGGTGCTGGGGGTGACGACCGGCGGCTGGGTGCTGCCGGACGGGCCGCTGGTGGCGGCTTTGCTGGGGTTCGGGCTGTGCCTGCATCGGGCCATCGAGGGCGGGGCGTGGCGCTGGTGGCTGGGCGCCGGGGTGTGCGCCGGGCTGGCGCTGCTGTCGAAATACACCGCCGTGCTGACCTTTGCCGGCGCTCTGGTGGCGGTGCTGACGCTGGGGCGGCACTGGCTGGCGCGGCCGCAGCCCTGGGTCGCCGGGCTGGTGGCGGCCGCGGTGTTCTCCCCCGTGGTGGCGTGGAACGCGGCGCATGGCTGGGCCAGCTTTGCCTTCCAGGGCGGGCGGGCAGGCATGCGAAAGCTGGACCTGGCGGCGCCGCTGGTGACCGTGGCGGGGGAGGCGCTGTTCCTGCTGCCGTGGCTGTGGCTGCCGCTGGCGGTGCTGTGGGCGCGCGCGCTGTGGCGCGGGCCGGCCGAGCGGGCGCCGTGGCTGCTGGCCTGGCTGGGGTTCGGGCCGATCGTGCTGTTCGTGGTGATCTCGGCCTGGTCGCCGAGGGTGCTGTACCACTGGGCGGCGCCGGGCTACCTGTTCGCCTTTCCGCTGCTGGGCCGGTGGCTGGCCGGGCGGCTCGATGCCCGGCCGGTGGCGATGCGCCGGGCGCTGGCGGGCACGGCGGGGTTTCTGGTGGTCGGGCTGGGGCTGGCGGCCGCGGAGTTGAACCTGAACCTGGTGCCGCTGCCCGGCGATCCGCTGCGCCAGGGGCTGGACTGGACACCGCTGCGCGCCGCGCTGGCCGGGCGCGGGCTGCTGGCGCGGCCGATCGTGGCGCCGAGCTGGGCCGATGCCGGCAAGCTGGGTTACGCGCTTGGGGGCGATCCCCGGGTGCTGTGCCTGAATGCCGATTGCCGGCAGTTCGCGTTCCAGGCGCACACGGCGCGCGACGTTGTGGGCCAGGACGTGCTGATCCTGGCGCCGCGGCAGGACGAGGCGCGCATCCGGGCGTCCTATGGCGCGTTGTTCGCCGAAATCGAGGCCTTGCCCCCGGTGGAATTCGCCCTGCCGGGGCGCCCCGTGGTGGCGATCGGCGCCTATCTCGGGCGGGGCCTGCGCGACCTGCCGCGTTGACCTCGCCGGTTTGTCCGGGGAAGGTGGCGCCGAAGAGGAGATTGCCATGGCCTTCGTTTGCACCATCCCCGCCGTGCCCACCGTGCAGCGCGACGACGACGATGTGCGCATCACGCGCTGGGATTTCGCGCCCGGCGCGGTGACCGGCTGGCACCAGCACGCCTGGCCGTATTTCGTCGTGCTGCTGACGCCGGGGATCATGCGCCTGCACGACGGCAAGGCGGTGACCGAGACCAAGGTCGAGGCCGGCACCGCCTATGGCCGGCCGTTCGGCGCCGAGCACGACGTGATGAACGGCTCGGACCATCCGCTGGCGTTCATCGAGATCGAGCTGAAGCGGCCGCAGGCGGTGGTGTACCCGCCCGCGCCGCCCGCCGCGGCATGACGCTGCCGCTGCTGCAAGGGCTGGGGTTCTTCACCCGGGTGCTGGATGCGGTGCCGGCAGCGGAACGCTATCGGCTGGCGGGCGAGCAGATCATCCATGCCGAACGCTGTGGCTTCGATTCCGCCTGGGTGGCGCAGCACCATTTCCACGAGGCCGAGGGCGGGCTGCCGGCGCCGCTGGTGTTCCTGGCCCATGTCGCCGCGCGCACCAGCCGCATCCGGCTGGGCACGGGGATCATCACCCTGCCGCTGGAACTGCCGATCCGGGTGGCCGAGGACACCGCGGTGCTGGACCTGCTGTGCGGCGGGCGGCTGGAGGTGGGGATCGGGCCGGGCGGCAACATGGCCGCCTTCCGCGCCTTCGGGCGAGACAGCGAGGATCGTGGCGCGCTGACGGCAGCGCATCTGGCGGTGCTGCGCGATGCCTGGGCGGGCCGCGCGCTGCCGGGCGGCGACGCGCTGTATCCCGCCCATCCCGGGCTGGATGCGCGGGTGTGGCAGGCGAGTTTCGGGGTGGAGGGCGCGCGGCGCGCCGGGCTGGCGGGCGACGGGCTGATGCTGTCGCGCACCCAGCCGCGGCCGGACCGGCGCTGGGACATGCGGCTGGACGAAATCCAGGGGCCGATGCTGGATGCCTATTTCGCCGCCCTGCCGGCGGGGGTGTCGCCACGGGTGATGGCCTCGCGCAGCGTGTTCGTGGCCGATGACCGGGCCGAGGCGT
The DNA here is from genome assembly GCA_020848935.1 of Acetobacteraceae bacterium. Lineage (GTDB taxonomy): Bacteria > Pseudomonadota > Alphaproteobacteria > Acetobacterales > Acetobacteraceae > CAMDGX01. The sequence goes on from JADLHF010000168.1 coordinate 7,873, forward strand.
GGCGGCTGGCCGAACTGGGGCTGGCGCGGATGCGGCCGCGGCTGGCGGCGACGGGGCATCCGGCGGCCGGCGGCACGGTGGCGGAGCTGGTCGCGGCTTTCGACGTGCATGTCGGCACCGGCGAGGACGTGGTAGCCTCCCTGCTGGCGGATGGCACCATGCAGCGGGCGACCGATCTGGTGGTGCAGGTGCATTCGATCGATCCGCCGCACCCCGCCATCCTGCGCTCGATCGAGCTGGTGGCGGAGCAGGTGGCGCCGGCGCTGGGCTGGCGGGGCGGCGATATCAGGAGGGTGGCGTGAGCGGCGATGTGATCGACCGGCTGGCGGGCATTGCCCCCGGCACGGCGCTGGACGCGGTCCGGCGGCAGCGGACCGAGGCGCGCGAGCAGGCGCAGGCCAGTTTCGACGCGCTGTTCGCCCCGCTGGACGTCGCGGCGATGGCGGTGGCCGAGCGTGCGGCGGTGGCGCTGTTCGTGGCGCGGCTGCATGGCGACGGGCCGGCCGAGGCGCTGTATGGCGGGATGCTCGACGCGGCCCTGCGCGATGCCGTGATGGCGGAAGCCGGCGGGGCGGCGGCCGAAGGACCGTATGGCCATTACCCCGCCGGGCCGCTCAGCGCCGAGGACCGGGCCGGGCCGGAATGGCGGGCAGGGCCCGAACTGGGCGCGCGGCTGGCCGCGGCGCTGACCCATGCCCATATGCTGGTGTTCCACCCGCGCGACGCCGCACCCCGGCACATGCAGGCGCTGGTGGATGCCGGCTGGGCGGCGGACGGGATCGTCACCCTGTCCCAGCTGGTCGCCTTCCTGACCTTCCAGATCCGCGTCGCCGTCGGGCTGCGCGCGATGATTGCCAGCGCGTGAGGCCTGCATGACGGACACCGTTCATACCCCCGAAGGCCACGACATCCCCGCCGTCTTCACCCGCGCGATGCTGGACTGGCTGCCGTGGCTGGCGCCGCTGGCCGAGGATGCGCTGACGCCGCGCCACATGGCCGGGCTGGTCGATGCGTCGCGGGCCAGGTCGGCGTATTTCCGCCTGCTGGCGCGCGACCCCGAGGTGCTGGGCGCGCGCACCCGCACCGACAAGGACATCTTCTACAACACCAAGGCCGGGCTGCCGCGCGCCGAGCGCGAATTGGCGGCCACGGCGACCTCGCGGCTGAACGGCTGCATCTACTGCGCCTCGGTGCATGCGCGCCACGCCACCACCTATTCCAGGCGCGGCGAGGACGTGCAGCGCCTGTTGGACGAGGGCGTGGCCGCCGATCTCGGCGAGCGCTGGAATGCCATCGTCGCCGCCGCGGTGGCGCTGACCGAGATGCCTATGACCTTCGGCCCGGCCCATGTCGCGCGGCTGCGGGCCACCGGCATGGATGACCTGTCGATCGCCGATGCGATCCAGGCCGCCGCGTTCTTCAACTGGGCCAACCGGCTGATGCTGTCGCTGGGCGAGCCGATGCCCCAGGGGTGAGCCGCGGGGTGCGCCATGCCACGAAGCTCGCGGTCGCGGCACTCGCCGCCCTGCTGCTGGCCGCACCGGCCGGGCGGGCGGCGGACCCGGTGACCTATGACGTCAGCATCCCGCCGACCGGGATCGACGAGCTGGACGCGGCGGCGGCGGATGTCTCGCTGCTGCGCAGCCTGCGCACGGCCGCGCCGGTGGGCCCGGCGGCGCTGGTGGCGCGCGGCTATGCCGATGCCGAGCGCCTGATCGATGCCATGCACAGCCTGGGCTACTACGACGCCGGCGTGACCGTGCGCATCGCCGGCGAGCAGGTGGCCGCCCCCGGGCTGGTGGAGCGGCTGGAGGCGCTGCCCGAAGCGACCATCGTGCCGGTGGAGCTGGTGCTGGAGCCCGGCCGGCTGTTCCCGCTGGGCCGGGTGCAGCTGCTGGGCGACGTGCCGGCGGCGGCGCGCGCGACCTTCACCCTGGCGCCCGGCCAGCCGGCGCGCGCGGCCGACATCCTGGCGGCACGCGACGCCCTGCGCAGCGCGCTGCGCGATGCCGGCCACGCCCTGGCCGAGGTCAGCGCGCCCGATGCGGTGCTCGATCCCGCCGCCGGGGTGATCGATGTCAGCTTTTCCGTGCGGGCGGGGCCACGGGTGGCGATCGGCGACATTGCATTCGGCGGGCTGAAGGGGCTGGACCCCGCCTTCGTGCGCCGCCGGCTGAAGCTGCGGACCGGCGAGAAGTTCAATCCGGCCCGGCTGGAGGCGGCGCGGCGCGACCTGGCGGCGGTGCCGGCGGTGGCCGGGGTGGCGATCGAGGAGGGCACCACGCTGGACGGCGAAGGCCGGCTGCCGGTGGTGGTGCGGGTGCGCGAACGCAAGCCGCGGGTGATCGACCTGGCCGCCGGCTGGTCCACCGACGAGGGCGGGCAGGTCTCGGCCGCCTGGACCCATCGCAACCTGTTCGGCGGCGCCGAGCAGCTGACCCTGGGGGCCGCGGCAACGCAGCTGGGCGGCAGCGCCGGACGGGCGCCGGGCTACAACCTGGATGCGCTGCTGGTGCTGCCGGAGGTGCCGGGGCGCGACCAGTCGCTGGCGGTCAACCTCAATGCCCAGCGCGCCTATCTGCGCGCCTATGACCGCACCGCGGTGCGCGCGGCGGTGACGCTGCGCCAGGTGCTGACGCGGCACTGGACCGCCACCGTCGGCGCGGCACTGCAGCAGGCGCGGATCACCCAGGAGGGCGAGGTGGCCAACTACCTGCTGGTGCAGGCGCCGCTGGGCCTGATCTACGATTCCACCAACAGCAAGCTGGACCCCACGCGCGGCGCGCGGGCAGGATTGCTGGCCACGCCGTCGGTTAACATGACGCGCCATGCCGGGATGTTCGCGGTGGTGCAGGCATCGGCCTCGACCTATCTCGATCTCGGCCGCTATTTCGGCAAGCGGGAGGGGCGCACGGTGCTGGCGGTGCGCGGACTGGTCGGCACGATCCTGGGCGGTTCGGTGGGCGACCTGCCGCCGGACCAGCGCTTCTATGCCGGCGGCAGCGCCACCATCCGCGGCTACCGCTTCCAGTCGGTCGGCCCAAGCTTCGCCAGCGGCCGACCGCGCGGCGGCACCGCGATCGATGCCGCCAGCGTGGAGCTGCGCCAGCGCATCGGCGACTCCTGGGGCATGGCGGCGTTCGTCGATGCCGGCCAGGTTTCCGCCGCCGGCACGCCGTTCACCGGCGACCTGCGCGTGGGCGCCGGCCTGGGCGTGCGCTACTACACCGGCATCGGGCCGATCCGCGCCGATATCGCGGTGCCGCTGACTGGTCAGCGCAAGACCGACGCGGTGCAGTTCTACATCGGCATCGGGCACGCGTTCTGATGCGGCGCTGGGCCATCCTGCTGGTGGTGCTGGCCCTGGGCGGTGGCGTGGCGCACAGCCAGGCACCCGGCCCGCCGCCGGCCCCTGCGCCGGCGGCCACCGAGGAGGAGGGGCAATCCACCGTCGCCAGGCTGATCGGCTGGGCCACCGGCGGGCAGGTGCGGCTGGTCGGGCTGGCCGGCTGGCTGCCCGGCGCGCCGCGGGTGGAGCGGGTCGAGGTGCGCGATGCCGAGGGGCCCTGGCTGGTGCTGGAGGATGTCAGCGCGGAATGGTCGTCCACCGCGCTGCTGCGCGGGCGGGCCGAGGTGCAGTCGCTGACGGCGGCCCGCGCGCTGCTGGTGCGCCGGCCCGGCGGCGGCGGCGATGCCAGCGCCGGCGGCGACCTGCCGTTGCAGATATCCGTCGCTGCGCTGAAGGTCGGGCGGCTGGAACTGATGCCGGCGGCCACCGGGCTGGCGGCGCCACTGGTGCTGGCGATCTCGGGCCGGCTGGACCTGGAGGCGCTGGACAAGGGCAGCTTCCTGCTGGAGGCCGAAGGGGTGGACAAGCCCGGCCGGGTGCGGGCGGAGGGGACGCTGGCGCCGGAAACCCTGGCGCTGGCGCTGGCGCTCAACGAGCCGGCGGACGGGCTGGTGGCGGGGATCGCGGGGCTGCCGGATCTCGGCGTGCTGGCGGTGACCGCGACGCTGGACGGGCCGCGCGCGGCGCCGGCGCTGAAGCTGGAAGCCACCGCCGGGGCGCTGCGCCTTTCGGCATCGGGGCGGCTGGATGCGGCGCAGCTGGCGCTGGACGTCGTGGCGCGTGCGCCGGCGATGACGCCGGGACCCTGGCTGTCGTGGCAGGCGATCGCGCTGGACGCCCATGTCAGCGGCAAGGCTTCCGCCCCCGAGGCGCGCGGCCAGTTGCTGGTGGCCGCCCTGGTGGCCGGCGAGGCGCGGCTGGCGAAGCTTTCGGCCGAGCTGGCCGGCGATGCCGGGCGGGTGCGGCTGAGCGGGCGCGGCGAGGGGCTGGTGCTGCCGGCGCCGCTGGGGGCGGCATTTTCGCGTGACCCGCTGGTGCTGTCGGTCGATGCCGATCTGCAGGCGGCGGAGCGGCCGGTGGTGCTGGACCTCGTCCATCCGCTGCTGCACCTGGCGGGCACGCTGCGCACCGCGGGAGAGCCGCAGGCACAGGTGACGCTGGACCTGCCGGCGCTGGCGAAGCTGGCTGCCGGATATGACGGCAGCGCGCAGGTGACGCTGGACCTCGCGCTGCCCGAGGGCGGTGCCACGGGAACCGGGGAGGGCTGGCTGCGGCTGCAACGCGCCCCGGTGGCGCTGCTGGCGGGGCGGGAGACGCGCTTCGCGGCGGCCGGCACGCGGCGTGGCGCGCGCGCGGTGCTGGAGCGGCTGACGGTGGAGAACACCGCCATCGGCCTGCACGGCAGCGCCAGCCTGGACGGCGACGCGGTGGTGGCCGATCTCGCGGTGTCGTTGCCTCAGCTGGCGCTGATCGCCCCGGTGCTGCGCGGGGCGGCCACGCTGGACGCGGCGCTGCGCGGGACGATGGCGGATTTCGCCGTGACGCTGACCGGCAGCGGCATGCTGGGCACGGCGGAGTCCGCGCCGCTGCCGATGTCGCTGAACGGCCGGGTCGCGGGCTTGCCGGCGCTGCCGTCCGGCAGGATTTCCGCCGAAGCGACGCTGGAGGGCGCCAGGCTGGTGCTGGAGGCGGCGGGGTCGCGGGCGGCGGATGGCACGCTGCGGCTGGATGTGCCTTCGGCGCAGTGGAAGTCGGCGCGGGCCGAGGCGGCGCTGGTGCTGGCGCCCGGGGCCGCGCTGCCGCACGGCACGGCGCGGCTGGAGATGGGCCGGCTGGTGGAGTTGCGGCCGTTCCTCCCCGCCATGCCCGCCGGCAGCGTGACCGCCGAGATGGCGCGCGCGGCGGGCGGCGCGCTGTCGGCCAAGGTGGAGGCAAATGGCGTGGCCCCGTTCCGCCGCGCCGTGCTGCGGGCGCAGGGCATGCCGGAGGCGCTGGCGCTGACGCTCGATGCCACCGGCACGGCCGCGGTGACGGCGGCCTCGGTGCTGGATGTGGTCAAGCGTTCGCTGACCCTGTCGGCGCTGCGGGTGGGCTGGCAGGGCACCACCGCGGTGTTGCAGGCGCCGGCCCGGCTGGATTTCGCCGATGGCGTGCGCACCGAGCGGCTGCGCCTGGGGATCGGCGGCGGGGTGCTGGACCTGGCCGGGCGGCTGACGCCGGCGCTGGATCTGACCGCCAGCCTGCGCGGCCTGCCGGCGCAGCTTGCGGCCGCGGAGCTGGCCGGCACGGTGCAGGGTGACGCCAGGCTGGCCGGCACGCTGGCCGCGCCGACCGGCACGGTGCGGCTGGAGGCGTCCGGGCTGCGGCTGCGCACGGGCGCGGCGGCGCGGCTGCCGGCGGCGCGGCTGACGCTGGCGGGCACGCTGGCCGGCGACCGGGCGCGGCTGGAGGCCAGTGCGGCGATGGGGGCGGGGCGGCTGAGCGCCAATGGCGCGGTGCCGCTGGGCGCCGGCGCGCTGGACCTGCGCGTGGCCGGGCAAGTGCCGCTGGCATTGCTGGACCCGATCCTGACGGTGGAGGGAAGGCGGGCGCGCGGCCTGCTGTCGCTGGATGGCCGGCTGGGCGGCACGCTGCGCGCGCCCGTGGCCAACGGCACGCTGCGCCTGGCCGATGGCGAGCTGCGCGACGACGCCATCGGCTTCCTGCTGCGCGAGATCGACGGCGTGGTGCGCGCCGAGGGCGGGCGGCTGGTGGTGGAGCGGCTGGACGGCAAGGCGGGGGCCGGCACGGTGGCGATCACCGGCACCGCCACGCTGGCGGCTTCGCCGGAGCTGGACCTGGTGCTGACGGCGCGCCAGGCGCGGCCGCTGGCCTCGGAGCTGGTGACCGCGACGCTGGATGCCGACCTGGCGCTGCGCGGGCAGGTCGGCGGCGACCTGCTGGCCAGTGGCAAGGTGCGGCTGGACCGGGTGGACATTCAATTGCCCGAACGCATGCCGACGCAGCTTCCGACCCTGGAGGTTCGGGTGAAGGGCGCCAAGCCCCCGCCGCCGCCGCCGCCGGTGCCGCCGGTGGCGCTGGACATCGAGGTATCGGCCCCCGGCGACGTCTATGTCCGCGGCCGCGGGCTGGAGGCGGAGCTGCGCGGGCGGGTGAAGGTTGGCGGCACGCTGGCCGCGCCGATGCCCGATGGCGCCATGCGCCTGCGCCGCGGCACCTTCAACCTGCTGGGCACCACGCTGGACCTGACCGATGGCGAGGTGACGCTGGGGCGCGGCAACGGGCTGGACCCGGCGATCGACTTCACCGCCACCAGCCGCAGCAGCACCGGCACGGCGACGGTGCGCGTGACCGGGCAGGCCAGCGCGCCGGAGATCCGGTTGAGCTCGTCGCCGGAACTGCCGCAGGACGAGATCCTGGGCCAGCTGCTGTTCGGCCGCCCGGCCTCGCAGCTGAACGCCCTGCAACTGGCGCAGATCGCGGCCGGGCTGGCGGAGCTGAGCGGCAAGACCACCGGGCTGGACCCGCTCGGTAAGCTGCGCAGCGGGCTGGGGCTGGACCGGCTGTCGGTGGGCAGCACCGAGTCCGGCAGCGCCACGCTGGAGGCGGGGCAGAATCTCGGCCGCGGCGTGTATCTGGGCGTGCGGCAGGGCACCGGCGATACCGGCACCCGGGCGACGGTGCGCATCGACCTGGGCCGCGGGCTGAAATTGCAGGGTGAGCTCGGCACCTCCTCGGGCACCACCGCGGCCACCGGGGCCGGCGGCGGCGGCGGCAGCAGCGTGGGGCTGGTGTGGTCGCGCGAGTGGTAGCGCGTGATAAAGTTCTACGCGGTGGAAACCTGCGAGTGTTTGTTACCGATGACGTGGAATTTGTTGGTGATGAGGGAGGCGAGTTGGTCTGCCTTGTGCTGGGTTGTGTCGAAGAAGTGGTCGATGGCCGCCTTGAAGGCGGCGAAGGTCGGGTAGTGCGTGTTCCAGAGGGTGGTTTTCTTGAAGAACCACCATAGTCGCTCGATCAGGTTGAGATTGGGAGCGTAGGGCGGCAGGGAGACGAGCTGTATCTTGCAGCCCTGCGCAGCAACCCACTCGCGCAGTGCCGCGGCGCGGTTGTAGGTGGCGTTGTCGAGGATGACGGTGATCGCGGTTGCGGTCGGATGGCGGGCCTGAAGGTCGGCGAACAGCGCGATCATCTCGACGGCGGTGATCTTGTCGGCCTGACGGTGGACCACCTCG
>JADLHF010000169.1 GCA_020848935.1 Acetobacteraceae bacterium
GATGCTGGAGGGCTCGCTGATGCTGGTCACCGCGCTCAACCCGCATATCGGCTATGACGCGGCGGCGAAGATCGCCAAGAAGGCGCATGCCGACGGGATCACCCTGCTGGACTCCGCGCTGGCGCTCGGGCTGCTGACGCGCGAGCAGTTCGCAGAGTGGGTTCGCCCCGAGGCCATGCTGGGGCCGACGCCGCAGTAGAGACGGTGGTTGGGGTTCGCCCCGGCGTTTCCTCCTCCTCTCGTGCCGCGACGTTGCGACGGCGTGAATTGACCGAGGCGCGGGGACGGGCGCAGGCTGTCGGAAAGCAGATGTTCGCCAGGAGCACCGCATGTCCCCCGCCGCACGGCAATTGGCGTTCGTCAATCTCGCCCACTCGTTCACGCATTACTGCCTGCTGATCCTGCCGACGGCGGTGTTGGCGATGGTGCTGATGCCGGACGGGCCGTTCGGCGACAACTACGAGCTGATCCTGCCGTGGGCGACCGGGGGGTTTGTTCTGTATGGGCTGTTGTCGCTGCCGCAGGGCTGGCTGGCGGGGCGGTTCGGGCGGCACCGGCTGATGACGGCGTTCTTCCTGGGCGCGGGGCTGTCGATGATCGCCACGGGGCTGGCGAGTTCGCCGGTGATGCTGGGGCTGGCGCTGGCGGCGACCGGGGCGTTTGCGGCGATCTACCATCCGATCGGCACCGCGCTGCTGGTGGATGTGGCCGGGGAAAAGCCGGGGCGGGCGATCGGGCTGAACGGGGTGTTCGGCAATATCGGCGTGGCGATGGCGCCGATGGTGACCGCCTTCGTGGCGTTCCGGTATGGCTGGCAGTGGGCGTTCATCCTTCCGGGGGTGGCGTGCACGATCGCGGGCGTGTTCTGGCTGCGCGAGCCGGTGTACGACGTGGCGCGCAGCCATCGCGGCAAGCCGTTTCCGGAGATTCCGCCGCACCTGGTGCGCCGGGCGGTGACGGTGCTGCTGCTGGTGGCGGCGGTGTCGGGGCTGGTGTTCAATTCCTTCACCCTGTTGCTGCCGAAGCTGATGCAGGAGCGGCTGGCCAGCGCGCCCGGGCTGCTGCCGCTGGCCGGGGTGGCGGCGACGGTGGCGACGCTGTGCGGGGCGGTGACGCAGCTGACGGTGGGGCGCCTGATCGACCGGACGACGCTGCGCCAGATGTTCCTGCCGATGGCGGTGGTGCTGGTGCCGGCGCTGGCGGTGCTGTCGTTCGTGGAGGGCTGGGCGGCGGTGCCGGTGGCCGGCGTGGTGGCGGCGGTGCTGTTCGGCCAGGTGACGGTGAACGAGACGATGACGGCGCGGTACATCTCGCCGGCGTTGCGGACGCGGATGTATTCGATTCGTTTCTTCGTCGGGTTTCTCGGCAGTGCCGCCTCGGCGCCGATGATTGCCGCGCTGTATGGGCGGACCGGCAGCCAGGGGGCGTGCCTGGCGGTGCTGGCGGGTTTTGCGTTGATCACGCTGGTGTGCGCGTGGTTCTTCCCGAACCGGCGCGAGGAGCTGAACCCGGAGTTGTGGGCGGCGCTCAAGCAGGTGCCCGAGCCGGCGCGGGCGGCGGTGGTGAGTGCCGCGGAATAGGCCGGTTGGATTTGCCGCCCGTTGCCCCCATCTAGGCGCCATGAAGCGTCGCGCCCTGTTGGCCCTTGGCCTGTTGCCTCTTTGTGTCCCGGCGGGTGCCCAGCCGGCGCGGGTGGCGGCCGCGCCGCAGCCGCGCGCCTTGGCGCTGAGCGCGGCGGATCGCACCGATGTGGCGCGGATCGAGGCCTATCTCAACGGCTTGCGGACGCTGCGGGCGCGGTTCCTGCAGGTGGCGCCGGATGGCGCGATCAGCCAGGGCAATGCCTGGATCGAGCGGCCGGGGCGGATGCGGTTCGAGTATGACCCGCCCTCGCCGCTGCTGCTGGTGGCCGGCAATGGCGGCGGGATGTTCTACGACAAGCAACTGAAGCAGGTGACGAGTTTTCCGCTCAGCAGCACGCCGCTGGGGATCCTGCTGGCCGACAAGCTGAAGCTGGAAGGCGCGGTGACGATCAGCGGGATCGAGCGGATGCCGGGGCAGATCCAGGTGTCGATGTTCCGCACCGACAGCCCCGGCGACGGCAGCCTGACGCTGGTGTTCGCCGACAAGCCGCTGTCGCTGCGGCAATGGATGATCACCGACCCGCAGCAGCGCGAGACCACGGTGTCGCTGTTCAATGTGGCGCTGGGGGGGCGGTTCGACCAGAAATTGTTCGAGACGGCCGATCCCAGATTGTTGGAGTGAGGGGTGAAGGGAAGGAAGGTCTTCTTTTTGTGAACAAAAAGAAGCAAAAAAACTTCAATCATTGTTGATTGTGCGGCACGCTCGCGCCGCACACTCCGGGGAATGAAAGTTTTTTGGTTCTTTTTTTCAAAAAAGAACGTCTTTCTTCTACCCCACTCAGCTTCGTTGACAGCACGCGAGGCGCGCTTCGGCACACGGCGGCTTTGCGAATTTTACGGTCGCGCGCGCCGCGGGATTGTGCTCATTTTATTGCCATGATCCCTGGTCATTCTTGCAGCACTGGCAACGCCCGGATTCCCGGAAGACGCACCCCATGAAGCCTTTGATCGGCATTTCCTGCTGCGTGAAGCAGTTTGGCGCGTTCGGCATGGCCAACCATGCGGCCTCCAACACCTATGTCCGGGCGACCGACCATGTGGTGGGCGGGGTGCCGGTGCTGGTGCCGGCGAATGGCGTGATGGCGGATATCGCGACGCTGGTGGCGCGGCTGGACGGGCTGATCCTGACCGGCAGCCGCAGCAACGTGGAGCCGGCATGGTATGACGGCCCGGTGCATGCGGAGGGCACGCCGGAGGACCATGAGCGCGACTGCGTGACGCTGCCGCTGATCCGCGCCGCGGTGGCCGCGGGGGTGCCGGTGCTGGCGATCTGCCGGGGGATGCAGGAGCTGAACGTGGCGCTGGGCGGCAGCCTGCACCAGCGGTTGCAGGACCTGGACGGGCGGATCGACCATTCCACGCCGATGTCGCCGCTGCCGCGGGTGCGCACCGGCAAGTCCCACGCGGTGCGGGTGGCGGCGGGCAGCTGGCTGCACCGGCTGTGCGGGCGCGAGGAGATCGCGGTGAACTCGCTGCACAACCAGGGGGTTGACCGCCTGGCGCGAGATCTGGTGGCCGATGCGGTGGCGCCGGACGGCACGGTGGAGGCGGTGCACGCGACGACGGCGGGATATGCCGTGGGCGTGCAATGGCATCCGGAATACGACTGGGAGCGCGACGAGGTCTCGCGGCAGATTTTCGTGGCGTTCGGCGAGGCGGTGCGCGCGCGGCTGTCGGGGCCGGCGCGGCTGTCGGCGAGCCAGCTGGCAACAGCCGCGGATTGATCGGCAGGCGGATCGGGCTTGCCAATTGGCGCCGGCACGGGCATTTGCTGTAGGGTGAAGGCGAAGGGACGGCGTGCTGGCGCGCCGTTCGTTGCCGTATGACGACCAAACGAGGCCGAACGGCCTTCTGACCACAAGGGGAGGCGGTCCCGGCCCATGGCCACAGTCTCGGTTCGCGCGGTGCGCAAGGCCTTCGGCAGTACGGAGGTGCTCCACGGGGTTGACGTGGAGGTGGAGGACGGCGAGTTCGTGATCCTCGTCGGGCCGTCCGGCTGCGGCAAATCGACGCTGCTGCGCATGATCGCCGGGCTGGAGAACGTCACCCGCGGCGAGATCGCGATCGGCGGGCGGGTGGTGAACAACGTGGCGCCGAAAGAGCGCGACATCGCCATGGTGTTCCAGAACTACGCGCTGTACCCGCACATGACGGTGCACGACAACATGGCGTTCTCGCTGAGCCTGCTGAACGCGCCGAAGGAAGTGATTGCCGCGAAGGTGGGGCGGGCGGCGGAGATTCTGGGCCTGCAGCCCTATCTGCAGCGCTACCCGCGGCAGTTGTCCGGCGGGCAGCGGCAGCGCGTGGCGATGGGCCGGGCGATTGTGCGCGATCCGCAGGTGTTCCTGTTCGACGAGCCGCTGTCCAACCTGGACGCCAAGCTGCGGGTGGCGATGCGCGCGGAGATCAAGGACCTGCACCAGCGGCTGGGGACGACGACGATCTATGTCACGCACGACCAGATCGAGGCGATGACGATGGCCGACAAGATCGTGGTGATGAACGGCGGCAATGTGGAGCAGATGGGCGGGCCGCTGGATCTGTACGACCGGCCGGACAATCTGTTCGTGGCCGGGTTCATCGGGTCGCCGGCGATGAATTTCCTCAAGGGCGAGATCCGCGGCGGGGCGTTCCATACCGGCGATGTCGCGCTGCCGCTGCCGTTGCAGGTGCCTTCGGGCGCGCAGGACGGGCGGCGGGTGATCTATGGCATCCGGCCGGAGCACCTGTTGCTGGACGCCGCCGGGGTGGCGGCGACGGTGCATGTGACCGAGCCCACCGGGTCTGAGACGCAGGTGATCATGAATCTGGGGACCACGCAGGTGGTGGGGGCGTTCCGCGAGCGGATCACCCAGAAGCCCGGCCAGAGCCTGCATATCGCACCTGATCCCGCACTGGTGCATCTGTTCGACGAAAAGACGGGAACCAGGCTGAGCTGACGTTCGGCTAAGCTGTCACGCGCGGCGCCAACGCCGCCACAAAGGGAGGATATGATGATGGATCGCATCACGCGACGCGACACGTTCAGGATGGGGGCCGGGGCCGCGCTGGGCACCGCCGCCCTGGTTGACGCGGCACCGGCGCATGCCGCCGTTCCGGTGGCCAATGTGGCGCCGCCGAACCAGCCGATCGAGGCGGGGGCGAGCATCCGCGTGATCCGGCCGAGCAAGTTCATCGATGCCGACGAGACGGTGTGGAACGAGAACCAGGAGAAGTTCATCAAGGCCACCGGCGTGCAGGTGCGCACCGACTACGTGGGCTGGGAAGACATCCGCGCCCAGGTGGCGGTGGCCGCGCGCACCGGCGCCGGGCCCGACGTGGTGGCGGGCTGGGCGGCCGATCCGCATCTGTACAGCGACAAGATCCTGGACATGACCGAGCTTGCCGAATACCTGGGCAAGAAATACGGCGGCTGGGGCCCGTTGCCGGAGCGGTTCGGCAAGAAGTTCGGCACCAACCAGTGGATCTCGATCCCGATGGGCTGCGGCGGCGGGGCGATGGTGTACCGCAAGTCGTGGGTGAACGAGGCCGGCTATGCCAGCATCCCCAACGAACTGGACCGGTTCCTGGACCTGTGCCGCAAGATGCAGAAGGCCGGCCACCCCGCCGGCTTCGCGCTGGGCAATGCGGTGGGCGACGGCAACGGCACCGCGAGCTGGCTGCTGTGGTCGCATGGTGGCTACCAGGTGGACGAGAAGGGCGCGGTGACGATCACCCGCAAGGAAACCATCGACGCGCTGAAATACGGCGCCGAGCTGTACAAGACCTTGATCCCCGGCACGCTGAGCTGGCTGGATCCGTCCAACAACAAGGCGTACATCTCCGAGGAAGTCGGGATGACGCCGAACGGCGTGTCGATCTATTTCGTGCTCAAGAGCGATCCGAAATACGCCGCGATCGCGCTGGACACGCAGCATGCGCGCATGCCCGGCGCGGTGGGCACGCGGTATCCCGAGACGGCGAACGTGCTGAACGCGATGGTGTTCAAGCACACCAAGTTCCCGAACGCGTCGAAGGAATTCCTGCGCTTCATGATGGAGGTGGAGCAGTACGACCCGTGGCTGACGCGCTGCCTGGGCTATTGGGCGCATCCGCTGCTGGCGTTCGACAAGAGTGCGGCGTGGGACGGCGACCCGAAGATCCTGCCGTATCGCGACGCGCAGAAGATGCCGTACTGGATCGGCTACAAGGGCCCGATCTCGTCGGCCTCGGGCGCGGTGGATGCCGAATACGTGCTGGTGCAGATGTTCGCCAGCGTGTGCTCGGGCCAGGCCACGCCGCAGGAGGCGGCCAAGGAGGCCGAACGGCGCATCGCCCGCATCTATCGCCGCGCGGGATGACGGGCGCCGACTGACTGAACCTGATGGGCGCTGCCGCGAGGTGGCGCCCATCACCGCGTGCCCGCGAAAGGATCACCATGGACGCCTCCACCTGGGTGGCAAAGCGGCCGACGCCGAGCGCGCTGGCCCAGCTGTTCGACAACAAGGCCTTCCTGATTGCCGTCTGCCTGTTTCCGGCGGTCGGGCTGCTGCTGGTGTTCCTGACCTATCCGCTGGGGCTGGGCATCTACCTGGCGTTCACCGATACCGAGATCGGCGGCAACGGCCACTGGATCGGGCTGGAGAACTTCGAATACCTGCTCACCGACCGGATCTTCATCAATTCGGTGTGGAACACGATGTTCTACACGTTTGTCGCCACCGTCGGGAAATTCGCGCTGGGGCTGTGGCTGGCGCTGCTGCTGAACCACCATATCCCGTTCCAGTCGGCGATCCGCGCCATCATCCTGTTGCCGTATATCGTGCCCACGGTGCTGTCGGCGATCGCGTTCTGGTGGATCTATGACCCGCAGTTCTCGATCATCTCGTACGTGGTGGTGGACCAGCTTCACCTGCGCGACAAGTATTTCGACTTCCTGGGCGAGCCGTGGCCGGCGCGGTGGAGCCTGATCGTGGCCAATATCTGGCGTGGGATTCCGTTCGTGGCGATCACGCTGCTGGCGGGCCTGCAGACCATTTCGCCGTCGCTGTACGAGGCGGCGATGCTGGACGGGGCCTCGCCGTGGCAGCAGTTCCGCCGCATCACCGCGCCGCTGCTGATGCCGATCCTGGCGATCGTGATGACCTTCTCGGTGCTGTTCACCTTCACCGACTTCCAGCTGGTGTACGCCATCACCCGCGGCGGGCCGATCAACTCCACCCACCTGATGGCCACCCTGGCATTCCAGCGCGGCATCCCCGGCGCGCAGCTGGGCGAGGGGGCGGCGATCGCGGTGGCGATGATCCCGTTCCTGATCTTCGCAACGCTGTTCAGCTATTACGCGCTGGGCAACCGCAAGTGGCAGCAGGGCTCCGACAATGACTGACGCCAAGCCCATCAGCCCGGCGGAGGCCGACCAGCGCGTTGACGCCGAGGTGTCCGGCGGAGTGACCGAGGGCGAGGGGCCGCAGCTGCTGTCGTGGGACAGCCGGGCGCGGCGCATCGTCACCGTCTATATCCCGCTGGTGATCTTCCTGATCGTGCTGCTGTTTCCGTTCTACTGGATGGCGGTGACCACGTTCAAACCGGACAACGAGCTGCTGGACTACAAGAACCACAACCCGTTCTGGATCTCCTCGCCGACGCTGGACAACATCAAGAAGCTGCTGTTCGACACGGATTACGGCCATTGGCTGGTGACCACGATGTTCGTGGCGATCGGGTCCACCTTCCTGTCGATCCTGGCCAGCGTGCTGGCGGCCTATGCCATCCAGCGGCTGCGTTTCAGGGGCTCGGACTATGTCGGGCTGGCGATCTATGCCGCGTACCTGGTGCCGCCGTCGATCCTGTTCATCCCGCTGGCGCAGGTGGTGTTCCAGATGGGGCTGTTCGACACGCCGTTCGCGCTGATCCTGACCTACCCGACCTTCCTGGTGCCGTTCTGCACCTGGCTGCTGATCGGCTACTTCAAGTCGATCCCGTACGAGCTGGAGGAATGCGCGCTGATCGACGGAGCCTCGCGGTTGCAGATCCTGCGGCGGATCACCCTGCCGCTGGCGGTGCCCGGGCTGATCTCGGCCGGCATCTTCGCCTTCACGCTGTCATGGAACGAGTTCATCTACGCGCTGGCCTTCATCTCCTCGACCGAGAACAAGACCGTGCCGGTCGCCATCCTGACCGAGCTGGTCTCCGGCGACGTGTACCACTGGGGCGCCTTGATGGCCGGCGCGCTGCTGGGCTCGCTGCCGGTGGCGGTGTTCTACATGTTCTTCGTGGAGTACTACGTCTCCAGCCTGACCGGCGCGGTCAAGGAGTGAGCGTGGCCGTCCGCCCCGCCGGGCCGGACGACCTCGCCGCCGTGCTCGCCCTGCTGGCGCAGCTCAACCCGGGGGAGGCACCACCCGCGCCCGCGCTGGCCGGGACGACGTGGCAGGCGATCCTGGCGCGGCCCGGCGTGTTCACCCTGCTCGCCTGCCTGGACGCCGCCGTGGTGGCCTGCCTGACGCTGGTGGTGGTGCCGAACCTGTCGCGCGGCGCCAGGCCCTATGCCCTGATCGAGAAACTGGTCACCGACGCGGCCCATCGCGGACGGCGCATCGGCCGTGCGCTGATCGACGCGGCCGTGCAACTGGCGTGGGACCAGGGCGCCTACAAGGTGATGCTGATGACCGGCTCGAAGCAGGAATCGACCCTGGGCTTCTACCGCGCCGCCGGGTTCGCCGCCGACAAGACCGCGTTCCAGATCCGACGCTAGCCCGCTACTCCCGCCGCCCGGCCGCCCGGCGCAGGCGCGCCTTGGGCTGCGGCGTGGTGGCGTCCAGCACCGCATGCAAACTCGCCACCGTCTCCGGCGGCAGCCGCGCAATCATCTGCGCCATCCGGTTGGCCAGCGCCGTCTGCTCCGGCGTCAGCCCCGCCGTGTCCACCACCACCCGCGGGTGCGACAGCCGCGCCAACTGCGCCAATTCCTCCGCCTCGTCCCAGATCAGGCCGAAGACATCGCACACCTGATGCACCAGCCCGGCACTCGGCGCACCGCGCTTGCCATGCTCCAGCGCGGAAACATACGCCGCCGATACCTGCAACTGCGCCGCCAACCCGCGCAACGTCATCCCCCGCGCCGCCCGCAATGCCCGCACCCGCGCGCCGAACGGGGTCATGGGACCGGAGGGGTGGGAAGGAAGGCCAGGGCTCCGCCCTGGACCCGCCAGGGGGCCGAGCCCCCTGGACCCTCGATTCTTTGTTTGTCTTTGGCGAGAGCGGCCAACTCGGCTGTTGCAACCACCTCGTCGGCCCCTCTCGCCAAAGACAAACAGGTCCGGGGATCCAAGGGCCCTGCCCTTGGTGGGGTCCAGGGGCAAAGCCCCTGGCCTTCCTTCCCTTCCTCCCCGCCCATCACTTCGCCCGGCGGAGCAGGAGGCGGACGCTGCCGGGGTTGGCGGCGTGGGGGTGGGATGCGGCGAGGATGAGGGGGCGGAGCGGGGGGAGGTTGAGCCAGAGGGGGAATTCACGGCGGATGACGCCGCCGGCCTCCCCGCTGCCGCGGCCGGTGATGACTTCGACGACGCGGACGTGGTCGGCGTGGGCGGCGTGGAGGAAGGCGTGCAGGGCGTGGAAGGCGCGTTGGGCGGTGCGGCCGTGCAGGTCCAGGGTGCGGGTGGGGGCGAGCTTGCCGGAGCGGAAGCGGTTCCAGGAGGAGGTGTCGAGCCCGCCGGGCTGGGTGCCGACGCCCAGCGCTTGGGTTGGGCGGGCGGGGATGGGGCGGGGCTGGACCGGGTGGGCAGGGTGGAGGATGGCGACGGGGAGGAAGGTGGGTTCGGGCGGGGGTGGGAGGATGCGGCCAGGCAGGGGGGTGAGGCGCTGGGCGTAGGCGGCCCACTCGGCACGATCGAGGTCGGTGAGGGGGCGGGGGCGGCGGCTCACTGGAGGG
Organism: Acetobacteraceae bacterium; assembly: GCA_020848935.1. Classification (GTDB taxonomy): domain Bacteria; phylum Pseudomonadota; class Alphaproteobacteria; order Acetobacterales; family Acetobacteraceae; genus CAMDGX01. Next base: position 9,553 of record JADLHF010000169.1, read on the forward strand.
CGGCGGGGTCGTCATCGTCGGCCTTCAAGGCCGCGGAATCGTCATCGATCAGCACGACGTGCAGGCGGCGGGGGCCGTGGGCGCCGAGTTCGAGGGTGGATTCGATGTCGGCCGAGCGGGAGGGGCCGGTGACCCACATGATGTTGCGGGGCATGAAGCCGCCGGTCGTTTCGTCGTGGTTTTCGGCGCGGAACAGGTCCCAGGCGGCTTCCATGAAGCCGACGATGCGGCTGGCGCGCAGCACCACGATGGCGGTGTCGCCGAGCAGGTTCAGGGTGGTGGGGCGATGGGGCGAGGCGGGCAGCATCAGGGTGCCGGTTTCGGCGACGGCGGCGTAGCCATGGGTGAGGCAGACCTGGTCGCTGGCCTGGGCGCGGCCGGGGCGCAGGGACAGCAGGGGGCGCAGGCTCCAGTCGATGGCTTCGAGTTCGGGGTGGGGGGCGATGGCGAGGTCGGTGGGCAGGTTGTTGGCGGCGAGGTAGTCGGCGATGGCGGCGGGGATATCGGCCGGGGTGGCGACGCGGGCGGTGGTGCCGAATTCCTTTTCGACGTTCTGCAGGAACAGGGCGACCTGTTCGGGGCGGGGGAGCTGGCCGCGGGCGGGGATGAGGTGGCGCGGATGGGCGGCCAGGCGGGCGCGCAGGCCCAGTTGCTGGTCGTCGGGCAGCGGGCCGCGCTTCAGGCCGCGGCGGATGGCGCCGAGGATGTTCTCTCGCGTCATGGCTGGGCGTTCCGCTGCTGGCGGGCGTAGCGGGCGAAGAAGGTGTCGCCCTCCGGTGCCGGCAGGTCGCGGCCGTCGGTCCAGCCGCCGGCGAAGGGCAGGGCGTGGAATTTTCCCCGCTTGCGGCCGAGGAAGCCGAGGGTCCAGGCGGCGATGCGCGTGGCGAAGCGATAGGCGGCGGGGCGGCGGGCGAACCAGGCCCACAGGGCGAGGTTGGTGCGCACGGTCTGGGGCGTGAGGTGGCGTTCGAACTCGCGTTCGCGCCAGTGGCGCATCAGCTTGGGCAGCGGGATCTTGACCGGGCAGACGCTTTCGCACTTGCCGCAGAAGGTGCTGGCGTTGGGCAGGTGGCCGGCCTTGTCCACGCCGATCAGGCCGGGGGTGAGCACGCTGCCCATCGGGCCCGGATAGACCCAGCCGTAGGAATGGCCGCCGACGGTGAAATAGACCGGGCAGTGGTTCATGCAGGCGGCACAGCGGATGCAGCGCAGCATGTCCTGGAACTCGGTGCCGATCATGTTGGTGCGGCCGTTGTCGATCAGGACGACGTGGTACTCGCCGGGCCCGTCGAGGTCGTCCGGGCGGCGGGCGCCGGTGGAAAACGTGGTGTAGACGCTCATGTCCTGGCCGGTGGCGGAGCGGGCCAACAGGCGCAGGAAGGTGCAGGCATCCTCCAGCGTGGGCACGACCTTCTCGATGCTGGCCAGGACGATGTGGACTTTCGGCAGGGTCTGGGTGAGGTCGCCGTTGCCCTCGTTGGTGACGATGACGCTGCTGCCGGTCTCGGCGATCAGGAAGTTGGCGCCGGTGATGCCGACATCGGCGGCGAGGAATTGCTCCCGGAGCTTGCGGCGGGCCTCGGTGAGGATGTCGCGGCGATCGGTGAAGACGCGGTCTTCCGCCAGGTCGGTGTGCGACTTGCGGAAGCTTTCCTCCCAGTCCTCGCGGTTCAGGTGGAAGGCGGGGGCGATGATGTGGCTGGGCGGCTCGTGGCGCAGTTGCAGGATGTATTCGCCTAGGTCCGTCTCCACCGGCGTGATGCCATGCTGCTCCAGGTGCTCGTTGATCGCCAGCTCCTCGGAGATCATCGACTTGCCCTTGGTGACGGTCTTGGCGCCGACGCGCTGGCAGATCGCCAGCACCGCGGCGCGCGCGTCGTCCGCCGTGCTGCACCAGTGCACCTGGCCGCCGGATTTCTCGACGTTGCCGGCCCAGGTCTCAAGGTAGAAATCCAGGTTGGCCAGGACGTGGTTCTTGATGTCGCGGCCGACATCGCGCAACTGCTCGAACTCCGGCAGGTTGGCCACGGCGGCGGCGCGGCGGCCGGCGAAGCTGGGGCGGGTGAACGCCAAGGCCTTCTGCAACCCGGCATCCGCCAGGGCGTCGCGAACATTCTGCTTGAAGGCCGGGCTGGTGGCTAACATCGTGGCCTCCGATCAGCGAGCGTGCGCGGTGGGGCGGGAAGGGGCAAGGAAGGCCAGGGGCTTTGCCCCTGGACCCCAGCAGGGGGCCGAGCCCCCTGCACCCTCAACCATTTTCGCCAAAGGCGAACAAACGAATGGGGGCTGGGGGCCTCTGCCCCCAGCGGGTCGAGGGCAGAGCCCTCGCCTTTCCTTCGCCCTTTACCATCCTACCCGCGCCCCTCGCCGATCGGCGGCACGTCGTTGGTCATCCCGGCCAGGACTTCGGCGATGTGGCGGGTGCGGATGGGGGAGTTTTCGCGTTTCAGGCGGCCGGCCATGTTGAGCAGGCAGCCGAGGTCGCCGGCGAGCAGGGTATCGGCGCCGGTGGCGGTGATATCGCGGGTTTTGTCGCTGACCATTCGGGTGGAGATTTCGGGGTATTTGACGCAGAAGGTGCCGCCGAAGCCGCAGCAGGTTTCCGGCTCGGCCATTTCGGCCAGCGTGAGGCCGGCGACCGAGGCGAGCAGGGCGCGGGGCTGGGCCTTGATTCCGAGTTCGCGCAGGCCGGAGCAGGAGTCGTGGTAGGTGGCGGTGCCCTGGTACATGCCGGTGACGTGGGTGACCTTCATGACGTCGGCGAGGAAGGCGACGAGTTCGAAGGTCTTGGCTTGCAGCGCCTCGGCGCGGGCGCGTTGCTGGGGGTCGTTGTCGAACAGGCCGGCGAAGTGGTGGCTGATCATGCCGGCGCAGGAGCCGGAGGGGGCGACGACGTAGTCGTAGCCGGAGAAGGCATCGAGGATTCCGGCGGCGAGGTCGCGGGCGGTGGCGCGGTCGCCGGCGTTGTAGGCGGGCTGGCCGCAGCAGGTCTGGGCGCGCGGGACTTCGACCTGGCAGCCGGCCTGTTCCAGCAGGCGGATGGCGGCGAAGCCGACCGTGGGCCGGTGCAGGTCCACCAGGCAGGTGACGAACAGGGCGACGCGGGGGCGGCGGGTGAGTTCGGGCATGGCGCTTGTTATAGGCAATTGGGCCGGTTTGGCGAGGTATCCCCGAGGGTCAGGCTGAGGGTTTGGTGGTGGTGACGCTTGCTTGCGGGACGCCGGGGGTGGATTGGCTGGGTTAAATCAGGTCGCTGCGGCGCACGCGGGCGCGGGTGCGCAAGGCGGCACCCTGGGTCTTGCGGCAGGCGGTGCAGTGGCAGCTTCCGTGCAGGGTCATGATGTTGTGACGGCCGTTGTGCCGCGCGGCGTCAGGCAGGGGGAGCGTGGGCGTGGAGTCGGGCGGTGGCGATGGCGACGTAGTGCGGGTCGATGTCGATGCCGATGCCCCTTCCGCCTTCGAGGTGGGCGGCGAGCAGCGTGGTGCCGGTGCCCATGAAGGGGTCGAGCACGATTGGCGCGGGGATGCCGTGCAGCCGGATGCACCATTGCGGCAGGTCCACCGGGAAGGTGCCGGGGTGATGGAATTTCTGGGCGCGGCTGTTCACCGTGCGGTACGGGATGAACCAGGTGTTGCCGCGGCAATGCAGGTCCTGGGCGTGGCCTCGGCGCGCGATGTTGGACTTGTCCTTGTAGGGCACGCCGATCGCCAGGCGGTTGAGCTGGACATGGCCGGAGCGGGTGAGGTGGAAGATGTGCTCGTGGGCGTGGTTGAGGAAGCGCGCGCCGCCGACCGGCTTGTAGTGGCCGGAGGAGTCCGCGCCGATGGCGATCGATTTCACCCAGGTGATGTGGTTCTGCAGCTTGAAGATCGGCCGCAGCCGTACGATCAGTTCGAATGGCAGCCACGGGCGGCTGGAGGAGCCGGAGATGTTGAGGAAGAACGAGGCCTGCGGCTTCATCACCCGGCGCAGGGCGGTGCAGACGGCGACCATCCAGGCGAGATAGTCGCTCTCGCCGCGCTGGTCGCGGTAGGTGTTGTAGCCCAGGGCGAGGTTGTAGGGCGGCGAGGTGACCACGACATCGACGCTGTCGGGCGGCAGGGTGGCCAGCACGGCGAGGCAGTCGCCGGTGATCAGGCGCTGCTGGTGGATATGCTGCTCGGCGCAAGGCTCAGCGGGGCAGCAGGACATAGACGGACCCCGGCTGGCGCATCTTGCCGGCGCGCGCCTCGGCATCCGGCCCCCAGCCGAAGAAGATGTCGGCGCGCAGCGGGCCGCGGATGGCGCCGCCGACGTCCTGGGCCATCATCAGCCGGCGAAACGGGGTGGTGGGGGTCAGGGCGTCGTTGGTGTCCAGCCAGACCGGGGTGCCGAGCGGGATATGGACGCGATCGACGGCCACCGAGCGCAGCGGGGTCAAGGGCACGCCCATCGCGCCGGGCGGGCCGGCATCGGGGGCGGCGTCGCGCACCTCGCGGAAGAAGATGTAGGAGGGGTTCTGGTCCATCACCCCCTTGGCCTCCCGCGGATGGGCGACGAGCCAGGCGCGGATCGACTGCATCGAGACGTCTTCCAGGGCCATCTCGCCGCGATCGACCAGCACGCGGCCGATCGGCACGTAGGTCTGGCCGTTCTGGCCGTCATAGGTCAGGCGGATCACCTCACCGTTGGGCAGGCGGGCGCGGCCGGAGCCCTGGATGTGCAGGAAGAAGGCGTCCACCGGGTCGGCCACCCAGAGCATTTCCAGGCCGCGGCGGGCCAGCGCGCCGCGCTCGATCTGGGCGCGGCTGGGCAGGACGCGACCCTGCACCTGTCCGGGCGGGCGGCGCAGCAGCGGGGTCTGGTAGATGCCGCCGCGGCGGCGGGCGGCGCGGAATTCCGGCTCGTAGTAGCCGGTGACCAGGCCCTTGGCGCTGCCGTCGGTGGAGGCCAGATAGGGCCGGAAGCTGCGTTCGAAGAAGGCGCGGGCGGCGGCGTCGTCGCCCGGCGGCAGGGTGCGCGCCTCGGTGCACAGGCCAGGCAGCTTCGCATCGGCGGCGGGGTCGAGGCGGGCGCAGCCGGCGAGGAAGGCGGGCACGGCTTCGGAGATGCGGTCGGTGGCCCAGCCCGGTACCTGGTCGAAGCGCACCGGGGTGCGGGCGGGGCCGGGCCCGGCGGGCACCACGACGGCGGCGGGAGGATTGCCGGCGGTGGGGTGCGGGGCGCAGCCGGCCAGCGTCGCCAGCCCGGCGACAAGGAGCAGGGCGGGCAGCCGCCACGGCACGACAGGCATCAGGCGCTGCGCGCGGCCACCAGCCGCCAGGTGGGGTCGGGCGTGCCGAGATCGCGCTCGAAGGTCCAGATGTCGCGGATTTCGGTCACCGCATCGGTGCCGGCGGTCTCCCGCCCGTCGCGGTCCAGGGTGAGGTTCACCTGGTCGCTGGTGAAATGCACGGTGATGCTGGCGTGGCCGCCACGCAGCTCGGCGGCCTCGATGCTGGCGTCTTGGATATCGCGGATTTCGGTGCGCTGGGTCTCGCCGGCGGCTTCGCGCGCGGCGATCGCGCCGTCGAAGGCGGCATAGGTGTCGCTGGACAGCAGCGGCCGCAGGGCAGCGCGGTCGCCGGCGGCGAAGGCGGTGACGATCATGCGAAACGCCTGTTCGGCGCCGTCCAGGAAGCGGCCCGGGGTGAAATCGCCGTCAATCGACTGCATCGCGGCCAGGGTGCGGCCCAGCGGGCTGGCGGGGTCGGGCAGCGCACGCTCCGGCGCCGCGGGCGGCGGGGGGTGGGCGGCGGTGTCATCGACCACGCGCAGATCCGGCCGTGGTGCGGCTTCCGGCGGGCGCTCGAAGCCCTGGCGCTTGCCCAGGATGCTGCGCAGCCGCAGCACCAGGAAGGCCGCGATCATGCCGAACAGGATCAGGTCGATCGGAAAGCCGCCGCTGCTCGCGCCCATCGTGTGCCACAACTCCCTGCCCGCCGCAGCGGGTACGCCCCCAGACATAGGCAAAGCAGGGCCGGTTCACAACCGAGGAGGCGCCGAATGCGCGGGATGGGGCATTGCAAGCCCGCAATACGGCCTGTATCCGGCGGGGATGATCCTGTTGCGCCATGCCCAGAGCGAGTTCAACCTGCACTTCACGGCCACGCGCCGCGATCCCGGCATCATCGACCCCAAGCTGACCCCGCTGGGCCATCGCCAGGCGCATGAGGCCGCCGCCCGGCTGGCCGGCGAACCGATCCGCCGCATCATCACCTCCCCCTATACCCGCGCGCTGCAAACCGCGGCGCCGATCGCGCGGGCGCTGGGGGGCATTCCCGTGATGGTGAATCCGATCGTGCGCGAACGCTATGCCTTCGCCTGCGACATCGGCAGCCCGCGCACCGAGCTGGCGCGGGCCTGGCCAGAGCTGGACCTGTCCCATATCGACGACATCTGGTGGCCGGCGGTGGAGGAACCCGCCGAGGGGATTGCGGACCGCGCCGCGCTGTTCCGCGCCGAGATGGCCGCGCTGGCGGACTGGCCCGACACGCTGGTGATCAGCCACTGGGGCTTCATCCTGGCGATGACCGGGGAGAAGATCACCAATGTCGAGCTGCGCCGCTGCGACCCGAACGCGCCGGCACCGGTCGGGTTGAGCTGGCGGCACTAGCCCCCCCTGCCCCCCTCCGGGGCGCTTTCGCCGCACGCCCCGCTGTGCTACCGGCGGCGCCAGACGCTCGTTCAGGAGAACACCATGTCGGATACCACGCCCGCCAACGGCGCCCAGCAATCGCCGCCGCTGGTGGTGAACATCCAGTACATCAAGGACCTGTCCTTCGAAGTGCCCGGCGCGCCGGCGATCTTCACCACCCTGCGCGCGGCGCCGCGCGTGGACATCAACCTGGACGTCCAGGCGCGCCGCGTGTCCGAAGGCCAGGAAGTGTTCGAGGTCACCCTGCAAATCCGCGCCGAAGCGCATGACCCGAACGGCAAGGCGGGCGAAAGCCGGGTGTTCCTGGCCGAATTGTCCTATGCCGGCGTGTTCACGCTGAGCGGCCTGCCGGCCGAAACGGTGGAGCCGGTGCTGCTGGTGGAATGCCCGCGAATCCTGTTCCCGTTCGCGCGCAATATCCTGGCCGACGTGACCCGCGACGGCGGTTTCCCGCCCGTGCTGGTGCAGCCGATCGACTTCCTGGCTCTGTGGCAGAACCGGCGCGGCCAGGCGGGCGGCGAGGCGGCGAAGGTCTGAAAGTAAGTTAAGGGACAGGTGAGGGCTCTGCCGTCGTGGCGCGAAGGCGCGCCACGGAACCCGCTGGGGCCGAGGGCCCCAGACCCCCATTCGACAAAATATAGCAACATGACAAACGGTGTTTGATTTTGGTATGATTCCAGATTGAATAAAGTTTTTTTGCTTCTTTTTGTTCACAAAAAGAAGTCATTCTTTATTTCTTAGCCCCTACTCATCGGCGTAGGGATTATTCGACCCGCGGAACTGAATTCGCACCGGGGTTCCCGGCAGGCTGAAGGTTTCGCGCAGGCTGTTGACCAGGTAGCGCTGGTAGTCTTCCGGGGTTTGTTCGGCACGGGTGCCGAAGACGATGAAGGTTGGCGGGCGGGCCTTGGCCTGGGTGATGTAGCGCAGTTTCAGGCGGCGGCCATCGACCAGGGGCGCCTGGTGGCGTTCCAGGGCGGCTTCGAACCAGCGGTTGAGCGCGCCGGTGGCGACACGGCGGTTCCAGATTTCGTGGGCCTGGCGGACGGTGGGCAGCAGCTTGTCCACGCCCTGGCCGGTGATGCCCGAGAGGGTGACGACGGGGATGCCCTTCATCTGGGCGAGGCTGGCTTCGAGGCGGTCCGAGACGGCCTTGCGGGCGAAGTTGCGGTCGGTGACGGCGTCCCATTTGGTCATCGCGATGATGCAGGCGCGGCCTTCGCGCTCCACCAGGCGGGCGATCTGGAGGTCCTGGTCGTGCAGGCCGCGGCCCTGTTCGGCTTCGGTGGCATCGACGGCGACGACGACCACTTCGGCCATCTTGAGGGCCTCGATGGTGGAGGAGGTGGACATTTTTTCCAGGCCGACATCGACGCGGGCGCGCTTGCGCAGGCCGGCGGTATCGACCAGTTCGATGGCGCCCTGTTCGTCGTGGAAGCGCACCGCGACGGAATCGCGGGTCAGGCCGGGTTCGGGGCCGGTGATCATGCGCTCCTCGCCGATCAGGCGGTTGAGCAGGGTGGACTTGCCGGCATTGGGGCGGCCGACGATGGCGAGCTTGAGGGTGTCGGGGCGGTCTTCCCTGGACGGGCCTTCGGGCAGGCGGTCGGCGATGTGGCCCATCAGGTCGGCGATGCCCTCGCTGTGCTCGGCGGAGATGGCGATGGGCTCGCCGAGGCCGAGGGAATAGGCATCCAGCGCCGCCGCGGCGCCGCCACGGCCCTCGGCCTTGTTGACCACCAGCAGCATCGGCCGGCCCTGGCGGCGCAGCCAGGCGGCGAAATGCTCGTCGGCGGGGGTGACGCCGGCGCGGGCGTCGATGACGAACAGCACCAGGTCTGCCTGGCTGACCGCGGCCTCGGAACTGGCGCGCATGCGGCCGTAGAGGGTCTCCGGCGCGGATTCCTCCAGCCCGGCGGTATCGACGAGGCGGACCTCGCGGCCGCGCAGCATGGCGGTCGCGTCCTTGCGGTCGCGGGTGACGCCGGGGGTGTCGGCGACCAGGGCATGGCGCCGGCCGGCGAGTTTGTTGAACAGGGTGGACTTGCCCACGTTCGGTCGCCCGGCGATGACCACCACGGGCAGCATGTGCGAAATCCCTATCTGAGTGCGAGCAGGGTGGCGTTGTCGGTGACCATGTACATGGTGCCGCCGGCCACCACCGGGGCGAGGGTGAGGGCGCCGGGCAGCGGGAATGTGCCGGCAACCGCGCCGTTGGCGGGGTCCAGCAGCACGGCGGTGCCGAGGGAATTGCCCAGGAACAGCCGCCCGCCGGCCAGCACCGGGCCGGCCCAGGTGATGGGCTCCTTCTGCTTCTCGGGGTTGGCGTAGTGCTCCAGCTGGCTGGTCCAGGCGACGGCGCCGTCGGCGCGGTTCACCGCGGCCACCATGGCGTCGGTGCCGACCACGAACAGCCAGTCGCCGGCGATCCATGGCGCCTCGCTGGAGGCGACCTCCAGCTCCCACAGCCGACGGCCGGAGCGCAGGTCGTTGGCCAGCAGCTGGCCGCCGTAGCTGGCGGCATAGACGCGGCCGTCGCGGGTCATCGGCATGCCGCGGATGGCCGAGAGGTCGGCGATCGAGGTGCGCCCGCGCGAGGCGGCCAGGCTGTCGGACCAGGCCACGGTGCCGCTGGCCGCGCGCAGGGCCGCCAGCTCGCCGGAGCCGAAGCCGGCGATGACGATGCCGTCGACATAGGCGGGGGCGGGCATGCCGAGCACCACCGTGTCGCTGGCCGGCGACTGGTAGGACCACAGCCGCTTGCCGTCGCTGGCGGACAGGCCGAGCATCTGGTTGTCCAGCGTGCCGACATACAGCCGGTCGGCGGCGATGGTGGGGGCGGAGCGGGCCGGGGCGCCGAGCGGGGCGCGCCAGCGGACGGCGCCGGTGGCCGCCTCCAGCGCCAGGATCTCGGCGCGGCCGGTGGCGGCGAAGACGGTATCGCCGGCCACCGCGATGCCGCCGCCGACATTGGTGCTGCGGTCGTCGGGCGGTTCGGTGACGGTGCGCCACTGGCTCCGCCCGCCCGCGGCATCGAAGGCGGCGACCACGCCGTCGGCATCCATGGTGAAGACGCGTCCGCCGGCCACCACCGGCTGGGCGGTGATGCGGCGGCGGTAGCCGGAGCTTTCGCCGATGCTGGCGGTCCAGGCGCGGTTGAAGCCGCCGGGCAGCGCCAGGTTGCCGCCTTCGTGCGCCGGGGTGCCGCCGGGCATGGGCCAGTCCGCGGTGGCGACCGGGGGCGGCAGGGTGACGCTGCGCGCGGTGGTGGCGTCAGCCAGTGCCCGGCCGCCGACCAGCACTGGCTGGCGCTCGCCGGGCAGCTTCTTCTTGTCGGTGCCGAAGATCGAGTCGTAGATCGAGCAGCCCGGCAGGGCGGCGAGCCCGGCCAGCAGGGCGGCGCGGCGGGCCAGGGCGGGGTGGCGGGTGTTTGCGGTCATGGCGCGGTTCCACTGCCGGAAGGGGCGCCGAGCTGGGCCAGCAGCCCATTGGCCCGGCCGCGCACGCCGTCTGGCGCGGTCACGTCCTGGGCGAGGCGCTTGAGGATGTCGCGCGCCGTGTCGGGCTTGTCCTGGCGGATTGCCAGCAGCGCCTGGGCCTCGGCGGCCAGGGCGCGCAGCGGGTGGTCGGGCGCGGCCAGCGGACCGATGCGGGCCAGGAGGAGGCCGGGGTCACCGGAGTCGATCTGGCGGGTGACCCAGTACAGGGTGGCGAGGTCGCGCAGAATCGGATCGGCGGCGCGGTCGGTGGCGACCTGGTTGAACATCGCCAGCCCGCCGGCAAGGTCGCCGGCATCGGCCTTCAGCGCGGCCTCGCGCAGCCGGGCGAGGCTGCGGTAGCCGCTGTCGCCCTCGGCCACCACCTGGTCGAGCTGCGTGCGGGCGGCGTCGCGCTCGGCGCCGGGCGGCTGGTCGGCGGCACGCAGGGCGGCAATGTAGATGTCGGCGATCCGCGCGGTCTCGCGCGCCTGGTACCAGCGCCAGCCCTGGAAGGCCGCCGTTGCCACCAGCACCAAGACGGCCGCGGCCACCATCATGCCGCCGTACTTCTTCAGCACCTGCTGCGCCCGTTCGGCGCGCAGGTCCTCGCTGACCTCGTCGAAGATGTCGGGCACGCTGGTCCTTTCGGTCGCTCGGGCGGGCCGGACCATAGCGGCGGCGCGGTGCCGGGGCAAACGGGGGTGGATGCGAGGGAGGGTCTTCTTTTTGTGAACAAGAAGAGGCAAAAAAACTTTACCCATTGCGGCCGGCATGGGGGGACGTGCCGTCCGCCATCACGCCCTGTTCATTTTTGCGCGCCAGGATGGGCCATGCTCCGCGCCCTCGCCATCCTGTCGATCCTTCTGCCGCTGGCCGGATGCCTGGAGACCGCCGGGGCGCTGGCCGGTGCCAGCGTGGCCGCGGTGCCGGTGATCGGGCGGACACTGCCGGATGTGGTGGTCTCGGCGATCACCGGGAAGGATTGCTCGCTGGTGCGATTGGATGCCGGAAAATCCTACTGCGCGGCGCAGGAGGCGGCGCCGGCGCAGCCGGTGGTGTGCACCCGCAGCCTGGGGGTGGTGGATTGCTGGACCAATCCCGAGGCGCTGGGCGCGCCCTATACCGAGGTGGCGAACGGACCGCGGGCGCTGACGCCGGCGCAGGAGGCGCAGCGCACCCGGCGCTGGCCCGGCTGGTAGGGCGCGGGGGGCAGGGCTGCCGTGGCGTCGCTGGTCGGGGCGCGGCGAATGCCGGCATAGTGGCATCGATCCCCCTTCGCCGGATGAGCCAGATGCAGAAAGCCGTCTCCGACGCCGCCGATCCGTCCGCCAATGCGCTGGCCGCCGCACCGACGGTCCCGATGTCCGCCTCGGCAACCGCGCTGCCGGTGCTGGTGGCGCTGAGCTTCTGCCACATGCTGAACGACATGATGCAGTCGCTGATCCCGTCGCTGTATCCGCTGCTGAAGGCGGAGTTCGGGCTGAACTTCACCCAGGTCGGGCTGATCGCGCTGGCGTTCCAGCTTACCGCCTCGATGTTGCAGCCGCTGGTGGGCATCGCGTCGGACCGGCGCTCGATGCCGTGGTCGCTGCCGATCGGCATGGGGTTCACGCTGGTCGGGCTGCTGATGCTGTCGGTGGCGCATTCATTCCCGATGGTGGTGGTCTCGGCGATGCTGGTCGGCGTCGGCTCGGCGGTGTTCCATCCGGAATCCTCGCGGGTGGCGCGCATGGCCTCGGGCGGGCGGTACGGGTTCGCGCAGTCGCTGTTCCAGGTCGGCGGCAACAGCGGCGGCGCGATCGGGCC
>JADLHF010000170.1 GCA_020848935.1 Acetobacteraceae bacterium
AGGGCGCCGCGGTGCGCAAGACCGAGGGCGAGGGCGCTTCGGTGCGCAAGACCGAGGGCGAGGGCGCTTCGGTGCGCAAGACCGAGGGCGAAGGCGCCTCGGTGCGCAAGACCGAGGGCGAGGGCGCTTCGGTGCGCAAGACCGAGGGCGAGGGCGCTTCGGTGCGCAAGACCGAGGGCGAGGGCGCTTCGGTGCGCAAGACCGTGGGCGAGGGTGCCGGCGCGCCGAAGCTGCGCTAAGACCCGTTCCAGCCGGCGCGGCCGCGGCGGGGTGACCGTCGCGGCCGTGTCGTTCCTCTCCCCCCATACGTCGGATGGTGCCGATGCGGTTCCTGCGTGTTTCGGCAGTCGCTGCGATGATCGTCGTCGGCCTGGCCATTGTCCGGGTGTCGCCGGCCGGGCACGCGCAGAGCTACCGCTCGGCCCCGGTCACCGCGGTCGATGTGCCCGCGCTGGTGGCCGAGCTGCTGCCCAGCGTGGTGAACATCTCCACCGTGCGCTACGAGAAGCCGGCATCGGGCGCCGCCAACACGCCCGCGGCGCGGCGGAGCAGCCTGGGTTCCGGTTTCGTCATCGACCCCGCCGGGGTGATCCTGACCAATCGCCACGTGATCGAGAAGGCCGACGAGATCACCGTGACGTTCAGCGACGGCACCAGCCTGGGCGCCACGGTGTTTGCCGCGGCGGTGGTGGACATCGCGCTGCTGAAGGTGACGCCGGCCAAGCCGCTGCCGGCGGTGCGGTGGGGCGACAGCTTCAAGCTGCGCCAGGGCATGCCGGTGATCGCCATCGGCAACCCGCTGGGCTACAGCAGTTCGGTGACGATGGGCATCGTGAGCGCGCTGGACCGCGACATCAACTCCAGCCCCTATGACGACTATGTCCAGACCGATGCCTCGACCAATCCCGGCAGTTCCGGCGGGCCGCTGTTCAACCTGGCGGGCGAGGTGGTCGGCGTGAACTCGGCGATCGGCACCACCAGCGATACCTCCGGCTCGGTCGGCATCGCCTTCGCCATTCCGTCCAACGATGTGCAGTTCGTGGTCAACCGGCTGTTGAAATACGACCGCATCCGCATGGGCTGGCTGGCGGTGCAGGTGCAGAAGGTGACCAAGGCGGTGGCCGAGGCGGTGGGGCTGCCGGGCGGGCGCGGGGTGATCGTGACCAGCATCGAGCCTGACCATCCCGCGCTGGCCAAGGTGATCTGGCCGGGCGATGTGATCTCCGCCGTGGACGGGGAGGAAGTGGCCGACGCGCGCATCTTCAACCGCCAGGTGGGCCAGCATCAGGTGGGTTCGATCGCGGCGCTGACGATCTGGCGCGACGGGCGCGAGATGGTGGTCAAGGTGCAGATCGCCGACAACCCCCAGGATATCCGCTACACGCTGACGCGCCCGGCGCGCCTGGACAAGCCGGCGGCGGATGGGCGCGACCTGGGGCTGGGCCTGGCAAGCCTGAACAGCGACGCGCGTACCAGGTTGAAGTTGACCGAGGACCAGCCGGGGCTGTTGCTGACCACCGTCGAGCCGTTCAGCCCGGCCGCCGAGCAGGGGCTGCTGGCGGGTGATGCGATCCTGATGGTGCATCGCGATCCCGTCAGTTCGGTGCGGGAGTTCTGGAGCAGGATGGAGCGCGCGCATGCCGCCGGGCAGACCAAGGTGCTGGTGCTGGTCCGCACGGCCGCGGGCGACCGCTGGGTGGCGCTGCCGGTGGGGTAGGAAGCGGGTTCTTTTTTGAAAAACAGAACCACGCAACTTCCGCACTTTGGCTTTGCGCGGCTGCACGTGCCGGTGTCAGGCGGTTCATGAAGTCTTCTTGCTTCTTTTTCTTCGGAAAAAGAAGAGCTTGCTGGCCTTGGTTCTTGCCCGCTACGCCACCGGCAGGAGTGCCGCGCGGGGCTGGGGACCGTGGGCCAGGTCGGCGTCCTCGAGTGGGCGCCATTTGCCGCCGACCAGGATCTCGCAGGGGCGGAAGCGGGCCTTGTAGGCCATCTTGCGGCTCTCCGGCACCCAGTAGCCGAGATAGACGTAGGGCAGGTCCAGCGCGCGGGCGCGTTCGACCAGCCACAGGATGGCGTAGGTGCCCAGCGAGCGGCGGTCCAGCTCGGGGGTGAAATAGGAATAGACCGCCGACAGGCCGTCGCCGAGGCGGTCGGTCAGGCAGGCGCCGAGCAGGCTGTCGTCGGGGTCGCGGAATTCGACCAGCCAGGTTTCGATCGGCGTGTCCTCGACCATGGCGCGGTAGTCGTAGAAGCTCATCGTCGCCATGTCGCCGTCGCCGTGGCGGGCCTGCTGGTAGCGCTGGAACAGCTGGTATTGCTCGGCGCTGGCGCGGGCGGCGGCGGGGAAGCCCTGGACGGCGGCATTGGCGCGGGCGATGCGGCGCAGGGAGCGGTCGGGCCGGAAGCCGGCGACGGGGATGCGGATGGCGATGCACGCGGCGCAGCCGGGGCAGACCGGGGCATAGGCGATGTTGTGGCTGCGGCGGAAGCCGGCGCGCGACAGCTTGTCGTGCAGGGTTTCCGCCTCCACGCCGGTGATCTCGGTGACGACCTTGCGTTCCGTCCGCCCGGCGACATAGGGGCAGGGCAGGGGCGCGGTGGTGTAGAAGAATTGCGGCCGGCGCGGCGGCTTGAAACTCATCGGTTGGTGGGTCCTCCGCCGGGCATGTTCCAGGAGGGCGGCGACGGGGTCAATGCCGCGACCCGCACGACCACGAGGCCGGGGACGATGTCGTGCAGGGCGCGCTTGCGTTCGGTCAGCAGGACCACCAGCAGCCACAGCAGCCCGCCGGTGAGGGCCAGGGTGAGGGCGAAGCCGAGCGCCCAGACCAGCGCCTGGATGCCATCGGGCGGGCCGAGATCGTCGTCGCGGCGCACCGCCAGGTCCATCATGCGCTGGCCGGGCGTGGCCGACATGGCGGCGACGAACAGCCAGTTGTAGAGCACCGGGATGGCCGGCAGGAGTGCCAGCACGCCGAAGCCGAGGCCGAGCGTCAGCACGCCGAGCACCAGGCCGAACAGCAGGAACAGCCCGGCCAGCAGCAGGCACAGCACGAGATCGATCAGGCTGGCGACCACGCGCCGGCGCAGCACGTGCCAGGTCAGGGCGGCCTCGAAGGCGTCGTCGCGACGGTAGCCGGGCGGGATCATGGGCCTGCCTGCGGGGTGAGGATGATGCGGACGCGGACATGGTCCGGCTTTGCCGCCAGGGTGAGCAGCGCGCCGTGGCGCCAGAGTGCCGCCAGGTTGTGCGATGCCGCAAGCAGGATGTGGCCCGACTGGCCCGGTGCGACGATGAAGCGGCTGCGGTCGGGTTCGGCGAGGTCGTAGACGGCGCGGTAGCTGGCGCCGTGCACGGCTTCGAGATCGCGCCCGGGATTGGCGCGCAGCAGCGTGGTGGCATCGCCGCCGACCGGCACGCGCAGCACCGCCAGGCGTTCCAGCAGCGGCACGTGGCGCAGCAGCGGGTGGGCGAACACCGCCTGGTGCGCGGTGGCCCAGTGCCAGGCCGCGGGCTCGGGGCCATAGGCGGCGGCGAGGCGGGTGGTGGCGGATTGGAGGGCCTGGCGCAGCAACGTGTCGCAGCGTTCGGGGCCGCCGCACAGGGCGGCGCCGCCCGGCGACAGCGCGGCGCCGACCAGCTGCCACCAGGGTGCCGCGCCGTCGCCGGCGGCCAGCAGGCGGGCGAAATCCTGCATCCAGGCATTGAACAGCAGCGGCTGCGGCGCGTCCTCGGCCATCGCGCCGTCCCAGCCCTGCAACAGCGCGCGCACCTGTCGGGACGGGGCGTCGGGCAGGTCGAGCGCCAGCAGGCGGGGCAGGACGTCGCGGGCGAAAAGGCTGGTGGTGTCCACCTGCATGGCCTCGAAGCTGTCCAGCGTGGGCTTCGCCGTGGCGGCGAGCAGTTCGCGGATGCGGCGGGCGCGATAGTCGTCGTTCCAGTCGCGGCCGAGGAAGACCGGGAAATCGGGCGGGGCGACGCGCTCGTTGGCGTTGAGCACGCGGCCGCTGGGGGGATCGACGACGCGGGGCAGGGCGGCGCCGGCGGCCCAGCCGGTCCAGTCGTGGCTGCCATCGGCGCCCGGTGCCGGGCGGCTGCCGTCGCCGCCGCGGCGGATCGGCACGCGGCCGGTGACGAACAGGGCGATGCCCTGGCGGTCGGCCACGATCATGTTCTGCACCAGGCCGTTGATGGCGGCGGCGGCCTGGCCGGCGGCGGCGCGGTCGGGCGCGCGGTTCAGCGCCAGCAGCCCGGCGGCGGAGGTGTCGTCGGGGGCGAGGTTGGCCATTTCGACGGCCAGGATCGGGCCGTCGGGTGCCACCAGGTCGCTGATCACCGGGCCGTGGCGGGTTTCGCGCACCGTCAGCACCTGGTCCGGCTGGCCGCGCACGCGGATGCGTTCCTCGCGGCGCAGGAAGGGGCGGGGGCCGCCGGGCGCGAGGTACAGGTCCGGGCCGGCCGGGGTTTCGACGAAGATGTCCTGCACGTCCGCGCCGTTGGTGGTGAAGCTCCAGGCGATGCGGCTGTTGTGGCCCATGACGAGCATCGGCACGCCGGGGGCGGTGGCGCCGGCCAGACTGCCCTCGGGCGTGTCGATGCGGGCGAGGTACCAGGCGCCCGGCATGGCGAAGCCGAGATGCGGGTCGCCGGCCAGCAGCGGGGCGCCGGTGGCGGAGTGCGCCCCGTCCACTGCCCAGGCATTGCTGGCGGTGGCCGGCAGGGTGAAGGGGGCGGGGAAGCGCGGCAGCGCGGCGAGCAACCGGCGCGCGGTCTCGGCCAGCGCCGGGTCCAGGGCGGCATGGGGTGCGGCGGTGGCGCCGGTGGGCGGCCAGGGCGCGGCGGACCCCCGGGCGCGGGCCAGTTCGGTGCGCCAGTTGGCCGAGAGGTAGAGGCCCATGGTCTTGGCCCACAGCAGCGAGTCCACCACCGTCCAGGGGCGCGGGGCGCCGAGGGGGATGAACTCGGCGGCGGCGAAGCGGCCGCGGTCCGTGATCCAGGCGTTCACGCCGGCGGCATAGGCGGCCAGCATGGCGCGGGTTTCGGCGTCGAGCCGGGCGGCGGCGGCCTCGGCGCTGCGGCGCAGGCCCAGGGTGCGCATCAGCCGGTCGCTGGGCAGGGTGGCGGGGCCGGCGATCTCGGACAGCTCGCCGGATGCGGCGCGGCGCATCAGGTCCATCTGGAACATGCGTTCGCGGGCGTGCAGGTAGCCGAGCACGGCGGCGGCGTCGCGCAGGCTGGCGGCCTGGATGCGCGGGATGGCGTGGTCGTCCAGCTCCACGCTGGCGCCCTGGACCAGGCCGGATATGGCGGCACTGTGGCTGCCGCCGGGCAGGCTGTGCCAGAGCGCGGCGGCAACCCCGACGGCTGCGAGCAGCAGCAATGCGAAGAGGCCGGCGCAGAGGCGGAGAAGCCAGCGGCGCATGGGTGTCACACGGCAGTAAGGAAGGTCTTCTTTTTCTGAAGAAAAAGAAGCAAAAAGACTTTCATCCACTTCTTCGGAATGAACGTTTTTTGGTTCTTTTTTTCAAAAAAGAACATCTTGCTTACCCTCTCGGCGCCAAATGAAGCTGCACCGTATTGGGATCCCCCGGCAGCGCGGGGAAGCGGGCGAGCACCGCGGGGTCGTGGCCGGGGATGATGTGGTCCGGCCCGTCGGCAAGCTGCTCGCAGAGTTCCCAGCCCTCGATCATGGCCTGCAGGTTGTGCAGCAGCACGAAGGGCGAGCGGCGGCGGATATTGTGCCAGAAATGCGCGGCGTCGGACGCCAGCACGACGGTGCCGCGCGCGGTGGGCACGGACATGATCTGCAGCCCCTTGGAATGGCCGCCGACGCGGTGGACGTGGATGCCCGGCGCGATCTCGGCGGTGCCGTCGTGGAATTTCACGCGCTCGTCATAGACGAAGCGCACGGCGGTGCAGACCTGCTCGATGTCGAAGGGGCGGCGCATCGGCTCGTGGCACATGCAGCGGCCGGTGGCGTAGTCCATCTCGGCGTCCTGGAGGTGGAATTTCGCGTTCGGCAGCTCGTGCCAGTGGCCGGCGTGGTCCCAGTGCAGGTGGCTCAGGACGACATCGCGGATGTCCTCGGCCGTGACGCCGACGCTCTGCAACGCGTCGATCGGCGAGCGGATCCAGCTGCGTTCGCGGCGCTTGGCGCTGTCGGCGTCGAAGCCGGTGTCGAGCAGGATGGTGCGGCCGCCGCCCTTGACCACCCAGACGAAGAAGTCGAGCGGCATCGGCGCGGTGTGGTCGTCGGGGAAGATCAGGTTGCTGCCCTGGTTGCGGTCGGCGAGATGGGCGTAGCGCAGGGCGAAGACCTCGTAGAGCGGCGTGGACATCGGCTTGCCTCCTCGATTTTGCATTCTGCTTGCCGATTGCCGCGCCGGCTGGCAATCCCTGGGGGGCAAGTTTGAACGACGGGAGGAGATGCGACATGGCAAAAGCCGCCGCGAAGACCACGAAGCGGGCCGCCGCCAAGCCGGCGGCCAAGGCAGCCGCGAAGAAGACGGCCAAGTCCGGTGCCGGGTCGGGCGCCAAGCGGGCGCCGAAGCGGCGGGCGGAGTTCTCGTCCAAGCTGTTCCAGCAGGGGCTGGAGGTGCGGCGCGCGGTGCTGGGCGGCGAATACGTGGATGCCTCGATCGCCAATGCCAGCGAGTTCATGGTCGACTTCCAGAAGCTGGTCACCGAATACGCCTGGGGCGAGGTGTGGACCCGCCCCGGCTTGAGCCGCAAGACGCGCTCGATGCTGAACCTCGGCATGCTGACGGCGCTGAACCGGCCGAACGAGCTGCGGCTGCACCTGAAGGGCGCGCTGACCAACGGGGTGAGCCGGGACGAGATCAAGGAGATCCTGCTGCAGGCCTGCATCTATGCCGGCATCCCGGCGGGGCTGGACGCGTTCAAGGTGGCCGATGGGGTGTTCAAGGAGATGGATGCCAAATGAACCCCCAGGGCAGCGAAGGCGCGAACGCGCTCGATGTCGGCTTCATCGGGGTCGGCTTCATCGGGGTCGGCAACATGGGCTGGCCGATGGCGGCGAACCTGGTGAATGGCGGGTTCGACGTTGCGGTGGCCGACGCGCGGCGCGAGGTGGCGAACAACTTCGTCCAGCAACTGGGCGGAACCGCGCCGGACACGCTGGCGCAGCTGGCGGCATCGTCGGGCGTGGTGGTGACCATGCTGCCGACCAGCGCGCATGTCGCCACGGTGCTGGCCGATGGCGCGGACAACGTGCTGGCGGGATTGAAGCCCGGCAGCATCGTGATCGACATGACCTCGGGCCAGCCGGCGGTGACCCAGGCGCTGGCGGCGCGGGTGGCGGCGGCGGGGTCGGTGCTGATCGACGCGCCGGTGTCCGGCGGGGTTTCGCGCGCGCGCACCGGCGAGTTGGCGATCATGGTCGGCGGACCCGCCGAGGCGATCGCGCGGGCGCGGCCGGTGCTGGCGGCGATGGGGGCCACCATCACGCGCTGCGGCGAGGTGGGGGCCGGGCAGGCGATGAAGGCGCTGAACAACCTGGTGTCCGCCGGCGGTTTCCTGATCGGCATCGAGGCGCTGCTGATCGGGCAGAAATTCGGGCTCGATGCCGGGCTGATGACCGATGTGCTGAACGCCTCGACCGGGATGAACAATTCCACCCAGAAGAAGTTCCGCCAGTTCGTGCTGTCGCGCGGCTTCGATTCCGGGTTCTCGCTGGAGCTGATGGTCAAGGACCTGTCCATTGCGCTGGAGATGGCGCGCGGCGGGGCGGTGCCGGCGCCGTTCGCGGCACAGTGCCGCGAGCTGTGGGCGGCGGCGGCGGCGATGCTGGGGCCGGGGCAGGACCATACCGCGCTGGCCAAGCTGCCGGAG
The DNA here is from genome assembly GCA_020848935.1 of Acetobacteraceae bacterium. GTDB lineage: Bacteria > Pseudomonadota > Alphaproteobacteria > Acetobacterales > Acetobacteraceae > CAMDGX01. Next base: position 7,853 of record JADLHF010000170.1, read on the forward strand.
GCGCTGGCCGGGATGGAGCTGAAGGCGCAGGAATGAATTTCTTCGCCGCCGCGGTGGTTGCCGTCTTGGCCGGGCTTCTGGCGGCGGAGCCGGTGATGGCGGCGGTACTGAAGGTGGGGCCGGGCGAGGCGCTGGCGGTGCCCAGCCAGGCGGCGCGGGTGGCCGGGGATGGCGATACCGTCGCGATCGCGCCGGGCGAATACTACGACTGCGCGGTGTGGCGGCAGGACCGCCTGACCATCGCCGGGCCCGACGACCCCGCGACGCCGGCGGTGCTGACCGACACGACCTGCCAGGGCAAGGCGGTGTTCGTGGTGGGCGGGCGCGGGGTGACGATCCGCCGCCTGACCTTCGCCCGCGCCCGCGTGCCCGATGGCAATGGCGCCGGCATCCGCGCCGAGGGGGCGGACCTGACGGTGGCGGATAGCCGCTTCGTGGACAACCAGTCGGCGATCCTGGTGGCCGATGGCGTGGCGGGGACGCTGGCGATCGCGGACAGCACGTTCGAGCGCAACGGTGCCATGCGCGGCGAAAGCTGTGTGGCCACGCTGCATGCGGCCGCGGTGGCGGTGCTGCGGATCGAGCGCAGCGCGTTCCTGGCCACCCGCGCCTGCGACGTGGTGCGCGCGGCGGCGGCGCGGGTGGAGGTGCTGGACAGCCGCTTCGACGACGGCGCGGACGGCGCCTCGCAGCGCATGCTGGCGGTGGGCGGCGGCAGCCTGCTGGTGCGCGGCAGCCGGTTCGCGCGCGGGCCGCACTCCGCGCCGCCCGACATCGCCATCGCCCGGCGCCACCTGTGGGGCGATGGCGGGGCGCTGGAGGTGCGCGACACCACGCTTGCCAACGCCACCGGCCGGCCGGCGGTGCTGGTGCACAACCTGGCCGGCGGCCCGGTGCGGCTGGGCGGCAACCGGGTGGGGGCGGGCGATGTGGAGCTGGACGACTCCGGCTTGTGGCTGGCGCGGGCGCGCAGCCTGGCGCGCGCGGCGGTCGATGACGCGCGGGCACTGGCCGGGCGGGCGAAGCGGGCGGTGTGGCGCGCGCTGCCGTTCTGAGCCGCGCGGCGTTGCAATTGCGCGCTGCATCCCTCTAGGGTGGCGCCCCTTTCCCGACCGCCAGGATGGACCATCAGCGCATGCAGACCAAGGACGCCCACGGACCGCTCAAAGGCCTGCGGGTTCTCGACCTCACGCGGGTGCTCGCCGGGCCCACCTGCACCCAGATGCTGGGGGATCTCGGCGCCGAGGTGATCAAGATCGAGCGGCCGGGCAGCGGCGACGACACCCGCGGCTTCGCCCCGCCGGTGATGCCGGGCACCGAGGAGAGCGCCTATTTCATCGGCGTGAACCGCAACAAGCGCTCGGTGACGCTGGATATCGCCACGCCCGAGGGCCAGGCGATCGTGCGGCGGCTGCTGGAAGACACCGACATCCTGGTGGAGAACTTCAAGGTCGGCGCGCTGGCCAAGTACGGCCTGGGCTACGAGGAGCTGCACGCGGAGTTTCCCGGGCTGATCTACTGCTCCATCACCGGCTTCGGGCAGACCGGGCCGTACGCGCCGCGGCCGGGCTATGACAGCCTGATCCAGGGCATGGGCGGCGTGATGAGCCTGACCGGCGAGCCCGGCGGGCTGCCGCAGAAGGTGGGCGTGCCGGTGGCCGACCTGTTCGCCGGGCTGTACGGCTGCATCGGCATCCTGGCGGCCCTGCGCCACCGCGAGAAGACCGGGCAGGGCCAGCAGGTGGATATCGGCATGCTGGACACGCATGTGGCGTGGCTGGCCAACCAGGGCATGAACTTCCTGGCCACGCGGGAGAACCCGGCGCGGCTGGGCAACCAGCACCCCAATATCGTGCCGTACCAGGTGTTCCCCACCCAGGATGGCTACATGGTGCTGTCGGTCGGCAACGATGCCACCTTCAAGCGGTTCTGCGATGCCTTCGCGCTGTCGCACCTGCTGGACGATCCGCGCTTCGCCACCAACCCGGCGCGGGTGGCCAATCGCCAGCTGGTGACCGACACGCTGACCCCGGTGATGCAGCGTCACCCCACCGGCTGGTGGGTGGAGAAGCTGGAGGCGCTGAAGATCGGCTGCGGGCCGATCAACACGCTGGCCCAGGTGTTCGACGACCCGCATGTGCAGGCGCGCGGCATGGAGGTGCAGATGAAGCATTCCAGCGGCGAAACGGTGACCGTGATCGCCAATCCCGTGCGCCTGTCCGAGACGCCGGCCGATTACCGCATCGCCCCGCCGCTGCTGGGCGAACACACCAGCGAGGTGCTGCAGGACCTGCTGGGCATCGACAACGCGACCTTTGCCAGCCTGAAGCGGAAGAACATCATCTGACCACGAACGAGGGAGGCGACGATGGCTCAATTCAAGGGTGGTTGCCTGTGCGGCGCGGTGCGCTACGCGGCGACGGCCGAACCGATCTTCTCCGGCGTGTGCCACTGCACCAACTGCCAGAAGCACACCGGCAGCGCGTTCTCCTGCGTGATCGCCGTCCCCAAGCCGGCGCTGTCGATCACCGGCAGGACCGGCGAGTTCCGCCACAAGGGCGACAGCGGCAAGGACGTGATCACCACCTTCTGCCCGGTCTGCGCCAGCCGGCTGACCTCCGAGGCGACGGTCATGGCCGGGGTGGTGATGATCGAGGCCGGCACGCTGGACGATCCCGGCGTTTTCGAAGGCAAGACCCACATCTACTGCGCCAGCGCCCAGCCCTGGGTGGCGTTCCCCGAGGGTGCCGCGCGGTTCCCGACGATGCCCCCAATGGCCGGCTGAAATCCATTGCTCTTATGAATGAAAGTTTTTTGGTTCTTTTTTTCAAAAAAGAACAGCGCTTCTTTTTGAAAAAAGAAGCAAAAACTTTCATTCATTCAAGGCGCAGCGCCGGGTTCGGCTATCTGCGGGATTTCAGGTAGCGCGCGAAGGCTTGCAGCGTGATGTCGCTGACGTGGTGCTCGATACCCTCGGCGTCCTGTTCGGCGGCTTCGGCCGGCACGCCGACGGCGCGCAGCAGATCGACCACCAGGCGGTGGCGCAGCTTGACCCGGGCGGCCAGATGTTCGCCGGCTTCGGTCAGGAAGACGCCGCGATAGGGCTGGGCGGTGGCCAGGCCCTCGCGCTTCAGCCGCGTGATCGCCTTGATGGCGGTGGCGTGGGTCACGCCGAGGCGGCGGGCGATATCGGTTGGCCGCGCCTCGCCGCCGGTGGCCAGCAGGTCGGCGATCAGCTCGGCGTAATCCTCCAGCAGCGCCATCGACTGGACCCGGCGCGCCTGCTCGAAGCGGCCGGCCTGGGTGGGGGCGGCCGGCATGGCGGGTGGGGCGGGGCGGGGGGGCGCGGCCGGTCGGGGTGGCAAGATCTGCTCCTGGGTCGGCCGCACCATGGCGAAACCGGCCCGGCGGGGCAACCGCTTGTTCGCCCGGACCCGGCAGGTGGCGGGCCTGCCATGTTGCGGGCTTGTCAGGATGTAGCCTTGGCATCATATTCGTGCCCTGGAGACATGTTCGGGTGGCGGCTGCGGATGGCGGTGGATCGCAAATGGGGAACGGCGTGATGGGGGATGCGGCGCCGGGCGCCAAGGCTCAGCAATGGGGGGCGCTGGCCGATGGCCAGCAGCTCAGCCTGCCGGAGGTGAATGCCAGCGTGACGGTGCCGCGCGGCGGGCACTGGCTGCGCAAGATCCTCGCCTTCTCCGGCCCCGGCTACATGGTGTCGGTGGGATACATGGACCCCGGCAACTGGGCCACCGACCTGGCCGGCGGGTCGCAGTTCGGCTACACGCTGCTCTCGGTCATCATGATCTCGAACCTGATGGCGATCCTGTTGCAGGCGCTGACGGCGCGGCTGGGCATCGCCACCGGGCGCGACCTGGCCCAGGCCTGCCGCGACAGCTATTCGCGCCCGGTGAACTTCATGCTGTGGCTGGCCTGCGAGGCGGCGATCATCGCCTGCGACCTGGCCGAGGTGATCGGCACCGCGATCGCGCTGAAGCTGCTGTTCGGCATCCCGCTGCTGGCCGGCGCCGCGATCACCGGCCTGGATGCGTTCCTGGTGCTGCTGCTGATGGGCCGCGGCTTCCGCTACCTGGAGGCCTTCGTGATCGCGCTGCTGGTGGTGATCAGCGTCTGCTTCGCGGTGCAGATCGCGCTCGCCGCCCCCCCGGTGGCCGCCGTGCTGGCCGGCTACCTGCCGTCGCGCGAGGTGGTGACCAACCCGGCCATGCTCTACATCGCCATCGGCATCCTGGGTGCCACCGTGATGCCGCACAACCTCTATCTGCATTCCTCGATCGTGCAGACCCGCGCCTATGCGCGCGACGAGGCCGGGCGGCGCGAGGCGATCCGCTGGGCCACCATGGACAGCACCGTGGCGCTGACGCTGGCGCTGTTCGTCAACTCGGCGATCCTGATCCTGGCAGCCGCGGTGTTCCACGCCGGCGGACGCACCGAGGTGGCGGAGATCGAGGAGGCATACGCGCTGCTCAGCCCGATGCTGGGGGTGGGCATCGCCTCGGTGCTGTTCGCGGTGGCGCTGCTGGCCTCGGGGCTGAACTCCACGGTCACCGCCACGCTGGCCGGGCAGATCGTGATGGAGGGGTTCCTGCGGCTGCGCATGCCGGGCTGGGCGCGGCGGCTGGTGACGCGCGCGATTGCCATCGTGCCGGTGCTGGCGGTGACCGCCATCTATGGCGAAGCCGGCACCACCCGCCTGCTGGTGCTCAGCCAGGTGGTGCTGTCGATGCAGTTGCCGTTCGCGGTGATCCCGCTGGTGCGCTTCGTATCCGACCGGCGGAAGATGGGGGTGTTCACGATCTCGCGCGGCATCGCGGCGCTGGCCTGGCTGGTGGCCGGGGTGATCGTGGTGCTGAACGTGAAGCTGCTGGCCGATACGCTGTTCGGATGAGCGGCGCGGCGGTGCCGTTCCGCAGGGTGGCAGGCAGGAAGGAAGGCAGGAAGGAAGGTCTTCTTTTTGTGAACAAAAAGAAGCAAAAAAACTTTGTTCCATGTTCTGCGTGGTCCGCCGCCCGAGCCCCACGGGCCAAGGAATGAAAGTTTTTTGGTTCTTTTTTTCAAAAAAGAACGCGCTTCCTTCCTTTGCGGCACCCCTGGGGTTGGGGCGGATTTTGCGGTAGGATCAAACGATGTACCGTCCCGCGCCGTTCCCTGTCCGGTTTCCGCTGCGCGCCGCGCTGCCGGCGCGCGAAGGGGCGGGGCAATGAGCCTCAACTGGTATTTCGGCATCGCCGCGCTCGGCATCTGGGTCGTCGCCTCGCTGCTGTACTTGCGCCGGTACTTGGCGGTCTGGATCGGCGCTTGGCTGCAACGGCGCAGGGCGGCGCAAGAACGGAAGTAAGACAGCGGAGAAGAACTTCTTTTTGTGAACAAAAAGAGGCAAAAACGCCTTTCGTTGTTCTGTGCGGCTCCCCTTCGCCCCACGACGGGGCGGGCGGATCGCCGGCGCGACCCGCGGGTCTGCTTTGCCCCGCGATCCCGGCATCTCGACGGGGGCCCCGGTTCCGCAACTCAAGAAAGCCCTTGCCGCGGTCCAACGGTTATGTATAATGTCTAACATGAACGCAGCACCCCACCCCCCCGCGGCCCCGCCGCTTGCCGGCCTGTTGGCCGACATGCGCGCGGAATCCGCCGTTCTGGCCACCCGGCCCGGCGCGCTGGCGGTGCTGCACGCCGCGATCCTCGCCTGCCTGATCCGCCTGTTCGCGCGCCTCGACGATATGCTGGCGCTCTGGCAATCCGGCCAGCTTCCCGCGCCGGCCCACTTGCATGCCGACCGGCCCCGCCGCGAACCCGCGCCCGGACTCCATCGTCCGTCCCCCCTGCGGCACCACCCGGCGCGCCGGCGTGCCGTCACGCCGCGCGCAACGCCCCACCCCCACGCCGCGCCGGCGAACCGCCTGGCGCGCACACCCCCGCTTCGGCCCGGCGCCCACCCGTGCGCGCCCATCCCCGCCGCCATGGCCGCGGCGCAGGCCGCCTTGCACCATGGACGCGTCCGCAAGCCACCATGGGTTCTGCCTTCAACAGGACCGCGGACCGCGCCGACCGATCGCGCTCAAAATATTACGTATTCGAAATAAAACCCGTCACCTCACGCCGCGTAGCGCATCAGCAGGAACACCACCACGAACACCGCCACCCCGCCCACGGCGGAGAACTGCACCGGCGAGTCCTTGAACAGCGGCAGCTTCCCCCGCGCCGCCGCCGTGCCCCCCAGGAACGCCGAGGCCGAGGCGACGCACAGCGCCATCAGCACATCGAACACCCGCCGGCTCTCATCCCGCGGCGGCGCCACCACCACCAGGTACATCAGGAACAGCACCGTCACCGCCGAGAACGCCACCCCCGCCAACGGAAACCACGCCGGAACCGTCCCATTCGGTCCCGCTCCAGCCACCTGCGCCGCGCCCCCCGCCGCCGCCGGCGCATCCGCCGCCGCCTCCGCCAGCGCAATCGCCCGCGCCAGCGCATCCGCCAGCTCCTGCGGCGTGCGGTCCGGCGCCGTGACACTGCGCCGCACCAGCCGCTCCAGCGCATCATGGTCGGCCGGCGCCGGGGACACGGCCACGATCGCCGCCCGATACGCATCCAGCGTTTCGCCCAGTTCCCACTTGCGCTTGCACACCGTGCCGATATCCGGCTCCGCGCACACCGCATCGAAGAACGCGTCCGGCTGCCCACCGCCGTTTCGCCGTTCGTGGCAGGCCCGGCAGACCGAGTTGTATCCTTCCCCGCCCATCCGCGCCCACACCCCCGCGCCCACCCCCGCGCCCAGCCCCGCGCCCAGCCCCGCGCGTTGCAGGATGCGCGCATTGGCCCCCGCGATCTCGCGCATCAGGTCCAGGCACAGATCCTTCTGTGCCACCACCGCCGCCCATGCACCGCCGGTCATCGCCATCCTCCCCAATCCCGCCCGGACGCCAGCAGCGCCAGGCATCGCGCGTAATGCTCCGGATAGTCCGCCCGCACCCGCCGCTCCAGCCGCGCCGCGATCTCCGGGTTCCGCTTCGCCTCGCCGATCAGATGGGTATAGCCCGCCCGCGCCGCATTCGCCGGATCGAATGCCGCGCGGGACGACTCGAACAGATACGCCGCCGCCACCCCGGCATGGGCCGCCTCGGCAACCTGCCGATGGTACTCCAGGCAGGCGGCCAGGAAATACTGCTCCACCAGGATGTTGTCCCGCACCCCCAGCTTCGGCCACGCCGCCTGGTTGCGCGGATGACGGATCACCGCCGCGGCCGCCTGCGCGTAGTGCCGGATGAACCCGGTCTGCGAGCCCCCCAGTATGCCGCAGCACACCGCCCCGTTGCCGCGCCGCCGCGCATACCAGTGCCACTCCTCCGGGATCCACCCGCCATCCCGCCCGATCCCGTCCAGGAACGCATCCAGCCGGTACAGCGACTGGTCGTGGAACTCGAAGAACTCCGGATTCTGCGCCAGTATCCCCGCCGCCTCCATCGCCGGCGGCAGCCTCGCCCACAGGAACACATCGCTGTCCAGGTGCACGAACGGCGCCGTCTGTGCGGCATAGGCCGCCAGCTTGCCCAGCACCCACCAGTGCGTATCCGATCCGTCCAGCCCGTCCAGCGCCAGCTCCACCTGCCCGAACCGCAGCCCCAGCCCCTCCACCAGCAGCCGCTTGCCCGCGCTGTCGGTGTACAGCGCGGTCGCGGGATAGTGCTTGCTCGCCTCGCCCACCGACAGGATCCAGGCCAGCAGGTGCGCCTTCTCGCTCGGCCAGGTGTGATGGTAGTGCTCCCGATACGGCGCCGACCAGAACGACCACACCGCCCGCATCAGATCAGCTGCGCCCCGATCCCGAACGCCCCGCCGGCGCTGCCCGGCGCCCGCACATGGAACAGCGCAAGCCCCGCCGCCTGCACCACCCTCGGCCCCGGCGCCGCATCCGGCGCGATCGTAATCGCCAGCTCCAGCCGCGTCTCCCGCCCCGCCAGGACCCGCGCCGTCACCCCGCGTCCGGAAAACCGCACCGCCGTCACCGCGGACAGGTTCGCCCCGATCGCCGCCGTGCGGATGGTTGTCCCGGGCATCCCCCAATCGATGGCCAGCGCGGAGACGAAAGGCAGACGAGGCATGCAGGCAACTCCGGGCGGCACCGCATCATGCTTCGTCGCGCCACGGGCTTGCAACGGCGAACAACCTCGGCTAGTCTTCCCTCATGCGCAACCCCGCCACATCGCCCCTCTCGCGATTTTGGTACCGCTGGTACACCCCGGCGGTATAGGTCTGCGCACATAACGCACTCACCGAAGCCGCCATCCCCTGGCGGCTTTCGCGTTCCTGCTCCTCCGATCGGCACGAAATCCCCGCCAGGGCACGGCTTCTCCCCACAGGAGAACTGCAATGTCCGACGATTTCGACGTCCTCACCGGTCCCGCCACCCCGCCAACGCCGAAGGCCGGACCGCGACAGGTGCAACATGTCCATTCGTAATCAGGCCGGGCGCACCCTCGCCGCCCCCACCCAGGCCGCCGGCTGGTTCCCCGCCTCCTGGCGCGCCCACACGGCGCACCAGCAGCCGGTCTACCCCGACCCCGCCGCCCTGGCCGCCGCCGAAGCGAAAATGCGCAGCTCACCCCCGCTGGTCTTCGCCGGCGAAGCCCGCAGCCTCACCTCCGCGCTGGGGCGCGTCTCGGCCGGAAAGGCCTTCCTGCTCCAGGGCGGCGACTGCGCCGAATCCTTCGGCGAATTCCACGCCAACCTGATCCGCGACACCTTCCGCACCATCCTGCAGATGGCGGTCGTGATGACCTTCGGCGCCGGCATGCCGGTGGTGAAGCTGGGCCGCATGGCCGGCCAGTTCGCCAAGCCGCGCAGCAGCGACTCCGAGACCATCGGCGCCGAGACCCTGCCCAGCTACCGCGGCGACATCATCAACGGCCCCGCCTTCACCGCCGCCGACCGCACGCCCGACCCCGCGCGCATGCGCGAGGCCTACTACCAGTCCGCCGTCACCCTGAACCTGCTGCGCGCCTTCGCCCAGGGCGGCTTCGCCGACCTGCACCGCGTCCACCAGTGGAACCGCGATTTCGTCGCCAACTCCCCCCTCGGCCCGCGCTACGAGGACATCGCCCGGCGCATCGACGAAAGCCTGGCCTTCATGTCCGCCTGCGGCCTGTCCAACCAGCCGGCGCTGACGGAAACCGATTTCTGGACCAGCCACGAAGCCCTGCTGCTGCCCTACGAGGAGGCGCTGACCCGCACCGACAGCCTCACCGGCCGCAGCTATGCCTGCTCCGCCCACATGCTCTGGATCGGCGAACGCACCCGCCAGCCGGACGGCGCCCATGTCGAATTCCTCCGCGGCGTCGGCAACCCGATCGGCATGAAGGTCGGCCCGACCATGAAGCCGGATGAACTGCTCGCCCTCTGCCGAACCCTCAACCCCGACAACATCCCGGGCCGCCTGACCCTGATCACCCGCATGGGCGCGGCGAAACTGTCCGAGGTTCTCCCCGGCCTGCTCCGCGCCGCCAAGGCCGAAGGCCTCAACCTAGTCTGGTGCTGCGACCCCATGCACGGCAACACCGTCAAGGCCAGCAGCGGCTACAAGACCCGCGATTTCGGCGCCATCCTCGCCGAACTCCGCGCCTTCTTCGCCGCCCACCGCGCCGAGGCCACCCATGCCGGCGGCATCCATGTCGAAATGACCGGCAAGGACGTCACCGAATGCACCGGCGGTGCCCAGGCGATCGGCGACGACGACCTCGCCGCACGCTACGACACCCTGTGCGACCCCCGCCTGAACGGCGCCCAGGCGCTGGAACTCGCCTTCCTGGTTGCCGAGGAGCTGACCGCCGCCCGCCGCGCGCCGGCCTGAGCGGCAGCGCGCGCCGGGATCACCGGATCGTTACGACCGGCGGTGGCGCCGGGGTGTAGCGTCCGGTCGCGGCAGGCACACCTTGCCCAGCCCCTCGCACGGACTTGGTTGCAGCCCCGCCTGCCGCCCAACCAGTGGAGGACACCATGAGCGACACCGTTGACCGGCCGGCGCTTGGCTGGCTGCCGGACTATCCCAGCATCCGCGACTACACCCCCGCCACCGATACCGTGAGCACCAAGCAGAAGGCCCTCGGCCAGACCTCGCCCAAGGCGATGCTGGCCAAGGCCGGCGCCGCCGGCGTGTCGAAGAAGCTGGCGGCCAAGGCCGACCTGCGCGCCTGGTGCTCGCCGATCGAGAACCAGGGCTCGCTCGGGTCCTGCACCGCCAATGCCGGCGTCGGCATGGTGGAGTATTTCGAGCGACGCGCCTTCGGCAAGCACATCGATGCCTCGCGCCTGTTCCTCTACAAGGCCACCCGCAACCTGCTCCACTTGACCGGCGACACCGGCGCGTTCCTGCGCTCGACCATGGAGGCACTGACCCTGTTCGGCGTGCCCCCGGAAGAATACTGGCCCTACAACGTCGCCACCTTCGATCAGGACCCGACCGCCTTCTGCTACGCCTTCGCCGGCAATTACCAGGCGATCACATATTACCGCCTCGACCCCTCCGGCACCGCCAAGCCCGACCTGCTCGCGCGGATCAAGACCAACATCGCCGCCGGCCTGCCATCGATGTTCGGCTTCACCGTCTACCAGTCCTACAGCCAGGCAGGCAGCAACGGCGGCAAGCTGCCCTATCCCTCCTCCAGCGAGAAGGTGGTGGGCGGCCATGCCGTGATGGCCGTGGGCTACGACGATGCGATGGTGATCAAGAACACCAACCAAGGCGGCCCGCAGTCCACCGGCGCCCTGCTGATCCGCAATTCCTGGGGCACCGGCTGGGGTGATGCCGGCTATGGCTGGCTCCCCTACCAGTACATCCTGGCGGGCCTGGCCACCGACTGGTGGTCGATCATCAAGGTGGAATGGGTCGACTCCGGCCAGTTCGGCTGATCGCGCCGCGCAACCCGGCTTTTGCGGCGCACCATCCGGCCGGATGATTTCATTCGGCCGGATGGTGGCCTAGGCTGCACCGATGCGCCAGACCCAACTCCCCCGCACCCCCGCCGCCGTGGTGCTCGACATGGACGGCACCCTGCTGGACACCGAGAGCATCTACATCCGCACCTTCCTGGAGACCGCCGCCACGCTGGGCTTCCCGCTGCCCGAGGCCTTCCTCCACACCCTGGTCGGCCTGCCCGGCAGCGACTTCCAGACCCGCCTGCGCGCCCATCTCGGCGAGGACTTCCCCTATGCCGAGCATCGCCGCCTGTACCTCGCCCGCCGCACCGAACTGCTCGACGCCGGCATCGGCATCAAGCCCGGCGCGCTCGAACTGCTCGACCACCTCGAAGCCGCCCGCATGCCAATGGCCATCGCCACCGCCGCCACCCGCGCCAATGCCGAGGAGAATCTGGCCCGCTCCGGCCTGCGCCACCGCTTCGCCGTGGTGCTGACGCGCGACGATGTCGAACACTCCAAGCCCCGCCCGGACCTGTTCCTGCGCGCGGCCGCCGGCATCGGCATCGCCCCGCAGCACTGCCTGGCCGTCGAGGATTCCCACAACGGCGTCCGCGCCGCCCATGCCGCCGGCATGATGACCGTGATGGTGCCCGACATCGTCAATGCCACGGCGGAAATCCGCGCCCTGTGCGTCGCCGTGGTGGCGACGCTGCACGACGTGCGGCGCATGGTGGGCGGAAGTTGAGCGCGAGCGACTCAAGCGAAGGGAAGACTCTTCTTTTTCTGAAGAAAAAGAAGCAAAAAGACTTCATCCATGGTTCATCGCGTGGCACCGGCGTGCCCACACACTCCAAGGAGCAGAAGTTTTTTGGTTCTTTTTTTCAAAAAGGAACATCCTTCCCTTCTGCCTAATTCCGAAACGACGGATCAACGGAATCCAGCACGTCCAGCAGCCCGGGCCAGGACAGCTCGCCGCGGTCGAGCGAGAAATCCTTCTCGCCGAGCAGCGCGCCGAACCACGCCGAGGTCTGTGCCGTCACCGGGTACAGCGGCCCGCCGCCGGCCAGGGCCGCGATCTGCGCCTGGCACGCGCGCTCCAGCGTGTGCATCAGCCAGAACGCCTCGCCCACCGTGCGCCCCGCCGTCAGCAGCCCGTGGTTGCGCATGATCAGCGCCCGGTACTGCCCCATGTCGCGGGCGAGTGCCGCCCGCCCGCCGATCTCCTCGGCCATGGCATCGATGTCGTGGTAGCCGATATTGCCGGTGAAGAAACAGGCATGCTGGCTTGCCGGCAGCAGCCCCTGTGCCTGCATCGAAACGCCCATCCCCGCCGTGGTGTGGGTATGCATCACGCACAGCGCATCCGGCCGCGCCATGTGGATGGCGGAATGGATGATGAAGCCGGCCGGGTTCACCCGATACGGCGTCTGCATCACCGGATTGCCCTCCCAGTCGATCTTCACCAGCGAGGAGGCGGTTACCCGCTCGAACAGCACGCCGTGCGGGTTGATCAGGAAATGCTTGTTGTCGCTGCCCGGCACCGACAGCGAGGTATGGGTGCCGGTCAGGTCGGCCATGTTGTAGCGCGCCAGCAGCCGGTAGCAGGCGGCGAGGTCCACGCGGGCCTGCCACTCCTCGGCGGAGACCTTGCCGCGGATGGTGGCCATCATGGGGGAATCGTTGGGCATTGCGGCCTCCCGTTTCAGATGCGGCGGACGTTCCAGGGAATCGCATTGGTCGCCGCGATCCGATCGACGATGTTGGAGCGATAGGCGGTGGTCGGGAAATACTGCCCCAGCGGCACGAACGGCGTCTGCGCCCAGGCTTCGGTCTGGATTGCGTCGAACACGGCCTGCTTCTCGGCATCGGTGTTGGCGCGGGTCCAGTCGTCGGTCAGGGCCTCGATCTTGGCGTTCTCGAACCAGCCGAACCAGCCGGCATTGCCCTGGCCGCGCAGATAGTAGTTCAGGCCCGGATTGTAGATCGAGACGCTGGTGGTCCAGGTATGGAAGATGTTCCACCCGCCCTGGTCGGCCGGCGCCTTCATGGTGCGGCGCTGGCCCAGCGTGCCCCAATCCATCGTCTGCAGCTCGACATTCATGCCGAGCTTCTTCAGCAGGTCGGCGGTCACGTCGCCGAGCGGGGCGATCGAGGGGAAATCGGCCGGGTTGATGATGACGATCTTCTCGCCATTGTAGCCCGCCGCCTTGATCGCCTCGCGCGCCTTCGCCAGATCCCGCTTGGTGTTCAGCAGCGGCGCGCCGATCTCGGTGGCATAGCGCGTGCCGCAGGGGAACATCGAGGCGCAGCGGCTCCATTCGACGTTGTCGCCGTTGACCGCGCGCATGTAGTCCGCCTGGTCGAGCCCGGCCAGAATGGCGTGGCGCAGCTTGGCGTTGTTGAACGGCGCGGTCAGGCAGTTGAAGCGCAGGATCGAGATGAAGCCGAGCGCGTCGATCTGCTTCACCGTCACGTCCTTGGTCCGCTTCAGCAGCGGATTGAGGTCGGGCAGGGTGAATTCCCACCAGTCGACCTCGCCGCTCTGCAGCGCCGCGGCGGCGGTGGAGGCGTCGGGGATGATCTTCCATTCGATGCGGTCGAAATGCACCCGCTTGCCGCCGGCCATGAAGCTTGCCGGCTCGTCGCGCGGCACATAGGCCTCGTTGCGCGCATACGCCATCCGGCTGCCGGCATCGAACTCGTCCTTCAGGAAGCGCATCGGCCCGGAGCCGATCATCTCGGTCACCTGCGTCATCGCGTCGGTCTTGGCCAGGCGTTCCGGCATCATGAAGGCCACCATCGAGGCGGGCTTGGCGATCGCGTCCAGCAGCGGGGCGAACGGCTTCTTCAGGCGGATGCGAATGGTGCGGTCGTCGGCCGTGTCCCAGCTTTCGACGAAGCGCGCCATGATCTGGCCGAAGCTGTCGCGCTTGCTCCAGCGGCTCAGGCTGGCGACGCAATCCCTGGCAAGCACGGGCTCGCCATCGTGGAACTTCAGGCCGGGGCGCAGCTTGATCAGCCAGGTCAGCTGGTCGGCCGAAACCTCGTGCCCCTCGGCCATCTGCGGCTGCGGCTGGAGCTTGGAGTCCAGGCTGTACAGCGTGTCGAACACCGCATAGCCGTGCCCGGTGGTCACCGAGGCTGTCGTCCAGATCGGGTCGAGCGCGGTCAGGTTGGCCTGTGGCACCATGCGCAGGACGCGGCTGCGGGCGGGCTGGGCGATGGCGGGCCGGGCAAGCGCGGTGCCGGCGACTGCGGCTCCGGCCGCGATGAAGCGACGACGATCCAGACTGAAAGCCATTCCACCCTCCAGAAAAACCCAGCCGCAGCCTTGCGCCACGCCATTCCGGGCGAAGGCTAGACCGGCTATCCGGCAAGGCCAAGTGCGATGGCGGGTCTGGCGGGCAGGTTTTCGGAGCCCCCTCCGGCAATTCGGCGCCGGCGGGCGTCGTCGCCGCGCGATGATCCCGGCCGGCCCAACCCCCTTTCCTGCGGCAATGCCCGAGGCGCCGGCTTGCGGCACTGCCACTGAGCGGACTACCGCTGGCACATGGCCGCTCCGCAAGCCCCCACCAGCCTCCTGCGCCAACGCCTGCTCGGCATGGTGGACCTGCTGCATGCCATCCGCCGCGCCTGGGTGCCGCTGCTGGTGGTGTATTTCGCCTATGGCGCGCTCGGCCTGATCGACATCAGCCGCGACTTCTGGGTCAAGGAGAGCCTGCGCCTGTCGCCGGCCGATCTGGCCAGCCTCGGGGTCTGGCTCGGCCTGCCGTGGACCATCAAGATGGTGTTCGGCCAGCTGGTCGACAGCATTCCGCTGGCCGGCTCGCAGCGCCGCTCCTACCTGGTGCTCGGCGCCGCGCTGATGGCCGCCGGCCTGCTGGTGCTGGCCGGCGCCGCCGGCGGCTGGCTTGTGTTCCTCTCGCCGGGCGGCCTCTACATGCTCGGCAACCTGCTGCTGGTGCTCGGCACGGTGCTGCAGGACGTCGTCGCCGACGCCATGACCACCGAAGTGGTTCCCCGCACCAACCCCGACGGCTCGGCGCGCGACCGTGCCGTGGTCAAGACCGAGCTTGCCACCGTCCAGCTGCTCGGCCGCCTCGCCCTGTCCCTCGGTGTGCTTTCGGTCGCCGGCCTGTCCGGCTGGATCGCCGAGTTCCTGTCGCGCGAGACGGTGTTCCTGATCGGCCTTGTCATCCCCGCCCTGACCCTGGTTGCCGCCGTGGTGGCGTCGGACGCGCTGCACGAACCCCACGCGCCGGACTGGCGCATCCTCGGCGGCGGCCTGGCCTTCGGCGCCGTGGTGATCATCCTCGCGCTCACCGAAATCCC
This sequence comes from Acetobacteraceae bacterium, assembly GCA_020848935.1. Classification (GTDB taxonomy): domain Bacteria; phylum Pseudomonadota; class Alphaproteobacteria; order Acetobacterales; family Acetobacteraceae; genus CAMDGX01. The sequence goes on from JADLHF010000170.1 coordinate 23,120, forward strand.
CTATGCCCAGGAAATCGTCTTCGTCCTGTCGATGGCGGTGATCATCCGCATGCTCGCCCTGGTCACCGCCGACCTGCCGGCCGAACAGCGCCGCGCCATCCTGGCCACCTCGATCATCATCTTCGCCTTCCGCGCCACCCCGTCGGCCGGCGACGGCGCGTTCTGGTTCACGCTGGACGTACTCGGTTTCGACGAGGCGTTCATGGGCCATCTGCGCCAGACCGCGGCGATCATCGCCGTGGTCGGGCTGTGGCTGCTGCGCCATCAGCTGACGCGCCATTCCGTCGCCCGCGTGCTGTTCTGGCTGACCCTCGCCGGTGGCGCGCTGTCGCTGCCCACCATCGGGCTTTTCTACGGCATCCACCACTGGACCGAGGCGCATTTCGGCTTCGGCGCGCGCACCATCGCCCTGATCGACACCGCCGCCGCCGGCCCCTTCGCCCAACTCGGCATCATTCCGCTGCTGACCCTGGTTGCCTATTACGCGCCGCCCGGCCGCCATGCCACCTGGTTCGCGCTGATGGCCTCGCTGATGAACCTGGCCCTGGTAGCCGGCAGCTTGCAGACCAAGTACCTCAACATGGTCTTCACCGTCGGGCGCGGCGACTACGCCCAGCTCGGCATCCTGCTGATCACCGCCACCGCGATCGGCGTCGCCTTGCCGCTGCTGGCGCTGGCCCTTTTCCGGCCGAAAACCTGAGCTTCCGGGATTCCCGCATGCCCCACCGCCCTTCCACCGCCCACGCCGCCCTTGGCCCGGAATTCTTCGACGCGGTTGCCGCGGCCGATTTCCCGCACGCCATCCTGCGCCACCGCAACCAGGCCTGGGCCGCCCGCATCGGGCTGGACACGCTGTGCGATGCCGAATGGATCGCCCATTTCGCCCGCTTCACCCCGCTGCCCGGCAGCTTCGAGCAGCCCCTGGCCCTGCGCTACCACGGCCACCAGTTCCGCTCGTACAACCCCGACCTCGGCGACGGCCGCGGCTTCCTGTTCGCGCAACTCCACGACCTCCTGGACAATCGCCTGCTCGACCTCGCCACCAAGGGCAGCGGCACCACGCCGTGGTCGCGCGGTGCCGATGGCCGCCTCACCCTGAAGGGCGGGGTGCGCGAGGTGCTGGCCACCGCCATGCTGGAGGCGCAGGGCGTCAACACCTCCAAGAGCCTGTCGCTGATCGAGACCGGCGAGGCGCTCCAGCGCCACGACGAACCCTCGCCCACGCGCGCCGCCGTGCTGGTGCGCCTGTCCCACTCCCACATCCGCATCGGCACCTTCCAGCGCCGCGCCTATCTGCGCGATCCCGAAAGCCTGCAACGCCTGGTGGACCACAGCATCCGCCACTACATGCCCGCGCGCTGGCACGACGCGCCGGAAACCCGCACCGCCGCCTTCTACCGCCAGGTGATGCACAACGTCGCGCGCATGGGCGCGCAATGGATGGTCGCCGGCTTCGTGCACGGCGTGCTCAACACCGACAACATCAACATCACCGGCGAAAGCTTCGACTACGGCCCCTGGCGCTGGCTGCCCACCTGCGATCCCACCTTCACCGCCGCGTATTTCGACCATCACGGCCTCTATGCCTATGGCCGCCAGCCCGAGGCCCTGCTGTGGAACCTCGCCCAACTCGGCTCAAGCCTGCTGCCGATCGTGGCCAAGGACGCCCTGATCCCCACGCTGGACGAATTCGAGCCCACCCTGCACGCCGAATACGCCACCGCCACCCTGCGCCGCCTCGCCCTGTCCTCGCGCGACCCAGACTCCGACGCCACCCTGGCCCGCGCCTTCGCCACCTTCCTCGAAGCCAGCCAGGTTCCCTTTGAACAAGCCTGGTTCGACTGGCACACCGGCCTGGCCAGCGAAGCCCGCGCCGCCAAAAGCCCCGCCGCCGCCCACTACGCCCACGAAAGTTTTGCAGCCGTCCGCGCAGCCCTCGCCGGCTACCGGCCCGCGCCGGACGCCAGGCCGGACCATCCGTATTTCCGCCGCCCGACCCCCTGCACCATGCTGATCGACGAGGTCGAAGCCATCTGGGCGCCGATTGCCGAGGCCGACGACTGGTCCCGCTTTGGCCAGAAGCTGGCCGAGATCGAGGACATGGCCGACGCCTATGGCACCACGCCGGCGCCGGCGTAGGGCATAGCGCGCGGCCCGCCCTCACCCCACCCGAAACGCCTTCACCGCCGCCGCGTCGAACGTCAGCCCCAGCCCCGGCCGCTCCCACAACTGCATCACCCCGGCCACCACCGGCGGCGTGTCCTCGAACAGCGCCAAGGTCCAGGGCATGTATTCGACGGTCAGCCCGTTCGGCGCCGCCGCCACCAGATGGCAGTGCAACTCCGGCGCCAGATGGCTCACCACCGGCAGGTTGAACGCCTCCGCCAGGGCGGCGACCTTCATCCACGCCGTGATCCCGCCCACCCGCACCAGATCGACCATCACGATATCCACGCTGCGCGCCTCGATCAGGTGGCGGAACGGCGCCATCCCCCAGACGTATTCGCCGCCGGCGATCGGGGTGGACAGCGCCGCATTCACCCGCGCCATGCCGGGGTAGTCGTCGTGCGCGACGACGTCCTCCAGCCAGAACAGGCCGAATTCCTCGCACCGCCGCCCGATATCGATCGCCTGTTCCGGCCGCCAGCGCTGGTTGATGTCGCACATCAGCTTCACATCCGGCCCGATCGCCTCGCGCACCACCCGCATCCGCCGGACCTCGTCCGACGGCGCGGGATTGCCCGGCAGCGCCATCTGGGTCTTCATCTCCCGGAACCCCTTGGCCACCAGCCGGTGCGCCGCCGTCGCCGCCTGGTCGTCCGAAAGCCCGCGCCGCAGCGACCCGCTGGCGTAGCAGTTCACCTGGTTGCGCAACCCACCCAGCAGCTTCCACAGCGGCAGCCCCAGCGCGCGGCCCTTGATGTCCCACAGCGCGATGTCGATCGCCGACGCCGCCAGGGTGAAAATCCCGCCGGGCCCGCACGACGCCCCGGCCGCGGCCATCAGCTTGCGCCCGATATGCTCGATGCGAAGCGGGTCCTCGCCGATGCACAGCGCGCCCAGCTCATCCACCGCCGCCCGCAGCGCGCCGGTCATCGCGTCGCCATACAGCGTGAACGCGATCCCCTCGATCCCCTCGTCGGTGCGCAGCCGCAGGGTGACGAAGGGTCGCTTGCGGTTGCCATCCTCCGGCATGTCGGCCAGCGGATCGCCCTCCGGCACATGCAGGATGGCGGTCTCCAACCCGGTGATCTTCATGCGGCTTCCTCCAGCAATTCCGGCCCGTCGTTGCGGGCATTGTTGACCCTGGTGGACACGCGCCAGGTGCGCAAGTCCGCCGCCGAGGGCCGCAGCAGCGCCGCATGCGCCCCCTCGGCCTCGCCCAGCCACAGGGCCCAGTCGTCGGGTTCCAGGATCACCGGCATGCGCCCGTGCAGATGCGCCAGCGCCGGGCACGCCGTGGTGGTCAGCAGGGTGAAGGTGCGCAACACCGTGCCATCCGCCCCCCGCCACCCCTCCCACAGCCCGGCCAGCGCCATCGGCATGCCATCCGCGCGCGCAATCGCCGTCGGGATCTTCCCCGCCTCGCTCGCCTGCCACTCGTAGAACGCATCCACCGGCACCAGGCAGCGTCGCCGCGCCAGGGCATCGCGGAACATCGGCAGCCGCGCCGCCGTCTCGCTGCGCGCATTGATCGGGCGGCGTTCCTTGGCCGGGTCCTTCGCCCAGTGCGGCACCAGCCCCCAGGCCAGCAGATCCAGGTGCCGCGCCCCCTCGCCGGGATGCCGCCGCACCACCGGCGCCAGCCGCGTCGGCGCCATGTTCCAGGTCGGGGAAAAATTCACCGGCGGGTTCACCGTGGCGAACAGCCGCCTGATCTCGTCCACCGACCGGAATGCCGCATAGCGCCCGCACATGCCCCGATCCTCCAACGCCGGCGGCCGCGCGGCAAGCCACGGGTTCCAACCCGGCCGGCGCATGGTAGCCTGTGGCGACACCACGGAATGTCCCCATGCCGAATCCCCTGCTGTTCACGCCGCTTACCATCCGCGGCACCACGCTGAAGAACCGCATCGTCGTCGCCCCGATGCACCAGTATTCAGCCTTCCACGGCCACGCCACCGACTGGCACCTGATGAATATCGGCCGCTTCGCCGCCGGGGGCGCAGGGCTGGTGTTCATCGAATCCACCAAGGTGGAGCGCCGCGGCTGCGGCACGGTCGGCGACCTCGGCATCTGGCATGACGACTTCATCCCGCATTTCCGCCGCATGGCCGACTTCATGCGCGCCCATGGCTGCGTCCCCGCGCTGCAGATCGGCCATTCTGGCCGCAAGGCGCGCATGTTCCGCCCCTGGGAAGGCGGCAAGCCTCTCACCCAGGACGTCGCGGAATCCCAAGGCGTCACCGACTGGAACGCCTGGGAACTCGTCGCCCCCTCCGCGCTGCCCGGCGGCGAGGGCGAACCCATCCCCCGCGCGCTGGCCATCGCCGAAATCCCCGCTCTGGTGCAGCACTGGGCCGACGCCGCCCGCCGCGCCCACCAGGCCGGCATCGAGGTGCTGGAAATCCACGCCGCCCACGGCTACCTGCTGCACCAGTTCCTCTCCCCGCGCGCCAACGTGCGCAACGACCAGTACGGCGGCAGTGAAGCCGGCCGCATGCGCCTGGTGATCGAGGTGGTGGAAGCCATCCGCGCGGTATGGCCGGATGACAAGCCCCTGTTCCTGCGGCTTTCCGTGGAGGACGACGCCGGCTGGGGCCCGGCCCAGAGCGTCGCCCTGGCCCGCATCGTCGGCCCCCGGGGTGTCGATGTCATCGACTGCTCCAGCGGCGGCATCACCGGCCGGCCCACCGCCGGCCCGGCGACCTACGGCTACCAGGTGCAATTCGCCGAACAGCTCCGCCGCGAATCCGGCGTCATGTCCATGGCCGTCGGCCTGATCGTCCACGCCGACCAGGCGGAGGCGATCCTGCAAGCCGGCCAGGCCGACCTGATCGCGCTCGCCCGCGAGATTCTCTACAACCCCAACTGGCCGCTGGACGCCGCCCGCAAGCTCGGCGCCGAGATCGGCTTCGGCGCCATCCCCGCCCAGGGCGGCTGGTGGCTCGGCAAGCGCGCCGCCGCGGCCCGCGGCGTCATCCCCTCCACCTTCGGGCACGGCCTGGAGTCGGCGCGGACCACCGCACCATGACCACCCCCATCCGCTTCGCCGACCTCCAGAAATCCCCCTGGCCCAACGGCGCCGGCCGCAAGGCCGACATCGCCGCCGGCCCGATCGGCGACGACGGCAAGCCCGACTGGCTGCTGGCCTATGCCTGGCTCGACGGCGACGCGCCGTTCTCCGACTACACCGGCCATGACCGCACCATCACCCTGATCAGCGGCGTCGGCTTCGTGCTGGACTTTGCCGAGGCGGCGCCGGCCATGGTGGTCGATGCGCCGTTCCGCCCGCGCCCCTTCGCCGGCGACCTGGCCGCGCAATGCCGCCTGCCGGCCGGGCACTGCCTGGTGCTGAACGCCATGTCGCGCCATGGCCTGTGGAAGCACCGCCTGGTCACGGCCAGCAGCCGGGTGGAACTGCCCGCCGTGGCCGGCAAGCGCTTCCTGGTGGTGCTGCGCGGCCGCTGCGCGCTGGGCGGCGTGCTGCTGAACCCGCGCGACGTGGTGCCGGCCACCGGCGCCACCCAGCTCGCCGCCGCCTCCGACTGCCTGCTGGCGGTGGCGCAGTTCGAGCCCGCAGCTTCCTGACGTGACCCGCTCCCTATGGCCGGCGCTGGCCGCGGGCGCACTGGCCGCCTTCGTCGGCTTCGCCAGCACCTTCGCCGTGGTGCTGCGCGGCCTGGCCGCGGCCGGCGCCAGCCCGGCCCAGGCCGCCTCCGGCCTGATGGCGCTGTCCATCGCCATGGGCATCGGCGGCATCTGGCTCAGCAAGCGGTTCCGCATGCCGATCTCGGTGGCCTGGTCCACCCCCGGTGCCGCCCTGCTGGCCAGCACCGGAATGGTCGAGGGCGGCTTCCCCGCCGCCATCGGCGCCTTCCTGGCCACCGGGCTGCTGATCGTCGCCGCCGGCCTGTTCCGCCCGCTCGGCCGCGCGGTCGCCGCCATCCCGCCGCCGCTGGCCAATGCCATGCTCGCCGGCGTGCTGCTCAGCCTCTGCCTGGCCCCGGTGCGCGCGGTGGCGCAATTCCCGGCCATGGGCCTGGCCATCGTGGTCACCTGGGCGGTGGTGGCCCGGCTGAACCGGCTGCTGGCAGTGCCTGCGGCGGTCGTGGTCGCCATCGCCCTGATCCTGGCCACCACCACAATGCCGCCCGGCAGCAGCGCCGCACTCTGGCCCGCACCCGTGCTGGTGATGCCCAGCTTCGTGCCCGCCACCCTGCTCGGCATCGCCCTGCCGCTGTTCCTGGTCACCATGGCCTCGCAGAACATCCCCGGCATGGCGGTGCTCAACGCCTACGGCTTCCACCCGGCCCCCGGCCCGCTGTTCACCCGCACCGGCCTGCTCACCCTGGTCAGCGCCCCCTTCGGCGGCCACGCCGTCAACCTCGCCGCCATCACCGCCGCCATCTGCGCCGGGCCCGATGCCCACCCCGACCCCGCGCGCCGCTGGGTCGCCGCCGCGGTCTCCGGCGCCGGCTACATCCTGTTCGGCCTGCTCGCCGGCGGCGCCACCGCCCTGATCGCCGTCGCGCCCCCGGTGCTGATCGAGGCGGTGGCCGGCCTCGCCCTGCTCGGCGCCTTCGGCGGCGCGCTCCAGGCCGCCGTTGCCGATCCGGCCCGGCGCGAAGCCGCCCTGGTGACGTTCCTGGTCTCCGCCTCCGGCCTGACGATCTGGGGCATCGGCGGGGCCTTCTGGGGGCTGGTCGCCGGGGGGGCGATGCTTGGGCTGGGGCAATGGCGGTCCGAGAAGAGGAAGTGAAGACAAGGGTTCTTTTTTGAAAAAAAGAACCAAAAAACTTCTATCCGTTGGAGTGTGAGGGCACGCCGGTGCCACGCGATGAACCATGGATGAAGTCTTTTTGCTTCTTTTTCTTCAGAAAAAGAAGACCTTCCTGCCTTTCCTCCCGCCTGGCCCCGATTGCATCCGCCGCGCCCCTGCGGCACGCTGCGCCTAGCAGATGCGGGAGGACGCGCGCGATGAAGCTGGTGTATTTCAACGACTACCGGATGGGTGTGCTCAAGGGTGATTCGGTGGTGGATGTTTCCGCCGCCGTCGCGGACATCCCGCACACCGGTCCCGGCGACCACATGAGCGGCCTGATCGCCCGCTTCGACGCCTATCGCGCCAAGCTCCAGGCTGCCGCCGATGCCGGGGCAGGGGTCAAGCTCGCCTCGGTCACCCTGCGCGCCCCGCTGCCCAAGCCCGGCAACATCGTCTGCATGGCGGTGAACTACATGGAGAACGGCACCCTGAAGGAGGCCGCCCCGATCAACGCCTTCCACAAGGCGCCGACCACCATCATCGGCCCGGGCGACACCATGGTGCTGCCCGACGTGCCCGCCAGCATCTTCGAGGGCGAGGCCGAAATGGCCCTGGTGATCGGCAAGCGCGCCAAGAACGTCGCCGCCGCCGACGCGATGAAGCACATCTTCGGCTACATCAACTTCATCGACGGCTCGGCCCGCGGCCTGGCCCCGCAAAGCTTCTTCCACATGAAGTCGCGGGACACCTTCGCCCCGATCGGCCCCTGGCTGGTCACCGCCGACGAGATCGCCGACCCGCAGAAGCTGGGCATCAAGCTGTGGGTGAACGGCACGCTGAAGCAGGATTTCAACACCGACGACATGGCCCACAAGATCGCCCGCTGCATCGAATGGGTCAGCCACTGCCACACGCTGGAGCCCGGCGACATCCTGGCCACCGGCACCAACCACCGCGGCCTGTCCAGCTTCCAGGACGGCGACACGGTGGA
>JADLHF010000171.1 GCA_020848935.1 Acetobacteraceae bacterium
AGGGTGAAAAGTCGATGCCACGCACCGCAGTCTCGAACAGGGGCGTCTGGCTGGTGCGTTTCCCGACGATGACCCGGGCCGCAAACGCCACCTGCCCCCCATTCACCGCGTAGAGTTCCATGAACGCTATATTCACCAGGATATAGCGCCCGGCCGGGTCAGCGGGCTGCTGCCGCCACCGCGCCAGGTTCGATTCGATCTCGGCCAACCGCGCCGCAAGCGGGACGTTGAGCGCGGCGCGCGTCTGTTCGCCGACCACGCCATCGGCTGGCAGCCCATGGCTCAGTTGAAACGCCCGCACCGCCCGGTGCAGCGAGAGATCGAATTGGCTTCCGCCATCGGCCGCGCCAAGCCGGCGCCGCAGGGCCGGAACGCGCGGGTCCGCCGCGCTCATCCGCAGGGACGGTCCGGCCGCGATCGCGGGCCACCCGCCCGCCGAATCCTGCCCGCGCATCCGGTCCAATGTCGCTTGCAGCCGCAGGATCTGCTGGTCGCGCGCGATCCATCCACCGTCCGTGGCGAAGGCCGGGCTGCTGGCGGCCCATGCCGCAAGGCACGCCACGGCCAGGATCGGCACGATGACATCTATCCAGCGGCTGAGCACCGACATGATCATCCGGTTTCGATTGCATCAAAGGGCCGTGACGGCCCGACCGGTCCTCGGGGCACGGGGCTCGCCCCCTGTGGTCTTGCCGCCGCCGACGCGAAGATAAAGAACGCCGCCCCGCACCACGGCCAGCGACAGATTATCCCAGCATTCCGCCATGAACGCATCGGCGGCCCGGCGCGGGCCGTCGTCGCCCGCCGGCCAGATGTAATCGTCGATCACGACCCAGCCGCCCGGCGCGACATGCCTGGTCCACATCTCAAGGTCGTGGGTGATGGCATCGAAATCGTGGTTGCCGTCCACATGCAAGATGGCGATGGATCGGAGATAGGCGGTGCGGCCGAACCATGGCGTTTCCAACGGCGGCCGGGCCGGACCGTCGTACCAGCGATGGGCCTGCTCGGACGTGCCGACGAAGGCGTTGAAGCCGCCATCGAAGCAGGCCAGCATGTTGACCACGAACTGATCGCGCACGTCGGCGAAATCGATTGCGGCGCCGATCTGGTTCACCACCTCCGAGGCCTCGTTCTGAACGACCTCGACGGCGCTCCACGGATCGATGCACAGAACCGAGCCAAGTCGATAGTGGCGGGCAAGCCACCCCAGCATGAAGGCGCTGCGTCCCCACAGGCTGCCGATCTCGACCACGTCGCCCTCGGGCGCCGTGCGCGCCGCCTCGGACAGCATCCACACCTTGTCGTCACCGCTTTGGCCCGGGATGGCCGTCGCCCCTTTCAGCAGGGCAAGCTGGTGCAGGCGCGACAAGCGCGGACGGCCGCCGCCCTCGGCCAGGAACGGGACGTCATCCAGCCGGCGGGCAAGCGCATCCAGTTCCGCCCTTGCCCGTTCGGCCGGCGGCACCCCCAGCAGGCGCGGCTTCACCGGCAAGTCGGGCAGCATGCGGGCCAAGCAATGCCAGACCACCACATGGCTGGTGTAGACGGCATCGATCCGGTGATGCCGCACCGCGTCGGCAAACCGTTCGGGAAATTCGGACGCCAGCACCGACGGCAGGAAGATCCAGCTTTCGTATTCCGATGCTGCCGGATCGTTCACGATCATCGACGCGCCGATCAGCGCGTCGCCGTCCAGCCTGGCCTGGGCGGCCCAGGCCAGTGCCTCGGGCAGGCCGCCGGGAAGCACCAGAATTCGTCGCGCCGCCATCGCGGTGGCTCCGTCGGTTTGCGGGTCTGGCGGCGCCAGGCGATCGCCTGATGTCGCGCACGGCCGCCAGCAGGGATGGCCGATGGTATAGCGCGCCGGCGGCGCGGGCGGCCAGCGCCGCCCGTTCGAAAGCAAGCTGGCCCGCCAAGAAATGGGGGCGACGACCGGGTGCGGTCGTCGCCCCTTGAGGCCGCCGGTGACCATGGGGTATGGGGGCGGGTCAGGCCGGCGGCCAACTTGGCCGCAATCAGGCGACGCGGCCATTGTGATCCGATGCAAGCCGCGTGCCAAAGCGGGCGGGTCTTGTTTTTTCAAGGGGTTGCAAGTGGCCGCCCCGGCCCTGGATGTTGGGCTGTCAAATCAGGCGACAGGTTTTGCGGTTAACGCGGCGCTGCGGCGCCGCCGGGATCAACCCGCGCTCTTGTTGGTGCCGCGCGGGGGGCGCTGACGCTGGGCCTCCAGCGCCTGGGCTTCACGCTCGCGTCGGCGCAACGTTATGACGCTGCTCACCAACAGCCCCGCCAGCACGACCGCCGCCAGGATGAAGGCCGGCCACACATAGGCGCCGTAGCCCCCCATGCCGAGCATGTCCGAAAGCGCGCCCATCCGCGATTCAGGCGCCCGCTTCCGCCAGGCGAAGCGCACGGATGCGCCTTGCCAGAAGCTCGGCGCGCATGCGCAGGATCACCACTGTCACGAAGAACGCGGTGAAACCGATCGCCATCAGCAGGATCGGAACAAGCATGCTGGGGTGGATCGCCGGCGCGTCGAGGCGGGTGATCGACGCCGGCTGATGCAACGTGTTCCACCAGTCGACCGAGAACTTGATGATCGGCACATTGATGATGCCGACGATCGCCAGGATGCCGCTGGCCTTGGCGCCGCGCTGCGGATCGTCGAAGGCTTCCGCCAGCACCATGTGTCCGCAATAGAGGAAGAACAGCACCAGCACCGAGGTGAGCCGCGCATCCCACACCCACCAGGCACCCCACATCGGCTTGCCCCAGAGCGAGCCGGTGGCAAGGCAGATGAGCGTGAAACCGGCCCCGATGGGGGCGGCCGCCTTGGCGAACACATCGGCGAGCGGGTGCTTCCAGATCAGGCCGACGGCGCTCGCCACCGCCAGGTTGGTATAGGCGAACAACGCCATCCAGGCCGACGGCACATGCACATAGATGATGCGCACCGCCTCGCCCTGCTGATAGTCGGGCGGCGCCAGGAACAGGCCGAGGAAAAGCCCCGAAGCGATCGTCAAGCCGGCGACCCAGGCCGCAATCGGCTGCACGCGTGCAGCGAGCTTGAGAAAGGTTCCGGGTCTGGCGAAACGCTGCATGGTG
>JADLHF010000172.1 GCA_020848935.1 Acetobacteraceae bacterium
CGCCGGGCCAGCTACGCCAAGCCCGCTGCGCCGGGCCAGCTACGCCGGGCCAGCTACGCCGGCACATCCACCATCACCACCTCGGCGGCATCCCCCGCGGTGATGGTCACCTCTTCCTCCCCGGTCACGCTCACCCCGTCGCGCGTGCCCGCCGCCACGCCGTTGACGCTGATCGTCCCGCTGGCGGCCACCAGATACGCCACCCGGCCCGGCGCCAGGGCATGGCGCACGCTCTGCCCCGCCGCCAGGCTGGCCGCCAGCACCGCGGCATCGGCATGCAGCGGCAGCGCGCTGCCATCCGCCCCCGCCCGCCCGTCGGCCAGCGCCACCAGCCCGTCCGCCCCCTTGGGAAACCGCCGCGACTCCCACCCCGGCGTCACCCGCGCCGTGCCGGGCACGATCCAGATCTGGAACAGCCGCGTGGCGGTGGCCTCGCGGTTGACCTCGCCATGCACGATCCCGGTGCCGGCATGCATCACCTGCACGTCGCCGGCCTCGGTGCGGCCCTCGTTGCCCAGCGAATCCGTGTGGGTGATCGCGCCCTCGCGGACATAGGTGATGATTTCCATCTCGCGATGCGGATGCGGCGCGAAGCCCTGCCCCGGCGCGATCTCGTCGTCGTTCCACACCCGCAGCGCGCCGAGCCCCATGCGGTCGGGGTCGTGGTACCCGCCGAAGCTGAAATGGTGGCGCGCATCCAGCCACGCATTGCGGAAATGCCCGAGGCTGGCAAAGGGCTGCACCTGGATCATCATCATTCTCCTGCCTGATTGTTCGATATCGAACAATTCGACGATGAACTAGTGCGCCGCAACGCCGCCTGCAACCCCCTCCCCCCGCCCCAGCTTGCGCAGCAGCCCATCCAGGGCGGCAAGCTCGGCAGCATCCAGCCCGGCCATCGCGGCGGCGATATCGGCGGCATGGGCCGGAAACACCCGCGCGATCAGGTCCCGCCCGGCATCGCTCAACTCCACCCGCACCTGGCGCCGGTCATGTGCCACGCGCACCCGGCGCACCAGCCCGCGCGTCTCCAGCTTGTCGACCACATCGCTCAGATTGCCCGGCGAGGTCAGCAGCTTGCGGCCGAGCTCGCCATGGGTCAGCGGCCCCAGATGCAGCACCGCCTCCAGCACGCCCAGCTGCGTCAGCGTCAACCCGCACGCCGCCAGCCCCGGCTCCAGCCGCGCCACCACGCCCCGCTGCGCGCGCATCAGTTTCACATAGGCCCGCACGGCAGCCGCCACCGCGGGGTCGTCCACCCCGAACAGGGCGTTGCCGGGCAAGGGCGCCGCCGCGCCGCTCAGCGCGTCATCATCACCGGCAGGTCGGCATTCTCCAGCACATGGCGCGTCACCCCGCCCAGGATCAGCTGCCGCAGCCGCGAATGCGAATAGGCGCCCATGCACAACAGGTCGCACTGGAACTCGCGCGCCGCATGCAGCAGCCCCGCGCCCACGTCGCGATCGACCGGGCGGAACACCGCGATATCGGCGGTGATGCCATGCAGCGCCAGATAGGACAGCAGGTCGGCCGCCGCCGGGCCGCGGCGATGATATTCGTCCGCCGTCAGCACCCGCACCGCCTCGGCACGCTGCATCCACGGCAGCGCCGCCTGCACCGAGGCCGCCGATTCCGCGGTTCCGTTCCACGCCACGCAGATCCGCGTGCCGATATGCGCCACCGCCACCAGCGGGGCCACCAACACCGGGCGGGCGGAATCGAACAGCACGGCATGCAGCGCGTCGGACGAGGTCACGTCCTCGCCGGCCTCGGGGCCGGGCACCACGGTCAGGTCGGCCAGCCGCGCCTGCTGCGCCACCAGGTCCTCCTCACGGCCCACCACGGTAGCGAAGCTGGCGGTCATCTCCCCCGGCCTGGCCTCGCCCACCGGCACCTGGTGCTCGGCCACGTAGCGGTCGAACAGGGCGCGCACGGCGTGGGCGCGCTCGCTGCTCTCCTTCTCGGTGGCGGCCATCATTTCCTCGATCATCGCGCCGGACAGGCCCTCGCCGGCCAGCGGGGCAACATCGCGGCTGTCCACGCGGACATGCAGCGCCGTGACATGGGCGTTCCACATGCGCGCCACGCGCACCGCGGTATCCAGCGCCGCCTCGCCGGCCGCGGTTCCCGTCAGCGGCAGCAACAGCTTGCGGATGGACATCGGACAACCTCCCTTGCAGATCAACTACTATGTGGCCTTTTCAGGGTCGTATCGCAAGCGTGGCGGTGATCGCCGCCGCCGCCGCCGCGGTATCGGTGCCGTCCACCGCCAGCCAGTCGCCGGCCCCCGCGCCCGCCCGTGCCGCCCGGCGCAACACGGCAAGATCGGCATCCGAGGCATCGCCGGCGCGCGCCGCCACCCGGCGCTCCAGCTCGGCCATCTCCACTTCCAGCCATACCCCGCGAAACGGCACCCCGCCCGCCGCAGCGGCAATCGCCGCCCGGTGGCCGGGGTCCATGAAGGTGGCGTCGGCCACCACCGCATGGCCGCCGGCGGCGATGGCGCCGGCCGCCCGCGCGATCTCGGCGAACACCGCGGCGCTGGCGTCCGGCGCATAGGCCGACTGCGCCAGCTTCTGCTCCGGCGCAACCCCGCCCTGGCGCTTGCGGATCTCGTCGCTGCGCAGGATCACCGCCCCCGGCGCCACCCCCAGCCCCGGCGCCACCGCCCGCGCCACGGTCGACTTGCCGGCACCCGGAAGCCCGCCGATCGCCACCACGCAGGCCGGCGCCGGGCGCATATAGTCCAGCGCGCGGGTCAGGTAGCCGCCGGAGTCCGCCGCCCGGCCGCGCGCCGCCTCGACATGGGCGCGCACCATCGCGCGCATCGACAGGAACAGCGGCAGGAATGCCACCAGCGCCCAGTCCCCGGTGCGCGCCAGATAGCGGTTCATCACCCGGTTCGCCGCCCCCCGCCCCACCCTCGCATCCAGGTCCATCAGCAGGAAGGCCAGGTCGTAGCCGACATCGACGGTGGCCAGGTCCTCGTCGAACTCCAGCGCGTCGAAGGCAACCGGCGCGCCACGCCACAGGCACATGTTGCCCAGGTGCAGATCGCCATGGCAGCGCCGCACGAATCCGGCATCCCCGCGCGCGCGCAGCGCATCGGCGTGCCGATCCAGCAGCGCCGCCATGCCGTCCGACCAGCCGGCGACATCCGCCTCCGCCAGCCCCGCCTGGCGCGCCGCCAGCGCATTGCCCCGCGCCACGTCGCGCAACGCCGCGGCCTGGTCGCGCGCCAGCACGGGATTGCCGGCATGCAGCGCCGCCACCGCGTCGGCCATCCCGTCCAGCAGGCCGGGGTCCAGCCCGCCGCGCGCCGCCACCACGTCCAGGAAATCGCCGGCCGGCACCCGCGCCATGCGCACCACCCAGTCGATCGCCTCGCCCGCGCCGCCCAGCGCCAGCGTGCCGTCGGCCGCGCGCGTCACCGCCACCACGTCGCGGTACAGGCCCGGGGCATGGGCGGCGTTCAGTTCCAGCTCCCGCCGCGCGGTGCGCTCGCGCTCGGCCAGGGTGGTGAAATCGACATAGGCCAGCCGCACCGCCCGGCGCAGCTTCCACACCGTGTCGGCCCCGATGAACACGGCCGAGATATGCGTCCGAACCGGCGGCGCGCCCGCCAGGCGCTGCAGCAGGGCGAAGGTCGCGGCCTGGCTCTCCGGCGCCACCCCGGTCAGCCCCGGCGCCCGCGCCGCGCGCCGGCCCGCCCGACCGCCGGCGTCACGGGAACAGCTTCTGCACGCTCCAGCCGCCCCCGGCACGGGTGTACAGGGTGCGGTCATGCAGGCGGAACGGCATGTCCTGCCAGAACTCCATCATCTCCGGCACAACGCGAAACCCCGACCAGTAGGCCGGGCGCGGGATGTCCTCGCCGGGGTATTTCGCCTCCGCCTCGGCCAGCCGCGCCTCCAGCACGCTGCGCGCGGCCAACGGGCGTGACTGGTCGGAGGCATGGGCGCCCAGGCGGGAAATGCGCGGGCGCGAGGCGTAGTAGGCATCCGCCTCGGCCGCCGTCACGTCCTGCACCGCCCCGTCGATGCGCACCTGGCGGCCGCGGCTCTTCCAGTGGAACAGCAGGCAGGCATGGCGGTTGGCCAGCAACTCGCGCCCCTTGCGGCTCTGCAGGTTGGTGTAGAACACGAAGCCGTCGCGGTCCCACCCCTTCAGCAGCACGGCGCGCGCCGAGGGCCTGCCGTCCGGCGTGGCGGTGGTCAGCGTCATGGCATTGGCATCGTTCGGCTCGCTTGCCTCGGCCTCCTTCAGCCAGGCGGCGAACTGGTCGAACGGCACATGGTCGGCGGCATCCTGCATCGGCGCAACTCCTCGGGTCGCGGCGACACTGCCGCCGCGACGCCGTTTCGCCAAGCGCCGAACGCGCAGCCCGCCCCCTTGCCCCTGGCATGCGTCACGTGCGACCACATCGCTGGATACCCAGGCAGACAGCAGGATTCCACGCAATGCCCGAGTCGGACGCCGCCGCCCCGCCATCCGCCGCCCCCCAACCGGCCGCCCCCCAACCGGCCGCCCCCCAATCGGCCCCCCCCCTGGCCGGCACCCTGCTCGCCGGCAAGCGCGGGCTGGTCATGGGCGTGGCCAACAACATGTCCCTCGCCTGGGGCATCTCGGCCGCCTGCGCGGCACAGGGGGCGGCGCTCGCCTTCACCTACCAGGGCGAGGCCCTCGGCCGCCGGGTGAAGCCGCTGGCCGAAAGCGTCGGCTCCGACATCGTGCTGCCCTGCGACGTGGCCGACGACGCCAGCATCGATGCCGCCTTCGCCGCGGTGCAGGCCCGCTGGGGCGGGCTCGACTTCCTGGTCCATGCCATCGGCTATGCCGACAAGAACTACCTGCGCGGCCGCTACCTCGACACCCCGCGCGCCGTCTTCCTCCAGGCGATGGACATCTCCTGCTTCAGCTTCGCCGCGGTCGCCCAGCGCGCCGCGGCCCTGATGAAGCCCGGCGGATCGATGCTGACCCTGAGCTATCTCGGCGCCGAGCGCGTGATCCCGCACTACAACGTCATGGGCGTCGCCAAGGCGGCGCTGGAGGCCTCGGTGCGCTACCTCGCCACCGATCTCGGCCCGGCCGGCATCCGGGTGAACGCGGTCTCGGCCGGCCCGATCCGCACCCTGGCGGCCAGCGGCATCGGCGATTTCCGCTACATCCTGAAATGGAACCAGTACAACGCCCCGCTGGGCCGCAACGTCACGATCGAGGATGTCGGCGGCGCCGGGCTGTACCTGCTCAGCGACCTGGCCAGCGGCGTCACCGGCGAGGTCCATCACGTCGATGCCGGCTACCATGTCGTCGGCATGAAGAACCCCGATGCGCCGGACATGTCGGTGCAGCACGAGTAAGGAAGGCCTTCTTTTTCTGAAGAAAAAGAAGCAAAAAGACTTTCATTCACTGGAGTGTGTCGCGACGCCCGTGCCCCAAACGCCAA
>JADLHF010000173.1 GCA_020848935.1 Acetobacteraceae bacterium
ATAGCGTGTCATCCACCGTTTTGTCCTGTAGGCAAGTCGTGATCGCCAGAAATGAATCACGTGCAAACGTGACAGCGGTTCCCGCAGGAGTTGGGGAACCACCCCTGCAATACCAGTGCCTGAACCAGGTGATGCCGCCGGCCCTGCCGCCCGGGCAGGCGGCCGGCCGGGCGACACAAGGCCAGGCGCGGCGCGCGGGTCGGCAGCCGCCGAACGGTCGCGTACTGGAACATGCTGTGGCACGCAGGCCCCGATCACCCAACATCTTGGGGAATACTACCCGCTGCCGAGTATCCGCCCGCGGCGTGCTTGCCGCGCCCGGCGCAACGCGGCGCACGACTTCGCAATCGCGAGCAGCGGGCTGGCGCGGCAGCCTGGGCGCCGGGCGATCCACGCCGCCAGCGCCGGAGTGGCCAGTGCCGCACGATATAATATTGCAAAATCATATCATTGTGCCGGCCCCTGCCGGTCATTCGCGGTCGTCTCCGGGGCCTGCCGGCGCGCCGGCAGGGAGGCGGACCACCCGCGCCGAGCCTTCCCGGACAGCGCAGAGCCCCGGTTCACGCCCGTCCTCGCCTAGTACCGGATGGCAGCCTGTTTGGCCGGATTCCTGCCCGCCGATCGCGCGCGGACGATCTGAAGGCTCGGCGGCATGTGCGGCGCAGGGACGAAAATGCCCGGCCTCCTGCCCGCAATGGTGGCATCAATGGCTTCCTGGATTACTTTTGCTTGATCCGCGAAGAACCCGGAATGAACGACGGAAGCCGCTGAATCATCCGGCTTGCCGCGCCGTGCCCGGGTTGCAGCGGCGATTCCCCGCTGGCCGCCTCGCTGTCGGCGGACGCAGCGCCGGCACGCCTTTTCTGCCCCGCGTTTTCGGCGAATTTTCAACGTTTTCCGACCCGCGGCCGGGAGTGCCCCATGCCCGGGCACCGGCAATCTCTGCTCACGAAGATGTGATCGACCTCTCCCCCAGCAAGGGCGGCTGAAACCTGCCGGAATTGGATAGGGGCAGCCGCCTGGGCCTTGCAGCTGGGTCAGAACTGCACGGGACCGGGCACGAAATAGTCCCGATCGGGTCCGCCGCGATGGCGCCGGCGGGACGAGTCGGTAGGTCCTTTTCCGGAACGTTGCCGCGGCTTGCGGGCGCCGAGGCCTGAGCTTGCGCCACGCGGTGTTCGAGGCGACATCACCTTCCATGCTGAGGATCATCCGCTACACGGCGCTTGCGCTGTCGCTGCTGCTGCTGGCCGCCGGCGGCGTGCTGTGGTGGCAGCGCGGCAGCATCGACCCGCAATCGGTGCTGGGCGGCATGAGCGTGCCGCCCGGTGTCAGTGTCGGCGGGCCGTTCGAGCTGGTCGACCAGAACGGCAAGCCGGTGAGCGAGCGCGATTTCCGTGGCCGGTTCATGCTGCTGTTCTTCGGCTTCACCCACTGCCCCGATGTCTGCCCCACCGAACTCCAGGTGCTGGCCGACGTGCTGGAGCAGCTTGGCCCGCGTGCGGCGCGCGTGGCGCCGATCTTCGTCACCGTCGACCCCGAGCGCGACACGCCGGCGGTACTCGCCGAGTACGTGAAACTGTTCGATCCGCGGCTGATCGGCCTGACCGGGACCGAGGCGCAGATCGCCGCCATGGCCAAGGCCTATCGGGTCTACTACGCCAAGGTGACGCCGCCCGGCGCCTCGACCTACCTGATGAACCACTCCAGTTTCGTGTATCTGATGGGCCCCGACGGTGCGTTCCGCGGCCTGTTCCGCTATGGCACCCCGGCCGAGGAGATCGCCCGCGCCATCACCGCCGGCCTGCCCAACGCCTGACGCCGGCGCACGTTCCGTTCCGGCCGGCCGGCGCCGGGCGCGGGCCGGTGCCGCGATTGTGGGGTTCCGGGCGATGGCGGATCGGTCTAGGGTTGGCCTGCTAGACGACCGGCAAACGGACAGAAGTGGGGTGGCGCGATGAGCGTCGATGCACTCGACAACGAGGGGGTGGGCGCTCGCAGCGACGGCTCGCGGCCGCCGCCACGCTATTCGCGCAGGCTGTCGGACAAGATCCTGATCGCCTTCCACCACGCCTGCGACCAGGGTGACTTCGACGTCGCCGAGCAGCTGCTGCACATTCTCGAGATGATGCTGACCCGCCGTCCGGTCAGCCCGGACAGCAACCGCCGGCGCAACATGGAAAGCCTGGTGGCGGCGCACGAACGGCTCTGGCACCTCCGCCATCCCGACGCCGAGCATCCCTGACCTGCCTGATGAAGGCGCCGCCCGCAACGCAGCCGCGATGCGCCCCAGCGCGGCGCTGAAGCAGGCGATGGCGCCTGGCGCCTGCGTGATGGCGCCCGGCGTTGCCGACTGCGCGATGGCGCGCCTCGTTGCCTCGCTCGGCTTTCCGGCGCTCTACATGACTGGCAGCGGCACCGCGGCGGTGCGGCTTGGCCAGCCGGATATCGGCCTCTTGACCATGACCGAGATGGCAGACAACGCCGCCCGCATCGCCGATGCGGCGGGGCTGCCGCTGATCGCCGACGCCGACGACGGCTACGGCAACCCGCTGAACGTGCGCCGGGCGGTGCGCGCCTATGAGCGGGCAGGCGTTGCCGCCCTGCATATCGAGGACCAGGTCAGTCCCAAGCGCTGCGGCCATTTCGCCGGCAAGCGGCTGATCGCGGCCGGCGAGATGCAGGCCAAGATCCGGGCGGCACTCGATGCGCGCACCGACCCCGACCTGCAGATCATCGCCCGCACCGACGCGCTGGCGGTCGAGGGGCTGTCGGCCGCGATCGAGCGCGCAGCGTCCTACGCCGAGGCGGGTGCCGATATCACCTTCGTGGAAGCCCCGCGCACCGAGGCCGAGATCGAGCGCATCGGGCACGGCTTG
>JADLHF010000174.1 GCA_020848935.1 Acetobacteraceae bacterium
CGACGCAGCGCTGGCACGCGCCCTGCGCGGGGCGCTTGCGGGAACGTTACCGGAATTTATACCGGCTTCGTGAAATAGACGGTTGTCCGGGCCGCCTGTGCGGCCCATGAATGGGGACGAAACGGTTCCGTGGCCGACATGGTCGCTGCCGTGCGTGGGCGAAGGTCTGGTGGGTTTGCGGATTGCCGAATGGCCAGGTGCCGGCCTGATTGGCCGGCCGATTGCCTGGGGAAGGCGCAACGTCGGGCGACATCTGTCGCGCCGGCGCGTTCTGCGTTTGCTGCGCCAACACCCTGCCGCGCCCGTCAGTGAGGCGCCGCCGCGCCTGCGCCGCGGCATCCGGTTCTGGATAGGCCACGCCCCGGCAACGCTGCGCGCCCTGGTGCGCGCCGATGAGATGTGGCTGGCGGTGCTGGCGGCGGTGGTCGGCGCGGTCGCCGGGCTCTGCGTGATCGGCATGAGCGCGACCACGCAGTGGATGCACCAGTTGCTGTTCGGCATCGGCCCGCTGGATCGTCTGTCGTCGCAGGTGGAGATCGGCATCGCGGTGGCATTGCTGGTCCCGACCCTCGGCGGGCTTGCCATGGGGCTGTCCGGGCTGGCGCTTGCGCGATGGTGGCCGCACCGCGCCATCGATGCCATCGAGGCGAATGCGTTGCATGGCGGGCGCATGTCGCTGAACGCCAGCGTGGTCGTGGTGCTCCAGACCATGCTGTCCAACGGGGTGGGCGCCTCGGTGGGGCTGGAGGCCGGCTATACCCAGATCGGTGCGGCCCTGGCGTCGCGTGTGGGGCGCAGCTTCCGGTTGCGGCGCAACGATTTGCGCCTGCTGGTTGGCTGCGGCGCGGCCGCCGCCATCGCGTCGGCCTTCAACGCGCCACTGGCCGGCGCCTTCTATGCCTTCGAGCTGGTGATCGGCACCTATACCCTGGCCTCCCTGGCGCCGGTGATCATCGCCTCGATCGTCGCGGTATCCTTGACGCGGGCGCTGATACCGCACGAATTCGTCTTCGATCTGCGACTGCCCTTGGCCATCGACCCGGCGAATTACGCGCCCATCCTGCTCCTGGGGGTGGTTTGCGCCCTGGCCGGCATTGCCATCATGCGCGGTGTCACCCTGACCGAGGAGTTCTTCCGCCGCTCCCGGGTGCCGGTGTGGCTGCGCCCGGCGATCGGCGGGCTCGCCGTCGGCATGCTGGCGTTGGTGACGCCCCAGGTGCTTTCGGCCGGCCACGGCGCGCTGCAGGTGGACATCGATGCGCCCTTCACCCTGGGCGCCCTGCTGATGCTCATCATGCTGAAGTCGGTGGCCTCGGCGATCTCGCTTGGCGCCGGCTTTCGCGGCGGATTGTTCTTCGCCTCGCTGTTCCTCGGCGCCCTGGTGGGCAAGGCGTTCGCCGCCGCCCTCGCCATGGCCACCGCGGTCTATGCCATGCCCAGCGTGGTGGCCGCCCTGGTGGGGATGAGCGCCCTGGCGGTGGCCGTTGTCGGCGGGCCGCTGACCATGGCCTTCCTGGCGCTGGAGACCACCGGGAGCCTGCCGCTGACGGTGGCGGTGCTGGCGGCCTCGGTGGTGTCCTCGCTGACCGTGCGCCGCACCTTCGGCTACTCTTTCGCCACCTGGCGATTCCATTTGCGCGGCGAGGCGATCCGCAGCGCGGTGGATATCGGCTGGATGCGCAACCTCACCGTCGGGCGCATGATGCGCCGCGAGGCCCGCACCGTGCGCAGCGACACCCAGCTGGCCAGTTTCCGCCGCGATTATCCGCTCGGCGTCGCCGACCGCGTGGTGGTGGTGGACAATGCCAGCAAGTATGCCGGCATCGCCCTGGTGGCCGAGGCGCATACCCAGGCCGACCGCGCCCCGGAGAAGGGCACCGGCACCATCGCCGATCTGCTGCACAACGCCGACGACATGCTCACGCCGCAGATGACCATCAAGGAGGCGGTCGCGCTGTTCGAAACCGCCGAGGCCGACGCGCTGGCGGTGGTCGACGGCACCGAGAGCCGCCGCGTCATCGGCCTGCTGACCGAGCAGCATGCGCTGCGCCGCTACAGCGAGGAGCTGGAGCAGCGTCGCCGGGAATTGTCCGGCGAGTAGTCACCCAGGCAGGAGAGCACCATGGTCAAGCTGGTCGAATACGACGACGCATCGCCCGAGGTGCGCGCGGTCTACGAGGACATCGCCCGCACCCGCGGCATCGATCCCCGCGATGTCAACAACGCCTGGAAAGCCCAGGCCATCCACCCCAAGAACATGGCGCGTTTCTGGGAGCGCGCCAAGACCATCATGGCCCCTGGGGCGCTTGATCACGTCACCAAGGAACTGATCTACCTCGCCGTCTCGATCAGCCAGCAATGCGAGTACTGCATTGCCTCGCACACCCACCAGGCCCGCAAGAAGGGCGCCAGCGAGGCCCAGCTCGCTGAGATGTTCGCAATTGTCGGCCTCGCCGTCGAGGGCAATCGCATGGCCAGCGCCTATCGCATTCCCGTCGATCCGATGTTCGACGAATAGCGCCGGCCTACGGCTCCTCGATCGCCGGCGGCAGGTGCACGGTGATCGGCGGCAGCACGCCCGTGAACCGCTCGATCTCCACCAGGCAGGACTGCGCCGACGGCCCCTGGCCCAGCTTCGACGTGCCGGCGTCGCGCGTCAGCACGTTCGGGTTGCCGTGCACGCACAGGCTGCCGGGCACGCCGGGCTGCAGCGGGTCGAACCACGCCCCGGTGGGCAGCACCGCCACGCCGGCCAGCAGGTTGTCGGTCAGCACCGCACCGGCCAGGCAGGCGCCGCGCGCGTTGAACACCCGCACCACGTCGCCGGCGGCGATGCCGCGGGCGGCGGCATCGGCGGGGTGGATCAGGATCGCCTCCCGCCCCTGCACCTTCGATGCCTTGGACAGCGGCGCCATGTCCATCTGGCTGTGCAGCCGGGTCGCGGGCTGGACGCTCAGCAGGTGCAGCTGGCCCGGCCGGGCGGTGCCGAGATACTCCACCGGCGGGCGCCAGACCGGATGGCCCGGGCAATCGTCGTAGCCGAAGCCCGCGATCCCGGCCGAGAACAGCTCGATCCGCCCGGATGGCGTGTTGAGCGGCCTTGCGGCGGGATCGGCGCGGAAGGCGCTGAATGCCACCATGGGGTGATCGGGCTCCGGCACTTCCACCAGGCCCTGGTCCCAGAAGGTGTCGAAATCCGGCAGCGTCACGTCCAGCCGGGCATAGCCGGCCTGGGCCTGGCCGTACATCGCCCGCAGCCAGGCATCGACGTTGCGCTGCTGGGTGAAGCGGGGCCGCACGCCCAGGGCGTCGGCGATATCGGCCATGTAGTCGAACTCGTCGCGCGCCTGGCCCTGTGCCGGGACCAGGCGCTTCATCGCCAGGATGTGGCGGTCCAGCGAGCCGGAGCCGATATCGTCGCGCTCCATCGTGGTGGTGGCCGGCAGCACGATGTCGGCGTGGCGGGCGGCCGGGGTCCACCAGGGCTCGCTGACGATGATCGTCTCCGGCTTCGCCCAGGCGCGCAGCAGGCGGTTGAGGTCCTGGTGATGGTGGAACGGATTGCCGCCGGCCCACCACACCAGCCGCGTGTCGGGATAGGTGATCCGGGTGCCGTTCCAGTCCACCACGTCGCCCGGGCGTTCCAGCATGTCGGTGATGCGGGCCACCGGGATGACGGACCGGGCGGGGTTGGGCAGCGCCGGCAGGGTCACCGAGGGGCCCATCACCCGCGCGCCGCCCATGCCGTTCTCGCTGCCCAGGCCGAAGGTGAAGCCCTGGCCCGGCAGGCCCACCCGGCCGAGCATCGACGCCAGGGCGGCCAGCATCCAGTACGGCTGCTCGCCGGCCTCGGCCCGTTGCAGCGACCACGCCGCCGTCAGCATGTGCGGCTGCGCGGCGAGGTCGTGGGCCAGCGCCACGATATCGGCGGCCGGCAGGCCGGTTTCCGCCGCCGCCCAGTCCGGCGTCTTGGCGATCCCGTCCGCCGCGCCGGTGATGTAGGCGCGCAGCGGCTGGTAGCCGACGGTGCAGCGGGCGAGGAAGTCGTGGTCCACCCGGTCCCCGGCAATCAGCACATGGGCCAGGGCCAGCATCAGCGCGGTGTCGGTGCCGGGCCGGATCGGCCACCATTGGCAGGCGACATCGGGGGGAATGTCGGCGCGCAACGGCGAGATGTTGACGATGCGCAGCCCGGCCGCCGCGGCGCGGCGCAGCCACACCCCCATCTCATGGCGCGCGCCGCCGCCGGCATTGACCTGGCCGTTGCGCAGGGTGATGCCGCCGAAGCAGACCAGGATCCTGGCGTGTTGCACGATGTCGCGCCACGCCACCACCGGGCGATCGACGATCTCCATGCCGCCGACGACATGCGGCATCAGCGTCATGCCCGCGGCGTAGGAATAGTTGGTGACCTGCCCGGTATAGCCGCCCGCCGCTGCCAGCAGCCGGTGCAACTGGCTCGGCGCGTGATGGAACCGCCCTGCCGAGGCCCAGCCATAGGAGCCGCCGAAGATGCTGGCGGGGCCGTGGGCGTCGCGCACCCGTGCCACCTCGCCGGCCACCAGGCTTGCCGCCGCGTCCCACGACACCGGCACGAACGCCTCGCCGCCCCGTGGGGTGCCGCCACCGCGGTCGCCGCGCAGCCAGCCCTTGCGGATATGGGGACGGTCGATCCGGATGGGGGAGTGCAGCGCGTCGGCCATGCCCTGCAGGATCGCCGGCGGCGCCGGGTCGGCCGGCGGCGGCACCACGCGCAGCAGCCGGCCATCCTTCACGATGCCGGTGAAGGCGCCCCAATGCGCCGCATGGTGAAGCTGTTGGGTCATCGCCGGAATCCGCTGCCTTGGGCTGCCGTCAGATGGCCCATGGTTCCCCTGGGCGCAAGTACGTCCTAATGTTCGGGAACCGCCAACCAAGGAGCCCCGACATGAATCCGCCGCCGCGCGCCAATTCCGCCGCAGCCCGCGACATCGCCAACGTGCTGCATCCCAATACCGACCTGAAGATGCACCTGGAGACCGGGCCGGTCGTGATCACCCATGGCGAAGGGGTGCGGGTTTTCGACGACACCGGCAAGAGCTACATCGAGGCGGTGGCCGGGCTGTGGTGCGCCTCGCTCGGCTTCACCAACGAGCGGCTGGTGGAGGCGGCGGCGGCACAGATGCGCAAGCTGCCGTACTATCACGGCTTCACCAGCAAGTCGCACGGCCCGATGATCGACCTGGCCGAGATGCTGATCGAGCGGGCGCCGGTGAAGATGAGCAAGGTGTTCTTCGCCAATTCCGGCTCCGAGGCCAATGACAGCGCCATCAAGATGGTGTGGTACTTCAACAACGCCGTCGGCCGGCCGGAGAAGAAGAAGATCATCGGCCGCATCAAGGGCTATCACGGCATCACCCTGGCGGCGGCCTCGCTGACCGGGCTGGCCACCAACCATCGCAGCTTCGACGTGCCACTGGATCGCTTCATCCACACGATGACGCCGCATTTCTACCATGGCGGCGTGGCCGGCGAGACCGAGGAGGAATTCGCCACGCGCTGCGCCGACGAGCTGGAGCAGCTGATCCTCAAGGAAGGGCCGGACACCGTGGCCGCCATGTGGGCGGAGCCGATCATGGGCGCCGGCGGCGTGATCGTGCCGCCGAAAGGCTATTTCGAGAAGATCCAAGCGGTGCTGACGAAATACGACGTGCTGCTGGTGGCCGACGAGGTGATCACCGGGTTCTGGCGCACCGGCAACTACTGGGGCGCCGGCACGCTGAACATCAAGCCGGATATCCTTACCTGTGCCAAGGCGCTGTCGTCCTCCTACCTGCCGATCTCGGCGGTGATGGTCAATGACCGCATCTTCCGCGCGCTGGCCGACGAGAGCCACAAGATCGGCACTTTCGGCCATGGCTATACCTATTCCGGCCATCCCGTGCCGGCGGCGGTGGCGGTGGAGACGCTGAAGATCTACGACGAGATGCAGATCGGCGAGCACGTCCGCGCGGTCGGCGCGGTGATGCAGGACGGGCTGCGCCGCCGCTTCGCCGACCACCCGCTGGTGGGCGAAGTGCGCGGCGTCGGGCTGATCGCCGCGGTGGAACTGGTCGCCGACAAGGCGACGCACGCCAACTTCGACGCCGGGCTGAAGATCGGCGCGCGCGCGGCCAAGCTGTGCGAGGCCCATGGCGTGATCAGCCGTGGCCTGCCGGGCGATGGGCTGGCGTTCAGCCCGCCGCTGATCATCACCGAGGCCGATGTGCGCGACATGATCGAGCGGACCGGGCGGGCGGTGGATGAACTGGCGGTGCAACTGCGGCGCGAGCAGATCGTCGCGGTGAGCTGACAGCAAGGGGTGGGGAGAAGGCGAGGGGCGCTGCCCCTCGACCCCGCTGGGGCCAGGGGGCCCCAGACCCCGATTGCCGGTTAATGTTTTGAAATCGTAATGAAATCGGCATGGGTTTGCGGCCGCGTTCCGGGGGCCTGGGCGAATGGGTGGGGCGCGGGCGGGGTGTGTGCGGATGCGCGGGGTGCGGGAAGATGCGGGGCGCGCGGGGTGATCGGGCCGGTGCGGCAACGCGATTGCCTTGCGCTTCACCATGCCGACGCGCGGGCGGATTTCGGCCGGGTTGGAGTGGCGGGACCATTGGCGGGCGGCGCGCGGGATGCGGGCGCGGTGCGCACGCACGACGCGGTCGTGGATGCGGCGCTGATGGGGGCGGCGAGGCGAGGGGCACGGCGGCAGGGGAAGCTGGCCGGATTGCCAGAGCTGGACGAGCTGTTCCAGCCGGCCGAACAGCCGGGCGAGGCAGGCGATGATCATGGCGTGCAGGGCCGCCGGCAGCCAGCCATGCGCGTCGTCCGCCGTGATGGCGGAGCGCATGCGGGCGATCTGATCTCGCAACGGGGTGGGTTGAATTAACATCATTTGGTATTTTATCTAACAGGCCACTCCGCTGCAACAGGAAATTTTGCCCGCGCTTGGTCGGCGAAACCGCCTCGCGGTCCGCCTTGCGGTTGAGCGAATGGGTGAAGTTTTTTTGCTTCTTTTTGTTCACAAAAAGAAGAACCCTTACCTACCCCAGCAGCGCCTGCGCGCAAGCATCCAGGATGGCGTCGGTGTCCATCCGGTGCTTGCGGTAGAGGTCGGGGATATCGGCGCTTTCGCCGAAGTGCTCAGGCCCCAGCGGGATGACGCGCTGTCCGCGCACGCCGCCGAGCCAGGAATGGGCGGCGGGGTGGCCGTCCAGGATGGTGACCAGGGCGGCGTCGCGGGCGAGCGGGGCGAGGATGGTTTCGATATGGGCCTGGGCGGCGCGGTTGCCTTCGCGGCGGGCGCGGGCGGCGGTGGTCCAGCCGGCGTGGAGGCGGTCGGGGCTGGTGATGGCGAGCAGGCCGGCGCCGGGGGTTTCGGCCAGTAGTTCCTCGAAGGCGGCTTCGGCCTCGGGCGCGACCGGCCCCTGGTAGGCGAGGGCGATGCGCGCGCCGGGGGCGGGGGGGACGGCCCAGTGGGCGCCGGCGATCACCGCTTCGGGGTCGAGGGTGCGGGGTTTCTGGTCGAGCGCGCGGGTGGACAGGCGCAGCCAGACCGACGAGCCCTCCGGGCGCTGCATCAGGTCGAAGCCGTGGCGCATGAGGATGGCGAGCTCGTCGACATGGGTGGGCTCGAAGCTGGCCAGCCGGTCCTGGGCCATGCCGATCAGCGGGGTGTTGAAGGATTGGTGCTGGCCGCCTTCGGGGGCCAGGGTCAGGCCCGAGGGGGTGGAGACCAGCATGAAGCGCGCATCCTGGTAGCAGGCATAGATCAGCGCATCGAGGCCACGGTTGACGAAGGGATCGTACACCGTGCCGATCGGCAGCAGGCGGGCGCCGTGCAGCTGGGTGGCGAGCCCCGCGGCGGCGAGCAGCAGGAACAGGTTCTGTTCGGCGATGCCGAGTTCGATGTGCTGGCCGGAGGGGGTCATGCCCCAGCGCTGGGCGCTGGCGACCTTGGCGTCGCGGAAGACGTCGTTGCGGGTGTGGCGGTCGAATATCCCGCGGCGATTGACCCAGGGGCCGAGATTGGTGGAGACGGTGACGTCGGGCGAGGTGGTGACGATGCGTTCGGCGAGGTCCTTGAGTTCGCCGGTGCCGCGGCCGATCTCGGCCAGGATGTCGCCGAAGCCGGATTGGGTGGATGCCTTGCGGCCGGCGACGCGGGGCATCGGCAGGGCGGCGGGGATGTGGATGGCGGGGGCGGACAGGCTGCGCCCCTCGGGTGTCAGCGGCGTTGCGAAGGGGACCGCGGCGATGAAGGCGGCGAGTTCGTCGGCCGGGCTGTCCAGCCCTTCGTACTTGTCCCATTCATGGCCGTCGCGGATGCGGTTGGAGGCGCGGAATCCCTCCATCTGCTCCTTGGTCATCAGGCCGGAGTGGTTGTCCTTGTGCCCGGCGAAGGGCAGGCCCATGCCCTTGATGGTGTAGGCGATGAAGCAGGTGGGCTGGTCGCCCAGCGCGTCGGCTTCGCGCAGGTGCTCGATGATGGTCTCGATGTCGTGGCCGCCGAGATTGGTCATGAGCTCGGCGAGTTCGCCGTCCGACAGCGGGTCGATGATGGCGCGCACGCCTTCGGAGCGCGAGAGGTCGGTGAGCAGCGCCTGGCGCCAGGCGGCGCCGCCCTGGAAGGTGAGGGCGGAGTACAGCGAGTTCGGGCAGTCGTCGATCCAGCGGCGCAGGTCCTCGCCGCCGGCGCGGGCGAAGGCGGCCTGGAGCCGGCGGCCGTATTTCATGGTCACGACGTTCCAGCCCATGTCGCGGAACAGGCCCTCGATGCGGCCGAACAGGCGGTCGGGCACGACGGAGTCGAGCGACTGGCGGTTGTAGTCGATGATCCACCAGACGTTGCGGATGTCGTGCTTCCAGCCTTCGAGGAGCGCCTCGTAGATGTTGCCTTCGTCCAGCTCGGCGTCGCCGGCGATGGCGATGTGGCGGCCGGCGGGGATGTCGGCGCGGCCGAGACCGTGCAGGCGGACGTAATCCTGGAGCAGGGCGGAGAAGCTGGTGAGTGCCACGCCGAGCCCGACCGAGCCGGTGGAGAAATCCACCTCGGGCCCGTCCTTGGTGCGGCTGGGGTAGGACTGGGTGCCGCCCATCTGGCGCAGCCCGGCGAGCTTCTCGATGCTCTGGCGGCCGAACAGGTAGTTGATGGCGTGGAACACCGGGCCGGCATGGGGCTTCACCGCCACCCGGTCCTGTGGCCGCAGGACGGAGAAATACAGCGCCGTCAGGATGGAGATGCAGGAGGCGCAGGAGGCCTGGTGGCCGCCCACCTTCAGCCCGTCGCGGTTGGGGCGGATGTGGTTGGCGTTGTGGATCATCCACGACGACAGCCACAGCAGCTTGCGCTCGATCTGGTGCAGCAGGGCCACGCGGCGCGGGTCGCCTTCGGCGGGGATGGCCGGGGTCACCTTGTGCGGGAATTCGTTCATCGTCCTTGGCCCCTTACGGTTTCAGCAGGCGGCTGATTGCCTGGGCGGCATTGCGCTTGCCTTCGCCGGCATAGTCTTCGTGGTAGCTCTCGATCCGGGCGGGATCGTAGAGGTAGTTCACCATCATCGCGGCGGATTCCTTCACCCCCTTGTCCGAGATGTCGGCGCCGGGGCAGATGCGTTCGATGCGGGCGCCGTTGGACAGGTGGAAATGCGCGACCGGGTCGGCGGCGCGCTTGCCCCGCCCTTCGTTCAGGAGGTAGTGGGCGCAGAGGCGCGACAGGATCGGCGCCAGCAGCGCCGCCGTTGCGCGATCACGGAACCAGTCGTGCCGGCCCAGGAGTGCCGCCAGTGCCGTGGCGCCGTCTGGTGCCTCCGGCGCGGCCGCGCGCAGCACCGCGGCTTCGCCTTCGCGCAGCAGGGTGGGCGCCGCCTTGGCGATGGCCGCATCCAGCCAGCGGCGGAAGCCCGGAATGGGCGACAGCGTGGCGAAGCTCCGCAGGTTGCGGAATTCCGCCGACAGCTCCTCGACGACGCGCTTGATGAGGAAATTGCCGAAGCTGATGCCGGCCAGGCCGCGCTGGCAGTTGCTGATGGAATAGAAGATGGCGGTGTCGGCCTCGCGTGCGTCCAGCATCGGCGCGGTTTCGTCCAGCAGGGCCTGCACCGAGCCGGCCAGGCCCTGTACCAGTGCCACCTCGACGAAGATCAGCGGCTCGTTGGGCATGCGCGGATGGAAGAAGGCATAGCAGCGGCGGTCGGCGTCCAGGCGGTTCTTCAGGTCGCGCCAGCCCTGGATTTCGTGCACCGCCTCGTAGCCCACCAGCTTTTCCAGCAGCGAGGCCGGCGCGTTCCAGTCGATCCGCCGCAGATCGAGGAATCCGATGTCGAACCAGGCCGCGAGCAGGGTGCGCAGGTCGGCCTCCAGCCCCGCCAGGGCCGGGTCGGTGCCGCGCAGCGCGAGCAGTTCGGCGCGCAGCTCGACCAGGAATTTCACCCCGTCCGGGATGGTGGTGAACTGGGTGAGCAGCCGCAGCCGCGGCGGCTCCAGCGCGCGGCGCAGGGCCGCGGTGGCGGTGGCGGTGGCGGCGGGGTCGGCGGCCTCGGCCAGCCGCGCGGCTGCCTTGGCGATCTCCTGCGGGTCGGCATCGAAGCTGGCGAGTTCGCGCAGGAAGGCCAGCCGGCCGGGCGCGTCGGCGGCCAGGTAGGCCTCGCCCAGCTTGGCCGCCCGGTTGCGCGCGCTGACTTCGCCGCCGCGCGAGGCGAGGCAGGCGCGCATCTGCGCCGGGATGCTGTCGTCCGCAGCGGGGGCCACGCCGGCGGCCATGTCGCGCCAAGCCTCGGTGATCCGGCGGATTGTCCGGTCAAACAGTCCGGGGATTGCGGTATCAGCCATGAATCCTCCTGCACGTAGGCCCGACGATAGCGAAGCGGCCGGATGACTGCCATCGAAGCTTGCCGTGGTGGAGCGGGATCAGGCATGTCGTGGCGATGGAGCGCGATACCATTGTCCATCTGTGCGGCCGGTGGGCGCTGTTGGCGGACGGGCCGCAGGTTGCCACCGCGTCCAGCACGCTGGTTCCGGTGCGGTGCGGGGCGCGCCGGGCGATGCTGAAGCTGGCCCATAGCCTGGAGGAGGCGCGCGGCGGAAAGCTGATGCAGTGGTGGGGCGGCGACGGTGCGGCGCCGGTGCTGGCGCGCCACGGTTCGGCGCTGTTGCTGGTGCGCGCGGACGGCGGGAGCCTTGCGGCATTTTGCGACGATCTTGCCACGCCGATCCTGGTGCGGGTGGCGGCGCGCCTGGCCAGGGCAGGGGGCGGCCGGCCGCCGAGGCTGGTGCCGCTGCGGCGCTGGTTTCGGGCGTTGTGGCCGGCGGCGCGGCGCCATGGCGGCGTGTTGGCCGAGGCCGCGGCCATTGCCATGGCGCTGTTGGACGATCGCCGCGACGAGGGGGTGCTGCATGGCGACCTGCATCACGGCAATGTGCTGGATTTCGGCCCGGACGGGTGGCTGGCGATCGACCCTAAGGGGCTGTGGGGCGAGCGGGGATTCGAGTTCGTGGCGCTGTTTCGCAATCCCGACGCTGCGCGGGCGCTGGCCGCCGGACGGCTGGAGCATGAGGCCACGCGGGTTGCGGAACTGGCCGGGCTGGAGCGGGGGCGGTTGCTTGCCTGGATTGCCGCCGGCGCGGCGCTGGCGGCCGCGTGGACGCTCAGCGATGGCGGGACACCGGACGCGGACCTGGCATTGATCCGCCGCGCGCTGGCTGCCCGAGGGTCGTGAGCAGGTCTTCGGCGATCAGCCCGGGGCCGGCGCGCCGTGCCGCCGCGCCGTGCAGCCAGACCGCCGCGCAGGTTGCCTGCCACGGTGGCATGCCCTGGGCCAGGAGCCCGGCGATTGCGCCGGCCAGCACGTCGCCGGACCCCGCCGTGGCCAGCCAGGGCGGCGCGCTGTCGTTGATGGCGACCCGGCCATCGGGTGCCGCGATGATGGTGTCCGCGCCCTTCAGCAGCACCACCGCGCCGGTGCTGGCCGCGGCTGCGCGCGCCGCGGCCACGCGGTCCGGGCCCGGGGGGCCGAAGACGCGGGCGAATTCTCCGCTGTGCGGGGTCAGTACCGTGGCGCCCCGCAGCAATCCGGGCGCGCCGGCACAGGCGGTCAGCGCGCCGGCGTCCAGCACGCTGAGGCGCCGGGCGTCGAGCAGGACGGGCAGTGCGGCGCGGGCCTCGGCCAGGTCGAGGCCGGGGCCGCAGACCCAGACCGTGCGCCGCCCGTCGCCCAGCAGCGCCGCCAGGGGTGTGCTGTCCACCAGCAGGCCGGGATCGCCGGCCCGATAGATCGGCGCTGTTGCGTGGGGTGCGGTGATGGTCACCAGGCCGGCGCCCACCCGGCGGGCCGCTGCGGCCGCCAGCCGGGCCGCGCCGGTCATCGTGGCGCCGCCCAGCACGGTTACGTGGCCTCGGGTGTATTTGTGGTCGATGGCGGTCGGGCGCGGCAGTGTCCATAGCGCCGGGGTGTTGCGCCAGGCCTGCACCGGTGGGATGGCGGGGGGAATGCCGATATCGGCCAGCACCAGCTCGCCGCACAGCGCGCGGCCGGGCAGCAGCAAGTGGCCGGGCTTGCGGCGATGGAAGGTTATCGTCAACGCCGCGGCAGCGACCGCGCCGCGCTCGGCGCCGGTGGTGCCGTCCAGCCCGCTGGGGACATCGACGGCGATGATGCGCGGGGCG
Source organism: Acetobacteraceae bacterium (assembly GCA_020848935.1). Classification (GTDB taxonomy): domain Bacteria; phylum Pseudomonadota; class Alphaproteobacteria; order Acetobacterales; family Acetobacteraceae; genus CAMDGX01. The sequence continues at coordinate 12,683 of JADLHF010000174.1, forward strand.
GCGGAAAGGACGCCCGACACCGTGGGGTCGAGATCGCGGGTCAGGCCGGCGCCGAACACGGCGTCGATCACCAGGGCGGTGCGCGCTGCCTCGGCCGTTGTGAACTCCACGACCCGCCCGCGCCAGCGTGCTGCCGCGGCCGCCGCATCGCCGCGTGGCGGGGCGAGCGGGGCGACCGCCACCGGCCATCCGGCATGGTCGAGCAGGCGGGCGGCGACATAGCCGTCGCCGCCGTTGTTGCCGGGGCCGCAGAGCACCAGCACCGGGCAGGGCCGCCAGCGTGCGCGCATAGCCTGTGCCACGGCCCAGCCGGCCCGCTCCATCAGCACCGCGACCGGGGTGCCGGTGGCCACCGCGTTGGCATCGGCGCGGGCCATTTCGTCGGGTGTCAGCAGCTCCTCCACGATCCCTCCCAATTGCCGCGAATCCGCCCGGGCTGTGCGGGGCCTGAACCAGGCAAGGAATGCGCCGTGTGGCGGATTTTGGCGATCCCTGGCGTTCGGGATGCGCTAGCCTGGGTGCGAACAGTCCGGGCGAGTCGCGATGTCGGTGGTGATCACGGTGGCACAGCAAAAGGGGGGCGCCGGCAAGACGACGCTGGCGGCCAATCTCGCGGCGGCGATGGCGGCCGACATGCGGGTGGCCATCCTGGACATCGACCCGCAGCGCAGCCTGGCGCGGTGGCACGCGCTGCGTTCGGCACGCCCCGGTGCCGTTGCCGTCACGCTGTCGGAGTTCTCCGGCTGGCGGCTGCCCGCCGAGATCGAGCGGCTTCGGCGCGAGCATGATGTGCTGATTGTCGATAGCCCACCCCAGGTGGATACCGATGCCCGCATCGCCGTGCGTGCCGCGGACCTGTTGCTGGTGCCGCTGCAGCCGAGCCCGCCCGACCTGTGGGCGGCCGAGGGCACGCTCGCACTGGCGCGCGACGAGAGGCGGCTGGCCCGGCTGCTGTTGAACCGCGCGCCGGCCAGCGGTGCCCTGCGTGCGGCGGTGGAGGCCGAGATCGCGACGCGCGGCCATCGGGTGCTTGCCGCCACGCTTGGCAACCGGGTGGGCTTTGCCGGTGCCTTCGCGCGGGGCATGGGCGTTACCGAGACCGCGCCGCGCTCCACGGCCGCGCGGGAATTGCTGGCGCTGCTCGCTGAAATCAGGGAGTTGCTGACATGACCTTGCTCGGCGCGATGAAGGCGCTGCACCTGCTCGGTGCCGCCATCTGGGTGGGCGGCATGTTCTTCGCATTGCTGGTGCTGCGGCCGAGCCTGGCGGTGCTGGAGCCGGCGCAACGCCTTGTGCTGCATGGCCAGGTGTTCCGCCGCTTCTTCCGGATGATCTGGCACGTCATGCCGATTGTGCTGGTCAGCGGCTATGCCCTGCTGTTCATCGGCTTCGGCGGGTTTCGCGGCGCGCATTGGACGGTTCATGTCATGCACCTGGCTGGACTGGTCATGGCTGCGGTGTTCGTTGCGATCTTTGTCGGGCCCTGGCGCCGCATGCAGGGCGCCCTGGCGGATGGCGACGGTATGGCCGCGGCGGCGAATGGCGAGCGCATCCGGATGTTGATTGCGGCCAATCTGGTGATTGGCTTGGCGACGGTTGCGCTGGCCGCGCTGGGCGGTTAGGCGCTCATTGGCGGATTGGGCCGGCTTCCAGCAGGGCGAGGTTCTGTCGGGCCAGGTCGGAGGTTGGCGAATCCGGAGCCAATGCCACCACGCGCTGCCAGTCGTCGCGCGCGCCGGCATTGTCGTGGCGGCGCTGGCGCAGGACACCGCGTTCCAGCAGCGCTTCGGGGTTGTCGGGATCCAGAGCCAGCGCGGCGCCGATGTCGGCGATCGCCTCGGGGATGCGCTCCAGATGCCGCAGCACCGCCGCACGCAGCACCAGGGCGTCAACCCGGCGCGGATCCAGGCGCAGTGCCCCGGCCAAATCCTCGGCCGCATCGGCATGGCGCGCCAGTTGTTCCGTCGCCACCGCCCGCTCGAACAGCAGCGAGGGGTCGTCGGGCGTAAGGGCCAAGGCCAGGCTTGCGGTGGCGCGGGCGCGGGCGGCAACGCCGGCCATCAACCACGCCTGCGTGGCCTGTGCCAGCAACGCGGCGCGGGTGGCTGGTGGCGAGGCGCTGGCCGTGGCCAGCTGCTCCAGCTCCTCGGCCGCCGGCACCGGCTCGCCCAGGGCCAGGCGGGAGAGTGCGAGACAGTGCTTCGCGGGCTCGCCGCCATCGCGTGCCACCCAGGCGCGCGCCAGGGTGGCCGCTGCTTCGGGCTCGGTGGTCAGCAACCCCAGGCACCGGTCGTACTCGAGCCCCGAGGCGATGCGCGGCGGGACCGGCGGCAAGGGCAGGAGCGCTTGCGGTGCAGCCGTGTCGGTTCCGTCATCGCGCAACGCAAGCCATGCACCAAGTGCTGCAACCAGCAGCAGCGCAACGGCGAACATGGCGTGACGCGGGTGCATGATGCCGCCAGTCTAGCCGCCCGGCAGCCGACCCGGCAAACTGGGCTGGCGGGCGCGGTGACGGAGGTATGCGCATGCACTTGCTGATCGCGGGACTTGGTTATGCGGGTACGGCCGTGGCGCGGCTGGCCATTGGCCGCGGCTTTGCGGTCAGTGCAACCAGCCGTGATCCGGCGCGGGCCGATGCGCCGCCGGGTGTGGCGGTGGTGGCATTCGGGGATGCCATGCCGGATGGCGTGACCCACCTGCTGGCAACCGCCCCGCCGGGTGCCGGGGGGGACCCCGTTCTTGCGGCCTATCGTCCGGCCCTGGCCAGTGCCGGTGCGTTGCGCTGGGCCGGCTACCTATCCACCACAGGGGTCTACGGCGACCGTGCCGGCGGATGGGTGGACGAGGCGACTTCGGTCGCACCGACGAACGACCGGTCGGTGCGGCGTGTGGCCGCCGAACAGGCATGGGCCGCGTTGTCCCCGCGTATGGCCGTGGACCTGTTCCGCGTCGCGGGCATCTATGGTCCTGCTCGCTCGGTGTTCGACGACCTGCAGGCCGGGCGCGCGCGCCGCGTGCTGAAGCCTGGGCACGCCTTCGGCCGCATTCACCGCGACGACATTGCCGGCGCCGTGTTGGCGGCCATGAGCCAGAATCCGCCGCCAGGCGTTCGCGTCTTCAACCTTGCCGACGATGTGCCGAGCGAGAGCGCGGCGGTGATCGAGGAGGCGGCACGGCTCGTGGGTGCGACGCTGCCGGAACCGGTTGCGTTCGAGACGGCCCTGGCGGGGATGAGCGCGATGGCGCGCAGCTTCTGGAACGAGAACCGCAAGGTTTCGAGTCGCCGCACCCAGGAGATTCTTGGCTACCGCTGGCGCTATCCCAGCTATCGCGAGGGGCTGCGTGCCATATTGGCGGAGATGGGTGCTCAACGCGTGCCGTGACAGGCCATCGCGGGATCAACGCGGAATGCGTGGGAATGGCGGTTGGCTGGCCGGCGGTCCCGTGATTCCGAACCGGTGTTCGAAGCCTTGCCGGAGATCATGCCAGCCGCCGGCAGAATGGGCGTGCGGCGCCACGCCATGGAAGCCATCTGGCGGATGGCGAATGGGCGATCCCTGAGGGGCCGTTGCCGCCGCCTTGCGCATGCGGGCGCCGGCGCCGATGGCCGGCCTTGAAGTGACGAAAGTCTTTTTGCTTCTTTTTCTTCAGAAAAAGAAGGCCTTGCTTGCCTTAGGCCGCGCTCCCCAGTGGCCCCAGCGCGTCGCGGATGGCGAAGTCACCGGGCAGGCTGCCGCGGGGGAACAGGCGGGTGACGTGGCCCATCTTGCGGCCCGGGCGGGCTTCGGCTTTGCCGTAGAGGTGGGGGATCAGGCCGGGGGTGGCCAGGATCGCGGGCCAGAGGGCGGTTTCGGCCGGGCCGACCAGGTTTTTCATCACCGCGTCGGAATGTCGGGTGGCGGGCGGCAGGGGCAGACCGGCGACGGCGCGGATGTGCAGTTCGAACTGGCTGGCCGGGCAGGCGTCGATGGTCCAGTGGCCGGAATTGTGCGGGCGGGGGGCGATTTCGTTGACCAGCACGTCGCCGCGGGCGCCGATGAACATCTCGACGGCCAGCAATCCCACGAAATCAATGGCCTGGGCGATGGTCTCGGCGATTTTCCGGGCCTGGGCGGCGGTTTCCGCGGGGATGCGGGCGGGGGCCAGGGTGAGGTCGAGGATGTGGTGGCGGTGGCGGTTCTCGGCCACGTCGAAGGCGGCGCTGGTGCCGTCGAGGCCGCGGGCGACGACCACCGAGACCTCGCGGGCGAAATCGACGAAACCTTCCAGGATCAGCGGCTTGGGCGCCAGTTCGGCGAAGGCGGCGGGCAGGTCGCAACCGGGATCGAGGCGAAGCTGGCCCTTGCCGTCGTAGCCCAGGCGGGTGGTCTTGAGGATTGCCGGCAGGCCGAGGGCGGCGGCGGCTTCGCGCAGGTCGTCGAGGGTTTCGACCAGGCGCCAGGGGGCGGTGGCGATGCCGGCGGCGTTCACGAAGGTCTTTTCGGCGGCGCGGTCCTGGCTGAGGCGCAGCACGGCAGGCGCGGGGCGCACCGGGCGCAGCGAGGCCAGCAGGTCGAGCCCGACGGCGCTGACATTCTCGAACTCGAAGGTGACGACATCGACGCGGGCGGCGAAGGCGCGGAGGACCTCGGCGTCGTCGTAGCTGCCGATGGTGGCGCCGGCGGCAACCTGGGCGGCGGGGCTGTCGGGCTCGTCGGTGAGGATGTGGCAGCGGTAGCCGAGGCGCGCGGCGGCCAGGGCCGACATGCGGCCGAGCTGGCCGCCGCCGACGATGCCGATGGTGGCGTTCGGCGCCAGGGCTGTCATATGGGTGCCGTCATGCCGGGGGGTCGGACGGTGCCTCGGCCACGGCGGCGCTCTGCGCGGCACGGTGGGCGTCGAGCCGGTCGGCCAGGGCGGGGTCGGCCAGCGAGAGGATGCTGGCGGCCAGCAGGGCGGCGTTGATGGCGCCCGCGCGGCCGATGGCCAGGGTGCCGACCGGGATGCCGGCGGGCATCTGCACGATCGACAGCAGGGAGTCCTGACCGCGCAGGGCGTGCGATTCGATCGGCACGCCGAGCACCGGCAGGCTGGTCCAGGCGGCGGCCATGCCGGGCAGGTGGGCGGCGCCGCCGGCCCCGGCGATGATCACGCGCAGCCCGCGGGCACGCGCCGATGTGGCGTAGGCGCGCAGCCGGTCCGGGGTGCGGTGGGCGGAGGTGATGCGGGTCTCGTGGGCGACGCCCAGGCAGGCCAGCATCTCGGCGGCGTGCCGCATGGTGGGCCAGTCGGACTGGCTGCCCATGATGATGCCGACCATCGGTTTTTCGTGCGGATTCAACGAATTGTCAGGCGATGCTGTCGGGGATGAGGCGGGATTCGAGCCACGCCACCTCGTCTTTCAGCAGAAGCTTGCGCTTCTTCAGCCGCGCCAGGTGCAGCAGGTCCACCGGCCCGGCCTCGGCCAGGCGAGCGATCACGGTGTCGAGGTCGCGGTGTTCGCTGCGCAATTCGTGCAGGCGGCGCAGAAGGGATTCACGGTCGTTCAGCATATGGTCGGCCCGTTCGGGGGATGCGATGCGATTGAAGTAGCGCGGAGTGGGGGGGCTGCGATACGCTTTGTTTGCAGATGGCCGTGCATCCTGACCGTACGGCGCTGTGCCGGCGAGCTATGTTGGATGTGCCTTTGACATCAGACCGTCCAATGCCTGCCACGTGCGCGCCGGCCCTGAACGACCACCCCGATGGAGGTCCCATGAGCCTGGAATCGCGTATCGAGAGCCTCAAGACCCGGCATGCCGGATTGGAACGCAACATCGCGGCCGAGGATTTGCGGCCGCAGCCCGACGCCGAGACGCTGGCGCGCCTCAAGCGCGAGAAACTCCGCCTGAAGGAGGAGATGGAACGGATGCAAGGCAGTTTGACGCCGCGCTGAGTCGGCCCGGGCGAGGTCGTCCGGGTCGCTTTCGGCGTGGTCACGCCGCCGCGACTCAGGCGGCCTCGTCGGTGTCGGGCATCGGCGGGGCGGGCACGGCGAGGCCCTCGCGCGTCAGCCGGTCGTTGGCGGCCACTACCATGTGATGCAGGTCGCTTTGCGTGCACAGGCCCAGGATCACGGGGTCGCGCGGCTTGATATTGCTGGAATTCCAGTGAGTTCGGCTGCGCACCTTTTCGATGGTGTCCTTGGTGGTGCCCATCAGCTTGCCGATCTGCGCGTCGGTCAGTTGCGGGTAGTTGCGCAGCAGGAAGGCGATGCCGTCCGGCCGGTCGTTGCGCTTTGCCACCGGGGTGTAGCGTGCACCGCGGTGGCGCTTGGGCGGCGGATTGGTGCTGGGCAGCAGCTTCAGCCGGGCGTCCGGGTCCTTTTCGCAGCGCGCGATCTCGGCGGCGGTGAGCTGCATGTTGGCAACCGGGTCGTAGCCGACGATGCCGGCGGCAACCTCGCCATCGGCGATGGCCTGGATTTCGAGCGGGTGCATGCCGCAGAAATCGGCAATCTGGGTGAAGGTCAGCGCGGTCTTGTCGATCAGCCACACGGCGGTGGCCTTGGGCATCAGTGGCAGGGTCATGTCATATTACCTTGGGTCGTCAGATTACCTTGGGTCGTCAGACCTTGGGGGGCATCGCCGCATCGTCCGGGGCCCGGCCTTGGCCAGGGAGCAGGTGGCGGTGAGGCGGGAAAGTCGGGCATATGAACTGCCGGGGTGGGGCCGGTCAAGCGCCACGAGATGGGGGCTGCCCCCCAAAAGCGACAAGGGCTTAGGAGACACCGAATGACGCGCGATGATGAAGACAACCTGCCGCGGCCGCGGCCGGCCCGGCTGGTCCGTCCGCCGCTGGACCTGTGGGCGGTGGCGGAGCTGGAAGCCTATATCGGCGAATTGCGCGCCGAGATCGCGCGGGCGGAAGGCGAGATCGCGAAGAAATCGTCACACCGGGCGGCGGCGGACGCATTTTTCAAACGACCCTTGTGAATGAAATTTTTTGGTTCTTTTTTCAAAAAAGAACAAGCGCTTCTTTTTGGAAAAAAGAAGCAAAAACTTTCATTCATCGCTCTCGGCTGATTGGCGATGGCGGTGGGGGGCGGATTGCTCCGCCCCCCTGTTTGGCCGTGACGTCAGGCGGCCTGGATGGCCGGGGTGCCGTCGTTGGCCGGCTGGCTGGGCGTCGGCGAGGCGATGGCGATGCGGCGAGGCTTCAGCGCCTCGGGCACCACGCGCTTCAGCGTGACGTGCAGCAGGCCGTTCTGCATCTCGGCCCCTTCGACCACCATGTGGTCGGCGAGCACGAAGCGACGCTCGAACGGGCGGCCGGCGATACCACGATAGAGCACCTCGCCATTCGCGGCCGCGGCCAGGCGGCCGGCGACGTGCAGCGCGTTATCCTTGACGGTGATTTCGATGTCGTCCTGGCCGAAGCCGGCCACCGCCATGGTCAAGCGCCAGCTATCCTCGCCGGTGCGCTCGATGTTGTACGGGGGGTAGGAGACATCCGCGCTCGCGGCGGTATCCAGCATGCGCGCCAGACGGTCGAAGCCGATGGCGGTGCGGAACAAGGGAGACAGATTCAAGGCGTCCATGGTTTGCAACCTCCTGCAAAAGCAAGGTTTCACGACTGGGCCGCCAACTGGCCGGCCCGGCAGGCCCCGCAACCCCGGAGGCATTGCGGACAACCCTGAAATAGGAAACGCCGCTTCCCCGTTCAAGGAAGCGGCGCCCAAAAAAATCGGCGAAGGCGATTGGGATCAGCCCTTGCGGGAGCCGATGCTGGCGAACTTCTTGTTGAACTTCGCCACCTGGCCGCCGGTGTCCATGATGCGCTGCACCCCGGTCCAGGCCGGGTGTGACTTCGGGTCGATGTCCAGGCGGATGGTGTCGCCGGGCTTGCCGGAGCAGGAGCGGGTCTTGAAGGTGGTGCCATCGGTCATGATGACGTTGATTTCGTGGTACTGGGGATGGATGCCCGACTTCATGGCTGGCCTCATGCGTTGTGGCGCCGACGATGCGACCGTCCGCGCGAAGCCGGGCGTATAGCGGGGCAGGCTGGGTTGCGCAAGGCGGGCCGCGCCTTGGCACCAGGCGCATGGACTGTTCCCCACGCCCAGCGGCGCCGGTATGCTGGGCATCATCGCCAGGAGCATGGGATTGGGGGCGGCACGGTGAGCGACGACGAATTGCGGCGCGAGGTCATCGCGTTCTACGCGCGCTACATGGATGCCTTCCGTGCCGGCGACGCAGCGGCGCTGGCGGGCATGGTTGCGGTTCCCATGGCCCGGATCGGGGCGGCCACGGTGGAACTGGTGCGAGCGGCACCCGACCCCGCGGCGCTGAAGGCGCGCACCGGCTGGGCCGATACCGTGGAGGTTGAGGTCGAGGTGCTGGACGCCACGCCGGAACGCGCCAACTTGCGCCTGAAACGTGCCGTGCGGGTTCGCGCCGACGGCTCGGCGATCGAGACCATTGCCGGGGTCTATGCGCTGACCCGCGCGCGCGACGGGTGGAAGATCCTGGCGATGTCGGTGGTGGCGACGCCGATCTAGAACACCAGCACCTTCGTCGCCGCGGCGGTCGCCTCGGCGAGCGCGTCCATCGTGCTGCGCCCGGCGCCGGCCATCAGGTCGTCGTCGGTCATGCCGCGGGCATCCATGCAGGTGCCGCACAGCAGCACCCGTCCTTCGCCGGATGATGCGATGCGCTTGAGCATGCGCTCCGGGCTGTAATGGCCGTCCGGCACCTTCTGGCCGCGCCGGGCGGCACCGACGGCGTCGGCCATCAGGAAAACCGTGACCTCGGCGGCAGGGTCACGCTTCAGCAGCGCGATGGCCAGGCGCAGGGCGTTGTAACAGCGCTCGGTGCCGTATGGCGGGTCATTGAGGATCAACAGCGTGGTCATTGCGGGGGCTCCAGTGGCGGATGGTCGCGCAGCGGTCGGGCCAGCATGTGGTCCAGGTGCGGCTCGCCGGGGTTGCGGAACCGGGCGGTGGCGATGGCGATGCCACCATGGCTGGCTTCGGGTTGGGCGCGGTAGGGGACGCGCAGACGGTCGCGCAGTGTGCGGCTGCGTCGTGGCATTGACGCCTGCGGAACCGCCATCCGCGCGGGACGCAGCCCAGGCGGATGGCGAATTCGCTGGTCGGCACGCTGGCCATGGCATCCCGTGGCGATGCGCTCAGATCGAGCTGCCGCCCTTCGCTCCCTTGGCCTGGGCGGCGAGGATTTCGGCCAGCCTGGCGTTGGTGCCATTCAGTTCCGGCAGGCGCGCGCCGGCGGCCACCTCCTTCAGGCGCGGCCCCTCGGCGGCCTGCATGTCGATGGCGCGCGGGGCGGCGTCGGCGATTTGATCGGGTTTGAGGACCAGAACGCCGTTTTCGTCGGCCAGGATGGCGTCGCCGGGCATCACCGGCACGCCGCCGATGCTGACGGGGATGCAGAACTCGCCGTTGTTGAACGGGCGCTTGGTGGTGACCACCGACAGGCCGCGCGACCATACCGGCACCTTGTAGTCGCGGATTTCGGAGATGTCGGTGGCCACGCCGTCGATGACGATGCCGACGCAGCCGGCCTCGCGCGCCGCGAAGGCGACGCCGCCGCCGACGGCGGCATGGCGGGTGTCGCCGAAGCGGTCGATCACCAGGACGTCGCCGGGGCGGAGCTGGCCGAGGGCGTAGTGGACGATGGTGCTGTCATTGCCGGCGCAGCGCACGGTCACGGCCGTGCCGGCCACGCGGGGCACCTGCCACTGGGCGCGGATGGCGGGATCGACGAAGCCGAAATCGAGGAAATGGCCGATGGTGGCCGGCTCGGCGCGGGCGAGCAGCGCGATCAGCTTGGGGTCGATCTGGGGGGGGAGGGGGTTCACGACGAACATGGGCGGGGCTCCTTGGTTCAGGTCATTTGCCGACGGCCCGCCGCAGCCCAACGGCGCGGTCGAGGATCAGGACGATGGCCAGGGTGAAGACCACCAGCAGGGTTGAAACCGCGGCCACCAGCGGGTCGGTGCGGCTTTCGACGTAGCGGAACAGGGCGACGGGCAGGGTGACCAGTTGCGGGCCGACGATGAACAGGCTGATCACCACCTCGTCGAAGCTGACCAGGAAGACGATGGCGCAGGTGGCCACCAGGCCGGGCACCATCAGCGGCAGGGTGACGCGGCGGAACACGGAAGAAGGCGGCGCGCCGAGGCTGGCCGCGGCCTCCTCCACCGAAGCCGGCAGGGTGGAGAGCGATGTGGACAGCACCCGCACGCCATAGGGAAGCGTCACCAGCATGTGCGCCAGCACCAGGCCGGGCCAGGTGCCCAGCAGCCCGGCGCCGACGAAGATGATCAGCAGGGCCAACGCCAGCACGATGGTGGGCAGCAGCAGGGGGGCTGTCAGCAGCGCCAGGATCGCGTCCCGCCCGGCGAAGCGCCAGCGGTCGATGGCCAGGGCGGCCGGCATGGCGATGGCCAGGGTGGCGGTGGTCACGACCAGGGCGAGCACCAGCGAGTTGCGCGCCGCCTCGGCCAGCCCGCGCTCCTCCAGCATCGCGGCGTACCATTTCAGCGAGAAGCCGCTGGGCGGCCAGGCCAGCACCTTGTCGGCCGAGAAGCTCATCGGGATCACCAGCAGCACCGGTGCGAGCAGGAACACCAGCATGGCGGCGACCAGCACGTGGAACAGCGCCTTTCCCATCACGCGATCGCCCGCGACAGCCGGCCGTACAGCAACAGCGCGATGCCGAAGATCACCAGCACCACCAGCGACAGGGCCGCGGCCACCGGCCAGTTCAGCGTCACGATCGCCTGGTCGTAGATCTCGGTGGCGAGGAGGAAAACCCGCCCGCCGCCCAGCAGCTTCGGGGTGATGAAGCTGGACACCGCCAGCACGAAGGCCAGCAGGCAGCCCAGCATGATCCCCGGCAGGGTCAGCGGCACCACGATGCGGCGGAACACGGTGAACGGGCGGGCGCCCAGGCTGGCCGCAGCCTCCTCCAGCGAGGCGTTCAGCCGCCCGAATCCGGCGATCAGGGCCAGGATCATGTAAGGCATCAGGATTTCCACCAGCCCGATCACCACCCCGGTGGTGTTGAACACCATGCGCGGCGGCTTCACCATGCCCAACCCGCGCAGGATCGAGGCCACCAGCCCGCCATCGCCCAGGATCACCATCCAGCCATAGGTGCGCACCACCGCGGAGACCAGCAGCGGCGACACGCAGGCCACGATCAGCAGGTTCTTCCACCGCTCCGGCGTGCGGTAGATGAACAGCGCGATGGGATAGGCGCAGAGCAGCGTCAGCGCCGTGATCGACAGCGCGATGGTCACGGAATCCAGCACCAGCTCGGCATAGAAGACGTCGCCGAACATCTTCGCCCAGGTGGCGAAGGTGAACCCCCCCAGCAACGCGCCGCCGGCACTGGCCTGCTGGAACGACAGCAGCGCCAAATTGCCCATCGGCACCAGGAAGACCGCCAGGTTCACCAGCAGGGCCGGAAGCAGCAAGGCCAGGGCGAGGCGGGAGGCGATGGGCATTTCAGGTCAGGCCAGGGAAGGGAAGGCTTCTTTTTGTGAACAAAAAGAAGCAAAAAAACTTTATCCATGCGTGTGGGGGAAAATGTCGTGCCCCTGGTGCAAACGCCGGGTGCCGCCATCGAGACCCGGTCGCTCCCCCAGCAAATGAATGAAGTTTTTTTGCTTCTTTTTGTTCACAAAAAGAAGAATCCTTCCCGCTTCTCACGCGTCGAACGCCAGTGTATCGCTGACCCGCCACGCCAGGTTCACCGCCTCGCCCTCGCGCGGGATTGGCTGGCCGGGGTGGGTATGGCGTTCCACGGTCAGCATCGCGCCGGCGCAATCGACTTCGCAGGCCAGCACGTCGCCGACATAGGTGGCGCGGCGGATGGTGCCGGCGGCGCTGTTCCATTCCGGGCCGATGGCGTCCGTGGCGATATGCAGGCGGTGCGGGCGCATCATCACGGTCACGCGGCCTGCCGGGCCGGGCTTGGCGGCGCGCAGCCGCAACGGGCCGGCCAGGATGTCGCCATCGCCGTCGCGCGCGCCGTCCAGCCGGTTGATGCGGCCGACGAAATCGGCGACGAACGGGGTGGCGGGGCTTTCGTAGATGTCGAACGGGGTGCCGAGCTGTTCCAGCGATCCCGCGCGCATCACCGCGATGCGGTCGCACATCGCCAGCGCCTCCACCTGGTCGTGGGTGACGAAGATGGTGGTGATTCCCAGCCGCTTCTGGATGTCGCGGATTTCGGTGCGCATCTCCTCGCGCAGCTTGGCGTCCAGGTTGGACAGGGGCTCATCCAGCAGCAGGATCGACGGCTCGATCACCAGCGCGCGGGCCAGGGCGACGCGCTGCTGCTGCCCGCCGGACAGTTCGCGCGGGCGGCGATGGCCGAGCCCGTCGAGGTGGACCATGGCCAGCGCGCGTTCCACCTTGGCGGCGATCTCGGCACGGGACTGCTTTCGCATCTCCAACCCGAAGGCGACGTTGCCCGCCACGTCCATGTGGGGGAACAGGGCGTAGTTCTGGAACACGATGCCCATGTCGCGCTTGTGCGGCGGCAGGGTGGTGACGTCGTGGCCGGCCACCAGGATGCGCCCGGCGGTGGCCTCGGCCAGCCCGCCGATCATGCGCAGGGTGGTGGTCTTGCCGCAGCCGGAGGGGCCGAGCAGGCCGAGCAGCTCGCCCTTCTGCACCGCCAGGGACAGCGCGGCGACCGCCGGCGGGCCGGCGCCGAAGCGCTTCTCCAGCGCTTCGAGAACCAGGTGGGCGTCGGACATCAGCGCCGCGTCAGCACGCGGCGGCGCCACTGCTCGGTCACGCTCTCGCGGAACTTGGCCACTTCCAGCCAGTCCACCGGCAGCATCTGGGCCATGCGCTCGGGCGAGGCGGCGGTCTTGGCCAGGGCGGCGGCGCTGACCTTGGCCTTCAGGTTCACCGGGGCATAGAACATCCGCTCGGTGAAGGCGGCCTGCGCCTCGGCGCCGAGGGCGTGGTTCATGAAGGCGCGCGCGGCGTCGGGCTGCTTGGAGCCCTTGACCAGGCCGAGCACGTTGATCTGGAACAGCGAGCCCTCGTCGGGCAGCACGGCGGCGAGCTTGCCGTTGGACTGGGCGGAATAGAGCTGGCCGCGGGCATTCCAGCCGACGCCGAGCGACGCGGTGCCGTTGGTGATGAAGGTGTAGGCATCCGGCTTCGGGTCCCACGACAGCACGCTGGGGGCGAGCTTGGCGACCGCCTCGAATCCCTTGTCCAGCTTGCGGTAGTCGTCACCGCCGAAGGTCTTGTTGGCCATCATCAGGAAGCCGAGGCCGACGATATCGGGCACGCCGGCAATGGCGATCTGTTCCTTGTACTTGGGGTCCCAGAAGGCTTTCCAGGAGGTGGGCGCCGGCTTCACCCGCTCGGGCGAGTACAGCATCACCAGGTTGTCGAAGGTGACGGCCGGGGCCGCCACGCCGGGGGTGAAGGCGCGCGGGGAGAGGTCGGCGAGTGCGGGCACGCTGGCCTTGTCCACCGCCTCGAACAGTCCTTCGTCGCTGGCGGCCTTGGCCACCGAGACGTCCATCATCACGCAATCGACCTGCGGGTTGGCTTTCTGCGCGCGCAGCTGGCCGAGCGCCTGGGCCGAGTTGCCCATCGAGAAATAGGTCACCTTGATGCCGGGGTTGGCGCGGCGGAACGGCTCCACCACGGTGGGCTCGTAGTTGTCCTGGAAGATGCCGGCATAGGCGGCGATGGTGATGCTGGCCTGTTGGGCGCGGGCGATGGCGGGCATGGCCAGGGTGGCGGCACCGGCGGCGAGCAGGCGGCGGCGGGTGGGGCGCATGGACGTCTCCTTCAGGTGGGGGGGATGCCAATGGGGGCGATGCCCACGCGGCGCAGCATCTCGGTGAACAAGGCGTGGCGGGCGGCGGTGCCGGGGCCGACATTGGCGGCACTATCGCGGTCGAGCGTTGCGGGGTCGAGCATATTTTCGGCGAGCCAGCCGGGGGTCCTGGTTGCCCAGTCGCGCACGATGGCCGCGTCGGCCTCGGGATGGAACTGCACGCCCAGGGCGCAACCGAGCTGGAAGGCCTGGACGGTGCCCTGGTCGCGCGCCAGCACCTCGGTTCCGTCGGGCACTTCGAGGTTGTCGCCATGCCAGCGCACCCAGGGGCCGCGCCAGACGGGGTCGGCGACCTCGGCATTTTCATGCCAGCCGACGAAGCGGCGGGCGAAGGGGGTGGCGCGGCCGCCGATGGCGGTGGCGATCAGCTGGGCGCCGAAGCAGATGCCCACCACCGGCCGCCCGGCGGCGATGGCGCCGCCCAGCAGGCGGCGCTGGCGGTGGATCCAGGGGATGTCCTCGTATGCGCCACACGGCGAGCCGAGGGAGACGATCAGCGCCTCATCGCCAGGCGCGTCGGGAACGGTCTCGGGCGTGACAGTGTGCAGCGTGGCGCCGCGGGCCTGTTCCAGCCACGTTCCGAACAGCCCGGCGGGGGCGCCCGGCGCATTCTCGATCACCAGAACCTTCATGCGTGTTGTGCCACCGTATCGCACTGCATCATGGCGCCACCGGCGGTCCCGGGTCAAACCTCGCCGCGTGGTTATTGCGCCACCATCGGTTGCGTGCGGTATCGGCGGCGTGTCACGGATACCGGGGTCGTCGAGTCCCCCTATGCACGGGCGGCACACGGTGGTTGGGGGCCAGGCATGGCGGATTGGGCAGGCACGATCGAGGTGGCGGCGGACGGGCGGCTGGCGGCGCTGTACCGCGGGCTGCGCGCCGCCCTGCGGGCCGAGCCGGCCACCGCGGCGCTGGCCGGGATGCCGATGGCGGCGCTGCGCGACAAGGGGCTGGCGCACGACCATATCCGGCTGGGGGAAAGCGGCTGGCTGGCGCGGGTCCCCAAGCAGAGCCAAATGGACCTGCCGGCGGCGGCCAACCTCGCCTATCAGGCCGCGTGCTTTCGTCGTGCCGCGCCTGGCGGGCATGTGCCGCGGCTGCTGGCGGTGCTGCCACCCGGGCCATTGCTGGCGCATGGCGCGCTGGTGGTGGAGGCGATCGCCGGCCGGCCCGCGCGGCTGCCGGGCGACCTGCCGGCGGTGGCGCGCGCGCTGGCCTCGCTGCATGCCCTGCCGCGCCCGGCGGCCACCGCGCCCTTGCTGGCGCCGGCCGACCCGCTGGCGGCGATGCGCGACGAGGTGGCGGCCCAGGGCGCCCATCTGGCCGAGGCGCGGCTGGACCGGACGGTGCGCGCGCTGGTGGAACGCGAGATGACCGCCCTGTTGGCGCTGTGCGCGGCGCCGGCGCGCCCGGCCACCTGCCTGATCAGCTTTGATGCCCATCCCGGCAATTTCCTGGTGAGGGCCGATGGATCGGCGGTGCTGGTGGACCTGGAGAAGGGGCGTTACGGCGCGCCCTCGCTCGATCTGGCGCATGCCACGCTGTACACCTCCACCACCTGGGACCTGGACAGTGAAGCGGAGCTGACGGTGGCCGAGATCGCCGCCTTCCACGCCGCCTGGGAAGCGGTGCCTGGGGTGCCCGACGCGACCGGCTGGCACGGGGCGCTGCGCCGGGCGATGTGGCTGTGGTCCGTCACCTGGTGCGCCAAGTGGCGGGTGCTGTCCGCTGCACCGAAGCGGATGTCAGCGGATGGCGAGGACTGGTCGGCCGAAGCGTCCGACCGGGCGCTGATCGACCATGTTCGCGGGCGGGTGGACCATTATCTGTCGCCCGCCGTGGTGGCGCGCTGCCTGGACGAGTTCTCCGCGCTGGAGCGGGTGCTGGCGGGCTGAGCGAGCGACGCCGAGGGGGAGCCGCGGGGGATTGCCGGGTGGGGGTGACCAAGGGGCGGCCGCATTGCCGGTGCACGGTCTCATAAAATATCTCATGACCGATTTTTTAGTGAATTCCGCGTAATGAGGGCATCCGCTATCTCAGGAGAGATCGATGCGTTCTACGATCCGCCGCATCGTCGCGCCTATCCTGTTCGCCGGGCTGCTGGGCCAGGGGGCATCCGGCGCGCCGCGGCCGCGCCTGCCGGTCGAGGGCGGCGCCGACAACCTGTCGGCCACCGAGATCGCCATACTGCTGGATGCCTGTCTTGATGATGGCTGGGGGATGGGGACGCCGGGCTATCCCTGGCGCGTCTATGGCGATGAAATGGCACGCGAGGAAGTGGCGGCCGAAGGGGGGGAGGACGGGTTCTTCACGCCGGGACCGGCAACGCCGCGGGGCTGCCTGGCCGGGTTGTGGCCAGTGGATGGCGGCTTTGCCTGGGTGCCATTCGATGGCGCCGCGGGCGCGGCCGGCATGGCGCGCATTGATGCCAGCCCGGGCGCCAGCTCCACGCCCATCCCCACACCCAGCGCGGACGCCAGCCCGCCGCCCAGGCCGGCGCCCAGGCCGGCGGCCAGCCTGGGCGAGGGGCCGCGCGGTGGCGTGACGATGGCGGCGTTCCAGCCCAGCGTCTGGCCGGCCTGGCCGGGTAGCGGGGGCGGCGTGACCACCCGCAGCGTGGGGGACCCGCATCTGCCCGCCCCGCCCCCCGGCGACCCGGAGCCGGGGGATGGCACGGACCCGCGGGACGATGGCGCGTTGCTGGTGGCTGGCCCGCCGCCGCGGCCGACACCGCTGCCCGCGGTGATGCCCGAGCCCGGCACGCTGGCACTGCTGGGCGTGGCGCTGCTGGCGCTGGGGTTGTTGCGCCGCCCGGTCTGACTGGCAGGACGCCTGACCTGCCGGGCGGCGCCGTCAGGCGGGAACGCCGGCCCGGCGCAACCCCTCCAGGAACAGCGCGTCGTCCTCCGGCCGCAGGAAGGTGCTGCGCGCCGCCGCCTGGGCCAGTGAGTAGCCGGGCTCCAGTCGGTAGAGCCGTTCGCGCATCTGCGCCGCCTCCTCGATCTCGCCGAGATGGCCAAGTGCCGCCAGCAGCACCTTGAAGGTGGAGGACAGGGTGGGGTGCAGCGCCACGGCCCGCCGCCCCAGCGCCACCACATGCTCGTAGCGGCCCATCAGCAGGTGCGGCACCATCAGGGAAGTATCGAAATAGCAACTGTTGGGATCGAATGGCGACAGCCGCCGCGCCTGTTCGATGCGCGCCACCGCCGCCGCGTGCTGGCCCAGGTAGCACAGCGCCAGGCCGCTGAAGGTCCAGGCCAGCGGCAGGCTGGGGTTCAGCGCCAGCGCCCGTTCGTGCAGCGCCATCGCGCCCCGCGGGTCGCGGCGCAGGAAGGCGCGGGCATGCCCGGCGATGGTCAGCGCCCGGGCGTCGGCGGGGTCCAGCCGCATCGCCCGCTTGGCCAGCTCACCGGCCCGCGCCATGGCGGCATCGCGCGCCAGCGGTGGGTCGGCCGCCGCCGTCCAGCCCTGACCGACCAGGAAGATGTGCCAGTACGCCAGCCAGGCATGGGCGGCGGCATAGCCGGGGTCCAGAGCCACTGCCCGTGTCAGTGCCGCGCCGGCGGCGAGGAACTCCGCCTCCTCCAGCTGGTACAGCGCCGGAATGGCGCGCAGCACCAGGTCATAGGCGGTGGCCGAGCTCGCCGGTCGCAGTCCGGCGCGGCGGCTTTCGTGCTGCATCAGTTCGGGGTCGATCTGCGCCACCGCCTCGGCAGCGATCTCGTCCTGCAGGGTCAGCAGGTCGTCGGCGTCGCGTTCGAACCGGCCGGACCACACCACCTGGCCCGAGGGTTGCCCGGTGGCGGTGCCGTCATGGCCGTTGCGCAGGTCGAGCAGGCGCAGGTTGACGCGGATGCGGGCGCCGGTGGCGGCACTGGCGTGCTGGATGGTGCCGTCGAGCAGGAAATCCAGGTCCAGCGCCCGCCAGCCGGCGCCGTCATCCGCGCCCGGGGTCGCGCCGGCAAGGGCCGCCATGCTGGGGCTGGCGATCAGGAACAGCCAGCGCAGCCGGGCCAGCGCGGTGGTGATCTCGTCCGCCAGGCCCAGCGACAGTCCGCCCAGATTGCCGGCTGCGCCGATGCCGGCCGACAGCGCGCGCAGCGGCATCACCCCCAGCCGCACCCCGCTGCGCCGCCGGCCGGCCGGGCGGGCAGGCGCCGCCGCTGCGCCACTGCTCGTGACACTGGTATCCGTGCCGCCGCGAAGGGCGGCGGCCAGTGCCCTTGTCTCAGCCGAGGGCACCATGCCGTGGGTATCGGCCAGGGCTGCCACGCAGCGATCGTAGCTGGCCAGGGCTTCGCCGCGCGCGCCACGGTCGGCATGAACCTGGATGATGGCGCGCCATGCCCCCTCATGCGCCGGGTCCAGCGCCAGCAATGCGGCGGCGGCGTCCAGCCGGCGTTGCGGGGCTGCGGCCGGGTCCAGCAGGTGCCCGGCCAGCACCGCCTCCGCCCGCGCGACGGCGGACACCAGCAGGGCGCGGCGGCGCTCGTCCAGATAACGATCGAAGGCCGGGTCGGCGCCGGCAAGGTCTTCGGCCAGCCGCTGCGGGTGCGCGCCGGGGTCGGCCAGCAGCGCCAGGCCGGCGCCGCGCAGTGCCACGTGGCGGCGGTCGGCCGCCAGCAATGCGGCGGCCGGTCCCAGGGCGGTTGACAGTTCATGCACGCATTGGCGCAGCGAGGCGCGGGCCTGCTCGTCGGCGCGGTTGCTCCACAACAAGCCGGCCAGGCGTTCGCGGCGCATCGGCTCGGGGCTGGCCAGCGCCAGGATGGCCAGCAGCGCGCGAGCCTTTCGTCCGCGCGGCAACAGGCTGGTGCCGTCGGCCGCGGTGGCGGCCAGCGGCCCCATCAGGGAGACGCGCAGCAGCGTCGGCGTGGCGGCGGAAATTGCCCTTGTGTCATCCACGGTGGTCGGAATCCCGTTTTTTCGTCGCTTTGTGCCGGTGACGACGTCACGCCATCGTGACGCTAGCGCGCGGGCGGCCGGGTTCGCAATGTCGTTAATGATCCGCAGGGACGTCTCCGCCGGGCGCGGCAAAAAATCCTGGTGTAATAGGAAAAAAGACTTGACTTGGCGGCACCGACCCGGCATGCTGGCGATATCGGCGGGCGAGATGCGTCCGCCGGCAAACCTGCCCCACCTTGGCCGGAATCGCCGGGCCACCCGCATGGGTGGCCCGGCGTTCGCGCATGGGCGGGGCAGGATCGGGCAATAGGCAAAAGGAGCGATAATCATGGCGCGAACCGACAACCAGGGGCCGCAAGCCACCACCCCGCGCACCCTGCCGCCGCTGGCACCGCCGGCGGAGGTGGCCGATTCCGGCCTGATCCGCATCGGCGCCGCGGTTGGCCGGCCGGCCGGGAAATAGCCGGCCAGGCGGCCGAGGGGGCGTAGCCGGCCAGGCGGCCGGGCGTCCGGCCGCCGCGCCGCGCGCACACGCAGACACACTGACAGGTGGGAAGCCAACGATGCAGCAACACTCGACCGCGCCGGTGGCGCGCTTCTTCCGCGTGATCGCCCAAGCGCCACTTCCGGCGCGCGCCGACCGTGCCGCCGGCGGCACGCTGCCCGCGCGCGCGGCGCAGTACTGCGATGCCGTGATCCAGGCCAGCGGCTTCGGCTGGTGGGTGTATCCGCCGATGGACTTCAGCCTGGTCTGGGACGGCCAGCAGGTGCACTGGACCTATGCCGGGCAGGAGGCCTGGCTGCCGCTGGATGCGGCACAATTCCCGCATCTGGCGCGCCAGTTCGATGCCGCGGCACCCGCACGCCTGCGCGGTACCGCGCCGCCCTTCCTGACCGCGCTGCCCGAACCCGGGGTGGTGCAGGTCTGGACCGGCCTGTTCGCGCGCACCGCGCCGGGCTGGAGCTTGCTGATGCGCGCGCCTGCCAACCTGCCGCCGGCCGCGGGCTACGTGGCCTATGAAGGCATCGTCGAGGCGGATCGCTGGTTCGGGCCGGTTTTCACCAATATCCGCCTGACCCGCACCGGCACCGCGGTGCGGCTGCGTGCCGATGTGCCGTTCCTGCAGGTCCAGCCGCTGCCGCGCGCGGCCTATGCCGACGCCACGCTGGCGGCGATGGAGGCGGTGCCGGGGCCGGAAGACCTCGCGGCACAGGACTGGGACGACTACGAGGCCTCGGTGGCCGGCCCGGCCTTGCGCGGCGATCGCACCACCGGGCAATACGCCGTGGCGGCGCGGCGGCGGCGGCGGGGTGAGTGCCCGTTTGCGGCGGGGTGACAGGAGGGGAAGCACGTTCTTTTTTTGAAAAAAAGAACCGAAAAACTTCTATTCATTGGAGTTTGAGGCACGCTGGTGTCATGCGGTGCGCGGGGAGTGACGTCTTTCTGCCTTTTGTTCTTCAGGAAAAGGACAATCTGCTTCCCTCCCCTGCGCGTGACCTACAGCGGCATCAGCCCGCCGCGCCCGGCCCGGCGTTCGGCCAGGAACAGGAAATCGATCATGCCGCGCAGATCGGGCAGCCGGTCCAGCCACACCAGGTGTTCCAGCTGCACGATGTCGTGCGCCACTGCCAGGCGCGCGGCGCGCGAGGCTTCGTGGTCGGTCACCACCAGCACCGGCAGGCCGGCATCGGTGGCCACCACCGCGCGCAACACCTGGGACACCGCGCGGCCGGTGACCGGGGCATGGCACAGCACGCCCACCGGCTGGCGGGCCAGCGCGCCGGCCAGGGCCGCTGGGGCCACATGTTCCACCCGCACCCGCAGAAAGGCGCAGAGATCGGCCACCAGCGGGGTCAGCACCGCTTCTTCCTCGGCCACCATCAGCAGCGGCTGCGCGGTGTCGGCCAGCGCCGGTGCCCCGGCGCGCCGTGCCGGGCTCCGCCATTCCTGGTTTGCCGCACCCTCGCGCATCTCGCCCTCCTATCGCACTTCAACGACGCCATCCTGCAACGGATCGTCATGCCGTGGTGGTGAGAAGCGCGTGAGTTCGCGGGAGTTCTGCGTCAGTGTGCGTCAATTTACCGTGCTGTCGTCAGCTGTTGGTCGCGAACGGGTCCGCCACCCGCGGCCAGAACGGCAGGGTGCGCTTGGTGAACGCGATATTGGCGAAATCCGGTCCGATGGCGCCATGCCGGGTTGCCACGTAGCGCACTTCGGCGGCCAGCGGGGCGAAACCGGCATAGAAGTGCTGCGTGCTCTTCACCACCACCAGCCGCTTGTCGGCAAGCAGGCAGCCTAGCCCGGTGAAGGCGTCCTGGTGGAACACCTGGCTGCGGGTGCTGTTCAGGATGATGTCGATGCCATTTGCGCGCACCCACGCGGCCGCGCCCAGTTCGGCCCGCCCGCCGGACAGGCCGCCCTGGGTATGGTGATCGGACAACGCCATCACGGTGACGCGCAGATCGACCGGCTGGCCGGAGGCGACACCGCATTTGCCGCCGATGCGCAGGTCGAAGCTGGCGCCCACCCCGGCCTCCCGGCAGAAGCTGACCGCCACCGGATCCCAGAAACAGCCGATCGCGGCATCGGTCACCCCACGGGCCACCATGCGGGCGAGGATTTCGGTGTTGTCGCTGGGCGCCCCGCCGCCGGCATTGTCGGCGACATCGGCGAAGACCAGGGGCCTGGCACCCGCCGGGGCGGCGAGGGCGCGGTCGATCGCCGCGTCGATGCTGTCATGGGTCGGGCTGGTCTCGTTCCTGATACGGAAAATCTCCTCGCCGAGCGCGCACGCCAGGGTTTCCGCCTTCGCCATGTCGCCATCGGTGATGACGATCATCTTGGCACCGACCTCGGCCACGTCGCCCCACGGGAACCCATGGCCGAACGACACCGACAACACGCCGTCCCGCCCCTCCAGCGCCTGCATCTTCGCCACGAAGCCCTTCATCGGCTCCACCGGCGTGCGCCACATGCTGACCATGCGGCAATCGTAATACGCCATCGCCGGCTTCACCCGCCCCTGCCGGGCCGCAACGCAGAGATCGTACAGCTCGACCGCCCGCGCGCCGACATCGATGTGCGGGTATTCCTTGTAGGTGATGATGGCATCGCAGGCCTTTCGCATCGTCTCGGTCAGGTGGCAGTGCAGATCCAGCTCCAGCCCGATCACCGCATCCGGTCCCACCACTTCGCGGATGCGAGCACAGGTGTCGCCCTCGCAATCGTCGTAGCCATAGGCGACCATGGCGCCGTGCATCTTCATCAGCACCACGTCCACTGGCCCCCCTTGCTCAGCCATCGCCGCCTTCAGGTCGGCCAGCAGGTCGTCGCGCAGCGCCTCGTACACGTGCTTCAGCGTGGTCCCCGCCGGCTGGGCGAAGGCGCAGATGCTCTCGACGATGTCATGCCCGTCGCGCTGGCACAGCCGGCGCCATTCGATCTGGGCGATGTTGCCGTGCATGCCGGGATGCAGGCTGGCGTCGCGGCGGTGGTAGCCCACGTCGTGAAAGCCGGCATGGCCGGTGGGGATGGGCGAGAAGGTGTTGGTCTCGGTGGCCAGGTTGGCGAAGAAGATCTTCATCGAGCGGCTCCTTATGGGCGTCGGCTAGGACATCAGTCTAGGCGCCGCGCGCGCCACTCGGCTAGGGTCGTGCCATGTCCGCACCGCCTCCCGCAGACCTGGCACCCGGCCACATCGCAGTCCCCGCCGGCGAAATCCTGACGGTGGCACAGGAGTATTTCGATGCCGGACGGATCGACGCCGCCGAGCGGATGGCCCGCCACGTGCTGGCCGCCCAACCCGGCCGGGTGGAGGCGCTGCATCTGTGCGGCCTGGTCGCCTTCCGCCGCGGCCGCTACGACGCGGCCGGCGACCTGGTGGCCGCGGCGGCCGAGCGCGGCGGCGGGGCGGCGACCTGGCGCAGCCTGTCGGAAATCCGCCGCATGCAGGCGCGGCTGGACGAAGCACTGGGGGCCGCGCGCCACGCCGTCAGCCGCGACCCCGCCGACCCGCTGGGCCTGTTCCAGCTGGCGATGGTGCTGTACGAGCGCCAGGAGCTGCCGGCCTGCATCGCCACCGCCCGCGCCGCGCTGGAGCTGCGGCCGGGCATGGCGGAAGCGCACATGAAGCTGGCCCAGGCGCTGCTGGCCAGCGGCGATTTCGCCCAGGGCTGGCCGGAATACGAGTGGCGCTGGCGCATCGCCGGGGCGTCGCCGCTATTGCCCGCCACCGAGCGGCCGCAATGGGACGGCGCGCCACTCGCCGGCCGGCTGCTGCTGATCGCCGACCAGGGCTATGGCGATGCCGTGATGTTCGCCCGCTACCTGCCCTGGGCGCTGGCGCGGGCACGGGATGCGGTGGTCGCCGCCAGTGCCGAGCTGCACCCGGTGCTCGCCGCCATCCGGCCGGGGCTGAAGCTGTTCGCGCAGTGGGAGGAAGTGGGACACTTCGCCGCCTACTGCCCGTTCTCCAGCCTGCCACTGCTGCACGGCACGCGGCTGGAAACGATTCCCGGCGGCGTGCCCTATCTGGCCGCCGATCCCGCCCGGGCGGCGGCGTGGCGCGCCCGGCTGGATGCCCGCCTGCCGCCCGGTGCCCGGCGCATCGGCCTGGCATGGGCTGGGCGGCCCACCCACAACAACGACTTCAACCGCAGCACCACGCTGGCCAGCCTCGCCCCGCTGGCGGCGCTGCCCGGCACCGCCTTCGTGTCGCTGCAGAAGGGGCCGGCGGCGGCCCAGGCGCGGGGCTGGCCCGGCCCGGCGCCGCTGCTGGACCTGGACGGCGAACTGGCGGGCTTCGACGACACGGTGGCGGTGCTGGCGGGGCTGGACCTGGTGGTCAGCGTGGATACCGCCGTGGTGCACCTGGCCGGGGCGATGGGGGTGGCATGCCGGGTGATGCTGCCCTTCGCGCCGGACTGGCGCTGGCTGACCGGGCGCGCCGACAGCCCGTGGTATCCGCACCTGCGCCTGTTCCGCCCCGCCGCCCCGCGCGACTGGCCCGGGTTGGTGCAGCGGATCGCCGCCACGCTGGCGGGGGTCCGCGATGGCGATCACGTGACATCGCGCACCCTGGCGCCCTGGCCGAGCGTGCCGTAAACGTGACCCCAGGCATTGCGCGTCGGCCACCCCTCGCGCCTGTCATTTGCGGAGGAACCGGCCATGGCCGCCTGGAACGACGGCTACGTGTTCGACGTTGCCTACACCACCGGATTCTATCGCGAAATCGCACCGGGCTGGCTGTCCACCGCGGCCATGCTGCTGGGCCACCGCCCGCCCGACACCACCCGCCCGTTCCGTTGGGCCGAGCTGGGCTGCGGCCACGGTCTGTCCGCCAACATCTTCGCCGCCAGCCACCCTCACGGCGAGTTCCACGGCTTCGACTTCAATCCCTCGCACGTCGAATCCGGCCGCCGCCTGGCCGCCAGCACCGGACTGGGCAACGCCCATTTCCACGAATTGTCGTTCGAGGACATGGCAAACGCCCCGGAAGGCCGGCTGCCGCAGTTCGACTTCATGGTCGCCCATGGCATCTGGTCGTGGGTGTCGCCCGCCACGCGCGAGCAGATGATGGCCGCCATCCGCCGCTACCTCGCCCCCGGCGGGCTGCTGTATGTCAGCTACAACACCCTGGCCGGCTGGACCGCGATGCTGCCGGTGCAGAAATTCATCCGCGAATACGCCCGCGTCCATCCCGGCAACTCCGCCGAGGTGACCCAGGCGGCGATCGGCTATGTGCGCGAGATGATCAAGGGCGACGCGGCCTTCTTCGCCGGCCACCCCTCGGTTGCTGCCCGGCTGGAGGCCACCGCCAGCATGGACGGGCGCTACCTGGCGCATGAATACCTCAACGCCAACTGGGACCCCACCACCTTCACCCAGGTGCAGGACGTGCTGGGCGAGGCCAAGGTGGGCTATATCGGCAGCGCCACGCTGATCGAGAACATCGACGCCGTGGCGGTACCGCCGGCCACGCTGAAGCTGATCCAGGGCACCAACGACCTGCGGATGCGTGAGATGATCCGCGATTTCGGCTCCAACCGCGCATTCCGCCGTGACCTCTACCGCCGCGGCACCGACCAGCCGCTGTCCGGCGAACAGCGCGAGATGCTGGATGGCGTGCACCTGGTCGGCACCGGGCGGGAGAAGGAGCAGACCATCCAGATCCCCACGGGAATCGGCCAGCTCGGCCTGCGGATGGACATCTACACCCCGATCCTGACCCGCCTGGCCGAGGGGCCGATGAGCATCCGCGACCTGCGCCAGACCGCGGTGCTGGCCCAGCAGCCGCTGTCCGAGACGTTGCAGGCCGCCGCCTTCATGATGACTGGCGGGCTGGCCCACCCGGTGGTGGCACCGCAGACCGCACCGGCGGCGACCGTGGCCACCCAGGCGCTGAACACCGCCATCGCCGGTTTCAACGCGCTCGGCGGCGCGCTGCCCGTGCTGGCCTCGCCGGTCGCCGGCACCGCCGTCACGGCCGATTTCGTCGAGACGCTGATGCTGCCGGAACTGCTGGCCGGGCGGGCCGAGCCGGCGGCGCTGGTGGAGATGGTGCTGGCGCGGCTGGCCTACACCAACCGCTCGGTGGTGCGCGAAGGCAAGCCGGTGACCGATGCCAACGAGGCTCGCACCGAGATGACCGCAACGGTGAACCGCCTGCTGGCCGATCGCATGGGGCTGTACCGCCGGCTTGGGCTGGTGCCGGCAGGCTAGGAAGCAAGACCCTTCTTTTTCTGAAGAAAAAGAAGCAAAAAGACTTTCATGAATTTAAATTCATCAAATCATGCAAATATGAAGCCTAATTACTAAAAGTTTTTTGGTTCTTTTTTTCAAAAAAAGAACACCCTTTCTGCTTTCTAAATATACCGCCGAAACGACCCGTCGGCAAAGCGTCCGAACCGGAACGGCGCCGGGTCCACCACCGGGGTGTCGCCGGCCACCAGGTCGGCCATCAGCCGCCCGGCCCCCGGCCCGATGCCG
>JADLHF010000175.1 GCA_020848935.1 Acetobacteraceae bacterium
GGATGCGGCGGCCGCGTGGGGCCGACGGCGACGATGGCGCGGATGCCCACTTCGGAAACGCCCTGGCAATGGGCGATGCCGCAGCGTGGTTCGTCCACACGGCTGATCGAATCGCCGCCGCCGAGCAGCGAGACGCCGGAGGTCACCCCGAACATCAGCCGCTCCAGCGCGGCCAGCCGCGCCTCGGCACGCCAGAATTCCGGAGTGGAGGCGGTGGTGTAGATCACCCGGCAGGCCTCGCTCCAGGCCGCCGAATCGCCGCTGCCGAGCGACTTGACCAGGCCGTGGCCGGCGTGGCCGTGACCATCGATCAGCCCGGGCAGGATGGCGTGGTGGCGCGTGTCGATCACCTCGCGCGCCGGGTGGGCGGCCATGACCTCGGCGCGCGGGCCAACGGCGAGGATGCGGCTGCCGGCGATCGCCACCGCGCCGTCCTCGATCACCCGGCGCGCCGGGTCCATGGTGACGACGCTGCCGCCGGCGAGCAGCAGGTCGGCGGGTTCGGGATCGGGCATGGCCACCTCGGCGCAACGAAGCGGCCAGCCTAACGACCGTTTCCCCGGGCCGGAAGCCGGCGGCGCGCCCCGCCTATTCCCGCGTGTAGCGGAAGTCGCAGTGGCTGGCGCCGCCCATCAGGGTTTGCGTGCGTTCCAGTTTCAGCCTGGGGTCGTAGCCCTCGCAGAACGCGCCGTCGCGGTTGCAGGACAGCACGGCGCCAAGCTCGGCCAGCCCGAGTTCGCGATACATCTCGGCGTAGCGGCAGCGGACCACGTTGAAGTGGAACTCGGTCGGCGTCGATTTCACCACCTCGGTGCGCAGCGCGTCCTCGGCGGTCCACAGCGACTGGATGGCGCGAAAATGATCCAGGCTCGGCTGGCCGCCCGGCGCCTTCTGCGCGAAGCTGGCGGCGGCGGCGTGGGCGAGCTTGACCACGGCATTGGTCAGGATGCGCACGGCCGCGGGCTCGCCAAGCTCGGCCTTCATCTCGGCGAAGATGCCGCGGGCGAACTCGGCCTCGATGCGGCGGCGGGTCAGGATGGGCATGTCGTCCATGGCGGCGGTTCCGGGTTGGGGTCAGGGGAAGGGAAGAAGGGTTCTTTTTTGAAAAAAAGAACCAAAAAACGTTCATTCACTTGGGCTTCGGACGATGGTGGTGCCTTGTGGCGAAGTGAGGAAAGTCTTTTTGCTTCTTTTTCTTCAGAAAAAGAAGACCTTCCTTCTCCTGGCTACCTGGGCCTTGCGCACGCCCCGCCGCCATGATGGCATTGGCCCGACCACAGGGGGAAACCGCGATGCGCGTCTCGGCAGGAGTGCCCTACACCGACTGGCGTGCCATCGGACCGGCGGCCGCACAGGCCGAGGCCGATGGCCTGGACGGGCTGACCTGTCCCGAACTGGCGCATGACCCGTTCATTCCGCTGGGCATCGCCGCCCTGGCCACCGAGCGGGTGCAACTGGCGACGTCGGTTGCCATCTCCTTCCCGCGCAGCCCGATGATCACGGCCAATCTGGGCTGGGACCTGAACCTGCATTCGCGCGGCCGCTTCGTGCTCGGCCTGGGCACCCAGGTGCGCGCGCACAATGAGCGCCGCTTCGATGTGCGCTGGGAGCATCCGGCGCCGCGCATGGGCGAGTATGTGCAGGCACTGCGCGCGATCTGGCGCTGCTGGGAGACCGGGGAGAAGCTGAACTACCAGGGCAAGTTCTACAACTTCACCCTGATGACACCGGAATTCTCGCCCAGGCCGGCGGGGCTGCCGATGGTGCCGATCATGATTGCCGCGGTCGGGCCGGAAATGCAGAAGACCGCGGCGCGGCTGTGCGACGGGGTGCGGCTGCACGGCTTCGCCACCCGCAAATACGTCACCGATGTGGTGCGCCCGCTGCTGGCCGAGGAACTGGCCAAGGCCGGCAAGAGTTTCGCCAATTTCGAGGTCACCGGCGGCGGCTTCATCGCCACCGGGCCGGACCGGGCCAGCGTGGACCGGGCGGCGGAGAAGCTGCGGTATCGGGTGGCGTTCTACGGTTCCACCCCGGCCTATCGCGGTGTGTTCGACATCCACGGCATTTCCGACCTCGGCGTGAAGCTGCACGAGGCCAGCCGCAAGGGATTATGGGGCGAGATGGCGGCCATGGTGCCCGACGATGTGCTCGACCTGTTTGCCGTGCGCGCGACCTACGACAAGCTGGCCGATGCCGTTGCCGACCGCTTCGGCGGCATTTCCGATGCCGTGGGGATCGACTTCCTGCCGGGCGACGATGCCGCGACACGGCGGCGCGTGGTCGACGGCTTGAAGCGCATCCCGGGCAGTTTCGAAGGGTTCAAGACCAGCTTCGCCGCCTGACGGCAGCACGGAACCTGCCGGAGGAAATCACCCCGGCGGGCGCCAATCCAGCCGCGTGGCCAGCCATTGGCGAAGTGCTGCGATCGCCGCTACCTCGGGTGACAGCACCTGCGCCACTGTGTGTGCGGCTGGCGCGGCAACGCTGCGGGTGCGGCCGGCTTCGTCGTGCAATTCCGGCGCGGCGGCGGCCAGCCCGCCGGCGGTGCGCCACAGCGCCACGAGCGCCGCCGGCGTCAACAGCGGCAGCACCAGGGCGTATTCGGTCTGCGCCGCGGCTGCCACGCCACGCCAGGCGCCATACAGTTCGGCCGGCGGCGTCGCACCGCGCATGGCGGCGTATTCCGCCAGCGTCGGCACCGCCAGGAGCTGCGGGTCGCGGCCCTCGCCGCCGATCGCCCCCAGCGAGAACAGCGGCACCGCCCCCACCTGGGCCAGCGGGCCGAGATTCGCGGCCACCGCACCGCCGCGCAGCAGCACCGCATCGACCGCCCGCAGCGCCAGGGCCTGGGCTGCGCCGCCCTGGGCCAGCCCGCCGAACACCGGCTGCGGCATCAGCCCGGCGAGTTCCAGCCCCAACAATGCCGCGAGGTCAGGGCTGACCGGCCCGGACATGCCCACCCGGATTGGTGCCCCCGGTTTCAGGCCGGCGGCATAACCGCACACGACGCAGGGCGCGATGCCGGCGACCACGCCCAGCCACTGCCCGACATCGAAGCGCGCCCGCTTGTCGCCCACCAGCCAGGCCAGCACCGCGTCGCCGGGGGCCAGCAGCAAAGTGTTGCCGTCGGGCGGCACGCGGGTGGTGAACTGGTTGGCACCGGTCACCCCGTCCTCGCCGCCCACCGGTGTCAGTCGCAGGCGCGTGCCTGCCGGCAGGCCGGGGCCGAGGGCGGCGGCCAGTTGCACGGCCCAGCGGTCCAGCCGGCCGTCGGGCGGGCCGGCCACCAGCAGGGTGGGGGATTCGGCCAGGGCCGCGGCGGCGCGCACAATGCGGCTGTCCCCGACGCCGGCAAGCGCGGCCGCAACCAGGGCGAGTGCGCCGCGCCGGCGCAGCATGACGGGTCCGGCATCAGGCATCGCGGTGTCCTTCCGGATCGGCGGCCAGGATTGGTGCCGCGTTCGGCGACCGAGGGTCATGGGGCCCAGTCCTACCTACCCGCTCGCGGCCCGCGCTTCAAATCCCGCGCACACTCACGAATCATAGGCGATCAGCGACTCGAACGGCACATCCAGATTGGCACGGCCGCCCAGGAAGGTCAGTTCGATCAGTGTCGCCGCCGCCGGCACGTCGGCACCCACGCTGCGCAACAGGCGAATGCCCGCCGCCAGGGTGCCGCCGGTGGCCAGCAGGTCGTCCACCACCACCACGCGCTGGCCGGGGTACACCGCGTCGTGCTGGATCTCGATGCGGTCGGTGCCGTATTCCAGCCCGTAATCCAGTCCGATCACCTGGCCCGGCAGCTTGCCGCGCTTGCGCAGCATGACGAAGCCGCAGCCGAGCTTCAGCGCCAGTGGGGCGGCCATCAGGAAGCCACGGGATTCGATGCCGGCGACCAGGTCGGGCTGGAAGGTCCGGACCAGCCGGGCCAGCCGGCCCATCGCCACCTGCCAGGCATCGGCGTCACGCAGCAGGGTGGAGATGTCGTAGAAGAGGATGCCGGGCTTGGGGAAATCCGGAATGCCGCGGATGTGGTCCTTGAGGTCCATGCGCGGGGCTCTCCTTGTCCAGCTTTGCAACGCGGGGGTGTATAACCCGGTGTTGCGCCGCGGCAAATTCACCGCCACATCGGAGGCATGTCGCGCATTCCCATGGCCGTTGTGGTCTTCCTTGTGTGTTTTGCCGCCTATGTCGCCGCGGCGGTGGCGTTGGCCGACCATGTCCTGGGCCTGCACTGGACGGTGCAGGCGCTGTATTTCGTGGTCGCCGGCATCGCCTGGGCCTGGCCGGCACGGTGGCTGATGTTCTGGGCGGCGCGTGCAACGCAAGGAAATGAATAGAAGTTTTTGCTTCTTTTTCCAAAAGGAAGCGCGGTTCTTTTTTGAAAAAAAGAACCAGAAAACGTTTCAACCCTACCTGGTCAACGGCGATCAGTCTTCGCGCGCCAGTTTACCTCGCCTGGTGGCATGGGAGTCGCGCACCGGGAGAATGGTCGGAGTGAGAGGATTCGAACCTCCGGCCCCTGCGTCCCGAACACAGTGCTCTACCAGGCTGAGCTACACTCCGGCCGAGGCGCGCATATAGCCGCCCGGCGCGCCGCCGGCAAGCGGGCTCGCGCTACAACCGTTCGCTGGTGCCGGCAGCCGGCGCATGCAGGGCGGCCAGCCGCGCAAGCACGGCGGCCACGCCTTCATGCACCTCGAACAGGTCGCGCACCGCGGGCCGGGCGAAGCCCTGCGCCACTGCCTGTTCGACCGCGGCCACCAGCGGGCCGGCCGAGCCCATCACGTTGCACAGCAGGATCGGCTTGTCGTGCAGGCGCAGCTGGCGCCAGGTGATGATCTCGATCGTCTCGTCCAGCGTGCCCAACCCGCCGGGCAGGCTGACGAAGGCGTCGGCACGGTCGAAGATGCCGCGTTTGCGGCTGTGCATGCTGGCGGTGACGACCAGTTCGCTCACCTCGCCATGAACCACTTCCTGGCGCTGCAGGAAATCCGGGATGACGCCGACCACGGCACCGCCCTCGGCCAGCGCGGCGTTGGCCATCACTCCCATCAGCCCCATCTGGCCGCCGCCATAGACCAGGCGCCACCTGGCCCGCGCAATGCCGCGCCCCAGCGCCTCGGCGGCGGTGCGGAAGGCGGGGCTGGCGCCCAGGCTTGCTCCGCAGAACACCGCCACGGAATGGATATGCGGCATCGCGACCCTCCCGCCCCCCCGCCACCATGCGGCGGGCGCGCGGCGGTGGCTTAGCCCATGATCGGCGGGGGCGGAATCGCCCGGCCTGGGCGTTGATGCATTTTGTTAAATCCCCTTGCGTGCAAGGCGGCCGAAATGCTTCCGTTCAGCACCGCGGCGCAATGGCGTTGCGGCCTAACGGGGGAAGAACACCAAACGATGACACGCGCATTGCTGAAGGCCACCGTGATGGCCGGACTAGTCATGGGCCTGGCCAGTGCGGCCTGGGCCGATACCGCCGCCGACGCCATTGCCCAGCGCCAGGCGGGCTACAAGGCCATCGGCGCGGCCACCGGCGACATCAAGAAAGCGATGGAGGCGGGCGGCGACCTGACCGCCGTTGCGGCCAAGGCCGAGGTGGTCAGTGCCTTCGCCAAGCGAATCCCAGCCCTGTTTCCGGCCGGCAGCGGTGCCGAGAGCGGCGTCAAGACCCGCGCCCTGCCGGCGATCTGGCAGAACAAGTCGGATTTCGAGGCCAATGCCGGCATTCTGGGCCGCGAGGCGGACAAGCTGGCCGCGGTGCTGAAGGCCAACGACAAGGCATCCGTCGCCGCCGCCTTCGCGGCGATGACGGGCGAGTGTGGCGCCTGCCACCGCCCCTATCGCATGCCGCAATAGGGCGCGGGGCGGCAGGCCGGAAGAAGGGCAGGGGAAGGCTGTTCTTTTTTGAAAAAAAGAACCAAAAAACTTTTATTCATTTAACCCCGTGAGGTCGAACGGCCCTCAGGTCTGCATGAGTGAAAGTCTTTTTGCTTCTTTTTCTTCAGAAAAAGAAGGCCTTTCTTCCTTTTTTGTCTTGCTGCCGGCCGTCCTAGACCTGCGTCACCAGCAGCCAGACGGCGGCGCTGGCGGCAGCAAGCACCACCAACGCCAGCCAGGGGCTGCGCAGGCGCGGTTGCGGCGTTGCGGCCGGCAGGCGCTTCTTGCCGGTGATCATCGGGCGCACCAGGTTGTGCCGCTTCAGCACGGCGTAGGCGATGATCGCCAGCACATGCAGCGCCACCAGCACCTGGATCACCGTGAACAGCAGGCGGTGCTGCGACAGGGCCCAGGCGCCCCAGGCACCGCCGACCAGGTGGTTCAGCGGGCCTTCAACGAAGCTTTCCTCGTCGGACGCCAAAAGTCCGGTGGTCGCCTGGGCCAGCAGCACCAGCAGCATGGCCAGCACCATCCAGCCGCCGGCGGCATTGTGCCCCACCTGCGTGTCCGGCCCGCGCCGCGCCAGTTCGCGCAGATGCGCCGCGGCGTGGAACGGGTTGCCCAGGAAATGGCTGAACCGCGCGGTATCGCTGCCGACCACGCCCCACACCAGGCGGAACAGCAGCAGCGCCAGCACGGCCTCGCCGCTCAACATGTGCACGCGCATGCTGTTGAAGAATTCGATGCTCAGCCAGCTGGTCACCACCAGTGCCAGCAGCGCCCAGTGGAACAGCCGCACCGGCCCGTCCCATACCCGCATCGGCAGCCACAAGCCGGCTGGCGCCGGCACACGGCGCGGTGCGGCGCGCGGGCGGGCGGGGGGGGGGCGGTTCGCCATCGTCAACTCCTGCGCGCAAGAAACCGTGTGGGCGTGATCCCGCCGGCATAGACCATGGTGGTTTCCAGCAGAAGGGGCGCGCGCCACCGCAGGCGGGGCGGCGACTGCACCGGGTGGACGCCGTTTGCACGCGCCTTGGCCAGTGCGTAGAGTTTCCTGCTTGCCGCTGGTCGCGCCACAGTGCGGCGTGCGTGCCAGCGCCCTGGTGGCCTGCGCTGCCCGGGAAGGCCCGCTTGTCGGAGATACCGGATGGCCGTCCCCCCGCCCGACAAACGCCCCGCGTCCTCAGTGGGCGGCACCTGGTGAAAACGCACATGGTGGCACGCGGCGTGGTGCTGGGGGCGATCGGGCTGGGCGTGCTGGCGGCCGGAGTGTGGTTCGGCTGGCGCGCCCCGCCGACGGGACCGGTGGCGCCGGTTGTCGCCCCGCCGGCGGTGCCTTCGTCGGGGCCCGCTTCTGCCCCTCCCGCCGCGCCGGCTGTGCAAGCGGCCAGACCGCCGGTCCGCGCGCCCGCCAGCCCGCCGACCGTTGTCCCCACCCCACCGGAGCCATCCGCCCCACCGCCTGCCCTTGCGGCCGCGCCGCCGCCGGCTGCCGTCACCGCGCCGGCGACCGCCCAGGCCGTCCCCGCTCCCTCCCCCGCGGGGCCAGCCATCCCGCCGTCGGTGCCTGCGCCCCTGGTCACGACCACCCCTGGCGCCGTGGCGCCGCCATCGCCGATCGCCACTGCGCCGCCGGCCACGCCGAGCCCCGTCGCCGCGCCGGAGCCGCCGCGTTTTGACATCGTGCGGGTCAACCCCCAGGGCAGCACGGTGCTGGCCGGCCGCGCGATGCCTGGGGCCGAGGTGGTGGTGCGCAGCAACGGGCGCGAGATGGGCCGGGTGCAGGCCGACCGGCACGGGCAATGGGTGCTGGCTGACGCCGCCCCGCTGCCGCCGGGCGCGCATGAGATCACCCTGGAAATGCACGACGCCACTGGCCGCCAGGTTGCCGGCGAGGATACCGTGCTGGCCGTGGTCGCGCCCCCGCCCGCGCCGCCTGCCGCCTCTGCGCCGCCTTCCGCCACTGGCGCTGGCACGCGCACCGGCATTGCACCGGCACCTGCCATTCCACCCCTGGCCATTCCACCCCTGGCCACTCCACCCCTGGCCACTCCACCCCTGGTGGTGATCACCACGCCGCAGGGCGCCCCCACCCTGCTCCAGGGCCCGGCCCGCGCCGGCGGCACCGTGCGGTTGGGGCTGGAGGTGGTCGACTACGACAATGCCGGGGAGATCCGCTTCGCCGGCACCGCGCCGGCCGGCACCACGGTGCGCGTCTACATCGACGATGCCACGGTCGGCGACGCTGCGGTTGGTCCCGATGGGCGTTGGACACTGGTGCCGCGCACCCGCGTGGCCGAGGGCGACCACCGGTTGCGGCTGGATCAGGTGGAGGCTTCGGGGCGGGTGACCGTGCGCATCGAACAGCCGTTCCAACGCGCCGCGGTGGCCGCGGCGGTGGCCGGCGACCAGCGCGTGGTGGTGCAGCCGCGGCAGAATTTATGGCGCATTTCCCGCCATGCCTATGGAAGGGGCGTGCGCTATACGGAAATCTACGCTGCCAACCGCGACCAGATCCGCGATCCCGCGCTGATCTATCCCGGCCAGGTGTTCACCATTCCCGCCGCAACCTCTGCGCCCGCCACCTCCCCAGCCGCGGGCGGCGCCACGCCCACTTCGCCCAGCAGGTCCAGATAGGGGCCGAGCGCCAGCAGGAACAGCGTCACGTCGGTGAGAAGGCGCTCGGCGCTGGTGGGCATGGCGATCGCGGCCGAGCTTTGCAGCGCCACCCGGTGATCGGCCAGCAACCCGGCCCGCCAGCCCGGTGGCAGAGTGGCAGGCAACGCCCGCAACGCGGCGAACACCGTATCCCGCCGCAGCGCCGCCGGCGCGCCGGCCGTGCTGGGGACCCGCCCCACCATCGCGCACAGGGATAATGTGCCCCACCCGGTCCCGGAACCGCCGGCGTGAAGCGTTGCCTGCACCGGGCAGCCGCGCCAGGTCAGCCGCATGCAGGGCTGGCTGTCGGGCGAGGCGAGCGCAAGGCCACCATCGGCGCCAACTTGGAACGGGCCCAACTGGAACGGCGCATCGAACGGCATGACGGCGGCTCCGCGGCTGGTGGCACGGCAATCTTGCGGGCGGGGTATGAAGCATCCATAAACGCGGCTGCCTGGCGCCGGGACCGGTATGATCGCGCCGGCGCTGCGCGGCGCCTCCCTTGCCGCATCCGTCCCCTTACCGCATCCCGCGAGGCCCATTCCGCATGTCGCTTGTCGCCTCCCTGCAAATGGTCCTGTCGCCGCCGCACCCGGCAGGCCGTCCGTTCATCCTCGGCGGCGCGGTGGCGGTGCTGGCTGGATTGGTCTTCGCCCCCTGGCTGGCATGGCTGGGCGCTGCCTTCGTGCTGTTCTGCCTGTACTTCTTCCGCGACCCCGAACGTGTGGCGCCCGACCGGGCAGGGGTGCTGGTGGCGCCGGCCGACGGGCGGGTGGTGTCGGTGGCAATGGCGGTGCCGCCGGGCGAGCTGGAACTGGGCGCGGCCCCGCGCTGGCGGGTGGCGATCTTCCTGTCGGTGCTGGACGTGCACGTGAACCGGGTGCCGATCGACGGTACCGTGACCCGCATCGCCTATCGCCATGGCAAGTTCCTCAATGCCAGCCTGGACAAGGCCAGCACCGACAATGAGCGCAACGCACTGGCCATCCGCCTGGCCGACGGGCGCGAGATCGCCGTGGTGCAGATCGCCGGCCTGATCGCGCGCCGCATCCTGTGCGACGTGCGCGAGGGCGATGCGGTGCATACCGGCGCACGCTTCGGCATCATCCGCTTCGGCAGCCGCACCGACCTCTATCTGCCCGAAGGCGTGGTTCCGCTGGTGGCCGAAGGCCAGACCATGATCGGCGGCGAGACGGTGATCGCCAGCCTGGAGTTTCGGCAATGAACACGCTGGACCCGCTTTCCGGGCCGCGCGCCCTGGCCACCGATCGCATGCGCAAGCTGCGCAGCCGGCTGCGCCCGCGCACCAGGCCGCGCTTCGCCGGGCTGTCGTTCAACCGGATGATCCCCAACATCCTGACCATGCTGGGGCTGTGCGCCGGCCTGACCTCGATGCGCTTCGCGCTGGAAGGGCGGTTCGCCGCGGCCGCTGCGGCGATCGTGCTGGCCGCCTGCATCGACGGGTTGGACGGGCGGCTGGCGCGGCTGCTGAAGGCGACCTCGCGCTTCGGTGCCGAGTTCGACAGCCTGGCGGACTTCCTGTGCTTCGGCGTGGCACCCGGCTTCGTGCTCTACCTTTGGGCGCTGCAGGTGGCGGGCGGCTTCGGCTACGTGCCGTGCCTGATGTTCGCGGTATGCATGGCGCTGCGCCTGGCGCGGTTCAACGCGGCACTGGATGCCGGGCCACACCCTGCCTACACCTATAACTTCTTCACCGGCGTGCCGGCGCCGGCCGGGGCCGGCGTGGTGCTGTTCCCGCTGTTCCTGGGACTGGAAGGCCAGGCGCTGGGCTGGGACTGGCTGGTGGCGGTATCGCAGTTCCCGCCCTTCATCGCTTTCATGCTGGTGGGCACCGCGCTGCTGCTGGTTTCCACCCTGCCGGTGTGGAGCTTCAAGAACTTCAAGGTGCCAAGCGCCTATGTACTGCCCCTGCTGCTCGGTGTGGGACTTTACGCCGCCCTGCTGGTGGCCGATCCCTGGGCGGCGCTGGCCGGCGCCGGGCTGGTCTATATCGGCATGCTGCCGTTCAGCGCGCGCAGCTACCGACGGTTGCGGCGCGAGGCGGAGGTGAGCGGCGGTACCTAGGATTCGTAGGAAGAAGGGGATGTTCTTTTTTGAAAAAAAGAACCAAAAAACTTTTATTCGTTATCCGGGGTCAACCGCCATCACGAATGATCAGAAGTCTTTTTGCTTCTTTTTCTTCAGAAAAAGAAGACCCTTCCTTGCTTTAGGCGCCTCCCGCGCGCGACCCCGCAGCAATCCAGGCCCACCCCTCAACCACGCCGCAATCAACCCCGATCCCGTCAGCCCGGCCGAGGAGGCGCGGTTGTTGGAGGCGATGGCAAACGTGCTGACCGGCAAGCTGACCAATGCCGAGCCGTGGACGTTGGCGTGGGATGCCGAGCGCCTGCGCTGATATGAACAATGGCCCGAAGCTGCGGCGCGCCCTGACTCTGGGGCCGCTGATCCTTTACGGCCTCGGCGTCATCGTCGGTGCCGGGATCTACGTGGCGATCGGCGCGGTGGTGGAGCGGGCAGGGCAGGCCGCACCGCTGTCGTTCCTGCTGGCCGGGCTGGTGGCTGCGGCGACCGGGCTTTGCTATGCGGAGCTTGCCGGGCGGTTTCCCGAGGCGGCGGGGGCGGCGGCGTATGTCCGTCACGGTTTCGGCTCCGACCGGCTGTCGCAGGCCGCCGGACTGGCCCTGGCACTGGCGATCGTGGTGGCGACCGCCTCGATCGCGGCAGGTGGGGCGCAGTACCTGGGGCTGCTGGTTCCGCTGCCG
Source organism: Acetobacteraceae bacterium (assembly GCA_020848935.1). GTDB lineage: Bacteria > Pseudomonadota > Alphaproteobacteria > Acetobacterales > Acetobacteraceae > CAMDGX01. The sequence goes on from JADLHF010000175.1 coordinate 11,322, forward strand.
GCGCGGGTGCTGACACTGGTCGTGGTGGTGGTGTTCACCGCGATTGCCAGCCTGGGCGTGCGTGAAGGTGTGGCCGTTGCCGTCGCCATCAGCGCGCTGGAATTGCTGGGACTGCTGGCGGCGACGATCAGCGGTCTGGCCGGTGCGACGCATATCGACCTGGCCGCGATGGTGCCCGCCGACCGGGCTGGCTGGAGCGCGGTGTCGGCCGGCGCCTTCATCGCCTTTTTCGCCTTTATCGGCTTCGAAAGCCTGGCCAACATGGGTGAGGAGGTGCGCGACCCGCACCGCACCATGCCGCGCGGCATCGTCGGCGCGATCGCCGTCAGCCTGATGATCTACCTCGCCGTCTCGGTGGCGGCGATTGCCGGCGGGCGGACGCCGGCGTCGCTGGCCGAGCTGTTCGGCGGCCTGGGCGCCAGCGCCTTCGCGGTGGTGGGCACGCTGGCGGTGGTCAATGGAGTGCTGGTCGAGATCATGGTGCTGGCCCGGCTGTTCTTCGGCATGGCCCGGCGCGGCCAGTTGCCGGTGGCGCTGGCTGCGGTGCATCCGCGCACCCGCACCCCGCTGGTCGCGACCCTGCTGGCCGGCGGCCTGGTGCTGGCGATGGCGATGTTCCTGCCGTTCGAGCGATTGCTGGCGCTGGCCAACCTGATCACCCTGCTGATCTTCGCGCTGGTGGACCTGTCGCTTTGGCGGGTGCAGCGGGCCGGGCCGGCGGGGCCCGGCCGCTTCACCGTACCCCGCCTGCTGCCGCCGGTGGCCGCCGCCATGGCCCTGGCGCTGGTGGCGGCGGAAGTTTTCGGCTGAGCCGCGGCCGGCGGGGCGACGCTACCCCCGCAACGCCCGCGCCAGGGCGGCAACCTGCTCGGTCCGCGCGACCCAACCGGCGCCGAAGCTGGGGAAATCCGCCAGGCCCCGGTAATACGCCAGCCGCGCCGCGGCGAGCTGATCCACCAACGTTGCCGGATCGATCGCCTGCACGGCGGCCAGCGTGCGCGGCCCCAGTGCCCCGTCATCGGTGACGCCAATCACACGCTGCAGCAGCTTCACCGCCGTGCGCGGTCCGGCATTGACGCCGAAATCGAAGGTCATCATTGCCGCAGCGGGCGGCAGGTCGCCGCAGCGCATCGGCAGCCAGTAGTTGGCGCGATAGATCTCGCCGGCCTCGCGCCGGGTCAGGGCGCGCAGGTCGTCGATCAGGTGGGCGCGCCCGTCGGGCGACAACTCGTCGGCGGCAAGGCCCCGCCAGTCGGCCAGGGTGCGCCAGGTGATGCCCATGTTGGTGGGGCCGCCGCGGTCGGCCGGCTGGTCGGCGAAGCCACCCTCCTTGTCCAGCACCACCGCCAGGCACTGCGCGAACAGGCTGTCCCCGGCGGCCCCGGGCGGGGCGGTGGCCGGCGGCGGGGCGGCCGGCGGCGCCGGTGCGCGGACGGCGCCGATGGCCAGTTCCTGCATGCGGTTGACCGAGTCGTCCTTGCTGCGCGAGCCCATCGAGGAGCCGAGCCAGAAATTGACCACGGTGGCAAAGGCGGTGGCCAGCGCGCCGACGGCCATGTTGACGATGTTCACCACGTTGCTGTCGCCAGGGGCGGCGTGCACGCCACCGGTCATCAGTGCGATCAGGAAGACGAAGAAGCCCACGGTCACCAGCACCGACACTGTCGGCGCGCCCCAGGCGATGGCACTGCCCGCTTGCACCAGCCCGGTCATCGCCGTGCGCGCACCCTGCGTGCTCTCCAGCGCCTTCTGGATTTCGGCCAGTTCGCTCTGGCGCCGCTGTTCGGCGGCCAGGTCGGCGGCCTTCCGCGATTCCAGGGCAATCTCGGCCAGCCGCACGCGCAAGGTGGTGGCCAGCGCGGGGTCGCTGGCCAGGCGCTCCTGTGCCTCGGCGGCACTGGCCGTGCCGGTAACCTGTTGCACCACCGTGGCCACCTGGCCGGCGACAGTGCCGGCGCGGTCACCGGCCAGCGCCTTGATCAGTTCCGGCACCACGGCGAGTGCCAGGGGGATGAGGGGCAGCATGTGGGACTCCCATGTTTTACGGACTATCATCCTACATAAGATAAATTTCCGCGCCAATGCCGACTTGACGCCACCCTCGCCATCCGGGCCAATGCCGCGATGACCGAATTACGCCCCCGCCCCGTATGGCGCTCGCTGATGTACGTGCCGGCGCATGTCGAGCGGTTCATCGACCGCGCCCACACGCGCGGCGCGGACTGCATCCAGCTGGACCTGGAAGACAGCGTGCCGCCATCGGAAAAGGCCGCGGCGCGCGCCAGGCTTGCCTCGGCCGCCCGCCGCGTGCGCCGTGGCCCGAACGACGTGCTGGTGCGCATCAACGCGCCGCTGTCGCTCGCCGTGCCCGATGTCGAGGCCGCCATCGGCCCGGATATCGACGGGCTGACCATCACCAAGGCGCGTGGCCCCGACCACATCCGGCTGCTGGACGAACTGGTCAGCGAGCGCGAGGCCAAGGCCGGGCTGGCCGAGGGCCACACATGGTTCTACCTGCTGGTGGAAACGCCCGAGGCGCTGCCGCAGGCCGAGGCGATCGCGCGGGCCAGCCGGCGCGCCATCGCGCTGAGCCTGGGCGCCGAGGATTTTGCCCTCGCCCTGGGTGCGGAACCGAGCGAGGAGGCGCTGTCGCTGGCCAAGGGCATGGTGCTGCATGCCGCGCGCGCGGCGGGCGTGATGCCGCTGGGACTGACCGGCACGCTGGCCGGCTTCGGCGACATCCCCGCCTTCGCCGCCATGGCCCGCCGCTCCCGCGCGCTCGGCTTCGAGGGCGCATCCTGCATCAATCCCGCCCAGGTCGCGCCGCTGAACGACGCGTTTTCCCCCAGCACCGAGGAGATCGCCCACGCCGAGCGGGTCATCGAAGTGGATCGCCGGGCCGCCGCCGAGGGGCGCGGGGCGGCGGCGCTGGACGGGCGGATGATCGACATTCCCGTGGTGCGCCGCGCCGAACGGCTGCTGGCCCGTGCGGCGGCGATTGCGGCGGCGATTGCGTCGCGGGCGGGGGGCGGCTGATGGCGCACCCGAAACTCGCCGCATTGGTGGCACGCTGCACCGGCCTGCCGCCGTTACCGACCGCCGTGGTGCATCCCTGTGACGCGCCGTCGCTGGCCGCGGCGCTGCAAGCCGCCGCTGCCGGGTTGATCGTCCCAATGCTGGTGGGGCCGCAGGCGCGCATCCGCGCCACCGCCGCCGCCGCCGGCCTGGATCTTGCCACCTGGACCATCATCGACACGCCCCACAGCCACGCCAGCGCCGAACGCGCGGTGGCGCTGGTGCGCGAGGGCGGCGCCGCCGCGCTGATGAAGGGCAGCCTGCATACCGACGAGCTGATGGGCGCCGTGGTGGCCAAGGATACCGGGCTGCGCACCGCGCGCCGGCTGAGCCATGTCTATGTGATGGACGTGCCGACCTATGCCAAGCTGTTGCTGGTCACCGACGCCGCGATCAACATCCTGCCCACGCTGGACGACAAGGCCGACATCGCCGCCAACGCCATCGACCTGGCCCGCGCACTGGGGGTGGCCACGCCGAAGGTGGCGATCCTGTCGGCGGTGGAAACGGTCACCGCCAGGCTGCCCTCCACCATCGAGGCCGCCGCCCTGTGCAAGATGGCCGAGCGCGGCCAGATCCGCGGCGGCCTGCTGGACGGGCCGCTGGCCTTCGACAACGCCATCAGCCGCGAGGCCGCACGCACCAAGGGCATCGAATCCGAGGTTGCCGGCGATGCCGACATTCTGTTGGTGCCCGACCTGGAAGCCGGCAACATGCTGGCCAAGACCCTGACCTTCCTGGGCGGCGCCGATGCCGGCGGCGTGGTGATGGGCGCCCGGGTTCCGATCGTGCTGACCAGCCGCGCCGACAGCGCCACCGCCCGGCTGGTAAGCTGCGCGATCGCGGCGCTGGATGCTGCGGCGCGCGCCGCAGCACTGGCCCGCCCGGTTTGACGTCGCCGCAGGTCATGCCAATCCTGGGGCGACGTCAAACCGGGCGGGCCAGCCTTGGGTGATGGCGGTCTTACGTCATGCCGGTGGCAATATTGTCCAGCGCGGTGTGCTTCAGCACCACGATTTCGGAATTGTTGGGAATCTCGATCAGCTTTTCCGCCCGCAGGCGCGACAGCGTGCGGCTGACCGTCTCGATGGTCAGGCCGAGATAGTCGGCGATGTCCATACGGGTCATCGGCAGGTCGATGCGCTCCTTCGTCGCCACCGTCTGCTGACCCATGCAGTGCGGTAACATCTTGACCCGTGCGATCAGGAAGGAGGCCAGCCGCTCGCGCGCCGTCTTGCGGCCCAGCAGCAGCATCTGTTCCTGCGCCACCACCAGCTCGTGCGACGCCACCTCCAGCAGTTTCTTCTCCAGGGCGGGAAAATCGTCCAGCAGCTCGCGCAGTTTGGCCCGGCTGAAGCGGCAGACCTGCACCGGCTCCAACGCCTCGGCGCTGAAGGCGTAGCTGGCCGAAACCGCCAGGCCGAGGAAATAGCCCACCCCGGCAAACCCGGTCACCTGCCGCCGCCCGTCCGGCAACAGCTTGTAGAGCTTGGCGGTACCGGCCGTGACGTTGAAGAAATGCTCGGCCTGGCCACCCTCCTGGATGAAGCTGTGGCCGGGTTGCACGGTCATCGTCACCGCGGCCGCCCCCAGGCGCTGAAGGTCGGCGTCATCGATCACGCTGCACACGCTGAACGGGCGTGCCTGGCAATGCAGGCACACATTCGGGTCGCGGTGAGTGTCAATGATGAGGGGCCGGCCCCGGATCATCGCTGTCATGGTCGCTCCTGGCGGCATCCATAAGGACGCACTGATGGAGCGACAGCCTACAATGGGTCAAGCGCCAGCATGAACCACTATTTCACAAAGCTCTTCCGCGGTCGTTGATCTGGGTCAAGGTGGCGCCGCGCCGGCGTTGGCATCGTGGTGAAATGCCTTCAAATGCCGCGCCCAACCCCGGCCTGCAGTGCGACAACCTGTCGCCGGTGCAGGTCGGCACGGTGTTTCCCCTGGTGCGGGAGGCGGTTCCAGGCCTGACCCTGCCGACTTGGCTGCGCTTTGCCCGCCGCGCCACCGCGCCGCGCCGCGCCGGGCAATCCGGCATCATCGTGGTGCGCCGCGCGCCGCGGCCAATGCCCTGCGGTCTGTTCATCTGGCACCGTGACGACGACCTGTCCCATGGCGCCGTGCTGGTGGCCGAACATCTGGTGGCGATCGACCTGCTGGACCCCGAGCCGGTGATGGCTGCCCTGGTGCGTGAGCTGGAGGCACTGGCCCGGCGGCTGGACTGCGGCGGCATCCGCACCATGGTGATCCGCCCTGACGCCCCGATCGCCGCCAGCCTGCTGGCCGCGGGCCACGCCGAGGCAGGGGCGGCGTTGTGGAAGCCGGTGGGTGGCGCACCCGATGCCCCCGCCACGCACCGTCCGCGCAAGCCGCGCTGACGGTATCTCCCGGCGGCACGCCGTTTTCGGACCGGCGGCACGCCGTTATCGGGCCCGGAGCCATGCCATTTGGCGCGGCGCCCGGCGCCGGTATAGTTCCCCCACCGCCATCGCCGGGACAATCCCCTTGCCCTCCTCCGCGCACGATACCGCCGAACGCCTGCTTGCCCAGCATCTCGCCGCCTTTGCCGGCGTCACGGTACTGGTGCTGGGCGACGTGATGCTGGACCGTTACGTACACGGCGAGGTGCGGCGCATCTCGCCCGAGGCGCCGATCCCCGTGCTGCGTGCCCGCACCCGCCGCGCCGTGCTGGGCGGCGCCGGCAACGTGGCCGAGAATGCGGTGGCGCTGGGGGCCAGCGCCGTGCTGGTCGGCGTGGTCGGCGACGACGCAGCCGCCGGCGAGATCACGGCTGCCGTCGCCGGGCGCATCGGCGACGCGCTGGTGCGCGTGCCCGGCCGGCCCAGCACGGTCAAGACCCGCTTCATGTCCGGTGGCCATCAGCTGCTGCGCCTCGACGAGGAGGAGGGCGGACCCGCCCCGCCGGACGCTGAGACGCATTTGCTGGATGCCTTCCGCGCCGCCCTGCCCGGCGCCGATGTGGTGGTGCTCTCCGACTACGAAAAAGGCGTGCTGACCGACAGCGTGCTGCGCGGCGCGATCGCCGCGGCGCGCGCGGCTGGCAAGCCGGTGGTGGTCGATCCCAAACGGGCACGCTTCGAGGCCTATGCCGGGGTCACCGTGATCACGCCGAATGTGCTGGAAGTGACGCGCGCCACCGGCCTGGCCGCCGAGGACGATGCCGGTGCCGCCCGCGCCGGTGCCGCGGCCCGCGAACAGGCGGGCGCCGCCGCGGTGCTGGTCAAGCGTTCGGAAAAGGGCCTGACCCTGGTGCAGCATGGCCAGGCGCCGCGCCATGTGCCGACGCGCGCGGTGGCGGTGGCCGATGTCTCCGGCGCCGGCGATACGCTGGTGACCACCTTCGCGCTGGCGCTGGCGGTGGGCGCCGACATGGCAGATGCTGCCCTGCTGGCCAATGCCGCCGCCGGGTTGGCAGTTGCCAAACCCGGCACCGCCACCGTCACTCGTGCCGAACTGGCCGCTGCCCTGCATCGCGAGGAAGTTCTGGCGATCGACAGCAAGGTGATGGAATTGGAACCCGCCCTGGCGCGTATCGCCGCCTGGCGCGCACGGGGACATCAGGTCGGCTTCACCAACGGCTGTTTCGACCTGATCCACCCCGGCCATGTCCGCCTGCTCGCCGCCGCCCGCGCGCAATGCGACCGGCTGGTGGTGGCGTTGAACAGCGATGCGTCGGTGCAACGCCTCAAGGGCCCCGACCGCCCGGTGCAGAACGAAGCGGCCCGGGCCACCGTAATGGCCAGCATGGCGGCCGCCGACTTGGTGGTGGTGTTCGACGAAGATACCCCGGAACGTCTGATCCGCGCCATCCTGCCCGACGTGCTGATCAAGGGTGCCGACTATACCGTCGAACAAGTGGTGGGGGCCGATATCGTCCAGGCTGCCGGCGGGCGGGTGGCGCTGATCCCGCTGCAACAGGGGCATAGCACCACGGGGACGATCCGGCGGATCAATGCGGGAGGATGAAAGGGGGAAAAAAGAAAAGCAGTTCTTTGAAATAAAGAGCCAGAAAATGTCCTTTCCATGGAGTCCGGCATATGCTTCGGCACTCCAAATAGATAGTAACCGCCTCAAGACTCTACCGATCAAAAATCAGCCGATGGCGGTCGGCATGAGTCATGTTCGCAGCGCCGCCACCTGCCGGCCCGGCGCGCGATACCAGCCGCCGAAAATCCGACTCTTTCAGCTTTTTCCGCGGCCGGCATCATCAGGAGAAGCGTATTCGCCAATGGGCTCGTGCCGATAGGTTGATGCCAACTCACGGAATGAATGACCGATAAGGTAAGAAAAGCCTGGACCTTGCCAGATCTGTGAAGGGCCGAGCCCTTGGATTTCATCTATTCAATAAGTAATAAAGTTTCAGAAAACCTCGTATTATGTGAAAATAAGGGCAAAATCTGGCCTATAGCCGAATTCAGGGGTCATTCAGTCGACTGATTATTAGGATAGGAGGAATTTTTGCTGTTATACCAATCATCGAAAACAATGACCCATGAATCCAAGCGAGAGCAGGGCTTTGCCCTGCACCCACCAAAGGCCGAGGGCCTTTGGAATCCCAATCCTTATCTTATGGTTGAGGTCTAGGGGCTCGGCCCGTCGCGCGAAGGCGCGCGCCGGAGCAGGCGGGTCTGGGCAGAGCCCAGGCTTTGCTGACCCTATCGGCCATTTATTTCGAGGGTTGGTATTATTTCTTCAAAAAAAGGAAACTTCCCTTTCTGTGATCGCCAAGCCATTCCTGCCGTGTTCAGGGCGTGACCCGCAGGTCCAATTGCGCGCTGGCACCGGACAGCACGTCGGTGGCGGTGACCTGCCATGATCCCGCTGCCTCGCCGGGGGGCAGGAGCAGCGTCCAGGCGGCGCGGCCGTTGTGCAGCACGGCGCGGCCGGACAGGGTGGGGCGCTGTGTGCCGTCGGGGCCGGTGACGACGAGGCGCAACACGGTGGCGGCGGCCGGGCTGTGGCCGGCGAGGCCCAGGCGCAGGGAGGCGCTGGTGCCGAGGCGGGCGGCCGCGGGGGCTGCCAGGGTGGGTGGCGGCAGGGCGGCGGGCGCGAGGGCGAGCAGCACCGGTTCGGCGCCGGTCAGCCGCAGGGCCAGGGCGGTGCCGGCGGGCAGGCGGGCGCCGCGGCGCAGGTCGTAGGCGACTTGGCCGGGCGGGAGGGTCAGCACGATGTCGGTGGTGCCCTCGGCCTGGACCTCGGCGCGGCGTTGCAGGCCGGCGAGCAGGACGCGGCCGTTGCGCAGCACACGGGTTTCCAACTCGGCGGGATCGCTGCCGGCGGCGGTGGCGACCCGCAGGGCGGGGGTGGCGCGGGCGCGGGCGAGCAGGGCGGCGAGTGCCGGCAGGGCCGCGGCATCATCGGCCGGCAGATGGCTGATGGCGCCGGCGGGGGCGAGGCTGGCGAGTTGCGGGCGGGCGAGGCGGCGGCTGTGGCCGTCATACAGCCCGGCTTCGCCGAGTTGCAGCACGATACCGCCGCGGGCGGCGAAACCGCGGATCTCGGCCGCCTCGGCGTTCGACAGCGCCACCGTCTCGGGCAGCACCAGCAGGCGCGGGGCGGCGGCGCGGCCCTGACCGGCGGGGCGCAGGGCGCCGGCTTCGAGCATCTGGGTGGTCAGCCAGCGCGGCTGGGCGCCGAGGGCGGAGAGCAGGCGGGCGGCACGGGCGCGCGCGAGGCGGTGGGGTGGGGCGAAGTTCCACTCGTCCTCGGAGCCGCGTTCGGTCCAGCGCGCGCCGAGGTGACGGTGGGCGAGCATCCATTGGGTGCGGAAGCTGGACTGGGAATACAGGATCGCCACTGCGTCGTGATGCGGGCGGCTGGCGATCAATTGGGCGCCGATGCCGCCGGCGAGTTCGCGGATGGTGGGGGCGAGTGAGAGCGCGCGCGGGGCGGGGGTGTTGTCGGGGCGCAGGAAGTCGCCTTCGTCCCAGATGATGGCGCCGCGGCCGCCGAGCAGGGCCTGGCGCCACAGCCTGCCGGCCTCGGCGGGGCCGGCGGCGAAGGAGGTGGTGAGCAGGACCAAGCCGGGGTTGAGTGAACGGGCGATCTCGACATTGTTCCCGGCGTCGTAGGCCTCGATCACATCCAGCGCGGAGACCAGGTGGCCATAGTCGTAGCCGCCCCAGCCGGGCAGCTGGGCGCCGGCGATGCCGGACAGGGCGGCGGGGTCGGCGCGGTGCAGGGCGTCGGTGCCGGCGCGCAGGGCTGTGGCGAAGGCGACGTCCATCCACGCCTTGAAGTCGGCCCAGCCGGACCAGTTGGCGTCGGCGCGGGCCATCGCCGCGGTGGTGGTGGGCGGCAGCACCGTGTCCCAGGTGGGGAAGGACGTGGCCCATTGCCGGTTCAGCGCGGCGATGTCGCGGTATTGCGTGCGCAGCCAGGCGCGGAAGTCGGCGAGGGATTCGGGAGAGAAATCGAAGTCCCAGGCGGCGGCGAGGTCGGCGATGCCGGCTTCGTCGGCGAGGTTGTAGAACAGTGGGCGGTGGGGCGCGTGCTGGGCGACGGTGGCGCGCAGGCGGGCGGCGATGCGGGCGTGCCAGACGGGGTCGGACAGGCTGGGCTGGCGGAAGTTGACGGTAGGATCGGCGGGATTTTCGCGGTAGCGGCGCTTGGTTTCGTCGAACAGCCAGGTGACCGAGGGGTGGTCGGGACGCCAGCGGTGGTAGCTGGCGTAGAAGTCGGTGGCGATGTTCTCGACATACCAGCGGGCGCCGGCATCCAGCAGCGGGGCCATGCGGCGGGCGACGGCCTCGGTGTCGTAGGGGTCGTCGCGGCTGGCCAGGACGCGGCCGGCGGTGATGCCGAGGGCGCGCAGGGCGCGGTAGCCCTCGGTGCTGCGGTCCTGCCACATGATTGCCCGCCAGTCGGTCCATTCGGCGGCGTGGCTTGGATGCGGCAGGCCGATGGCGAGCAGCACCGCCAGCACGGCGGCGCGCCCGCCACCACGCTTCCATGCGCCACGGTTCCACGCCAGCACGACCGGCAGCAGCACCAGGGTGACCAGCAGGGTGGCGCCGAGGCTCCACAACAACAGCGCGCCCATGCTGGCGGTGCCCGGGTGGCCGCTGGCGGCCAGCGCGCCGAAGGCGGTGGCGGTGGTCAGCGCGGAGAACAGCACCGCGCGGGCGGTGGCGGTGCCGAGAAAGCGGGTGGCGCCGGCACGGCGGTTCATCACGAAATAGATATTGTACGACACGCCGACACCCAGCAGCAGCGGCAGGGCGACGATGTTGGCGAAGTTCAGCGGCAGCGGCAGGAGCACCGCGACCACCACGGTGAGCAGCGCGGAGGCGAGCAGCGCGCCCATCACCAGCGCCACGTCGGCCAGCCGGCGCAGCACCGCCAGCAGCAGCAGCGCGATCGCGGCCAGGGCGAACAGGGCGGCGCTGCGGAAGGCGCCGACGATGGTGGCAGCGGTCTCGACGATGGTCACTGCGGAGCCGCCGGCCTGGGGGGCGACGTCGCGCAGCTGGTCCACGAAGGCGTGCAGCCCGTTGGCGTCATGGGCGGCGGGGCGGGCACTGACCAGCACGCGCACCCGCCCGTCGGGCAGGCGCCAGTCGCGGGCCAGGCTGTCCGGCAGGTCGGCCAGGGTGACCGGCCCGGCCCGCAACGCCAGGCGCAGGCGGTCGAGCTGGTCCGGCAGGAAGCGGGTCAGCGCCGCGTTGGTGGCAAGCAGCAGCGCGTCCGGCGCGGTGGCCAGGGTGGCGAGGGCGGCGGCGATGGCGCGCAGCGGGTCGTCGGGCGGCAGTTTCGTCAGCACGCGGGCGATTTCGGTATGCGCCGTCTGGACCGCCAGGCGCAGGTCGGCGGCGGTGACCGGGGCGGCGGCGGCGCGCGGGGCCAGGGTGGCGGCGAGGATGCTCGCGGCATCGGCGATCAGGGGCAGCTTCGCCGGCTGGTCGGCGGGCACCAGGCTCGACAGCGTGACCACCTCGGCGGCCAACGGCAGCGCGCGCAGGCGGGGGAGCAGCGCGTCCGCGGCGGCGGCGGAGGGGGCGATGATGTCGGCGGTGTAAGGCGAGGTCAGCGGGTCGTCCATCAGCGCGCGCAGCGTGGTCATCGCCTCGGTATTGGGATTCTTGGTGTGCAGCGGGTCGCTGTCGAAGGTGAGACGCGGCAGCAACGCGGCGCCGGCCAGGCAGAGCGTGGCGAAGGCCGCCACCACGGGCCAGCGGATGCGCAGCAGGGCAGATTCGGCGCGGGCCGCCCAGGCATACCCCACCTCGACCGGTTCGCCGCGCGGGCGCAGCAGGGTGAGGCAGGCCGGCAGGAAGGTGAGCGTGCTGGCCAGCGCGACCAGCATGCCGACGCCGGCGATCAGTCCGAGTTCGGCCACGCCGCGGAAGCTGGTCGGCACGAAGGCGAGGAAGCCGGCGGCGGTGGCCAGGGCGGCGAGGACGATCTGCGGACCGACGGCGACCACGGTGTAGGGCAGCGCCAAGGCGGCATCCCCGGTGGCGAGACGCTGCTCGCGATAGCGCACGCAGAACTGGATGGCGAAATCGACCGCGAGGCCGACGAACAGCACCGCGAAGGCCACCGAGATCAGGTTCAGCGTGCCCACCGCCAGGGCCGCGAAGCCGGTGGTCACCGTCAGGCCGAGGATCAGCGTGGCCACGATGGCCAGGATCAGGCGCCAGGAGCGCACCGCCAGCGCCAGCCACAGCAGCACCAGCACCGACGAGGCGGCCATGCCGATCTCCACACCCTGGGCGACGGTGGCGAATTCCTCGTCGGCCAGCGCCACCGGGCCGGTGAGGCGGATGGTGGCACGGCCGTCACGCACCGCCGGTATGGCGGCGGCGGCGGTGCGAAGGGCGGTGGTGGCAGCCCCTCCGGGCTCCAGCGCGCCGAGGTCGAGCCGGGCCTGGGCCAGCACCAGCCGGCGCGGGCCGGCCATCTCCACCAGCTTGCCGGCGAGCAGGCGCTGCCAGGACAGCGGGGTGGGGGCGCCGGCGGCGGCGGCGGTCAGTGCCTCGGCAAAGCCGGCCAGGGCCGGGCGGAAGCCGTCCAGCTTCTCGCCGCGATCCACCCCCATGGCGACCAGGGCGAGGGTGGCGAACAGGCCGCGCGCCGAGGGGTCGGAGGCGAGCTGGCCGAGGAAGGGCTGGGCGTCGATGGTGCTGTCGAGCAGGGCGGCGAGGTCGGGTTCGTCCAGGAACAGCAGGGCGTTGCGGGCGAACCAGGGGTTGGCATCCGGCTGGCGGGCGAAGGTGAAGTGGGCGGTGTCGGCGGACAGGGTGGCGGCCAGGGCGGCGGCGGTGGCCTCGGCCTCCTCCGGGGTGGCGCCTTCGACCACGGCGACCAGCAGGTTGTTGAACTGCGGGAAGGCGGCGGCGTTGGCGATCTCGCGCTGGCGCCAGGGCAGGGTGGCGTCAAACAGCGCATCGGTGTCGGTGCTGACGCCCAGCCGCGTGGCGGCCAGGGTGCCGGCGAGCAGGGCCAGGACGAGGCCGCCCAGCACCACCCGGCCGGCGCGGCGGCGGCACGCTTCGGCCAGCACCGTGAGCAGGCGGCGCAGCGTCATGCCGGCGGCTCCGCGCGGGGGCCGGCATTCTGGGCCGCCAGTTCGGGCAGCAACGGCAGCAGGTCCGGCAGGTCGCGTTCGGCGGCGCAGGCGAGGAAGCTTGTGGCGTGCGGGGCCGGCGCGTCCTCGGCATCGGCGCGCGGCAGGCCGGCATCGTCCAGCGGCAGGGCGGCCAGGCCGATATCGGCGTAGACCGCCAACAGGGTCGGGCCGGCGCGCCAGATGGCGGGGGTCATCCCCTCCTGCGTTGCCAGATCGCGCAGGCGCCAGATGGCCGAGACGCGGTCGGCAACGGCGCCGGCAGGGTCGCCGAAACCCAGCACCACCCGCCCGACGCGGCGGAACGGGATGGCGGCGCGCCCAGCCTCGCCCCAGATCAGGCCGTCGGCCCGCGCCGGCGGGGTGGCGCCGAGCGCGCGGTAGCGTTCCCGGCCGTCGCCGTCCCAGGCGTGGGCGATGACGCGGCCGGGGCGCACCAGGCCCCAGATTGCGATCAGCCCGACCAGCACGGACAGTGCCACGCTGATGCGCACCACGTTCGGCAGGGCCGGCGACAGCACCAGCTGCCACCAGGACTCGTGCGCCAGCAGCACCAGCCGCGGCTCGTAGGTGGCCAGCAGCAGCACGCTGCCCACCAGCAGCAGCGGCGCAGTGGCGCGCGAGGCGTCCAGCTTGCCGCTGAGCAGGCGGGCATGGCGGTAGAACAGCCGGCGGAACGGCGCCAGCAGGGCGGCGGCGGCCAGCAGCAGGGCAGGAATCCACAAATGCGCGCCGCGCGCCGCGGTGACCGCAGCCCCGGCCAGCAGCAGCGCGATGGTCAGGCCCCAGGCCAGGGTCACGCGCCGGGTCAGCGCGATCGACAGCACCACCAGGGCGGCGCCGATCAGGCTGGGCACGAAGCTGCCGGCGGGGTTGAACACCGCGGCGAGCCAGGCGGGGGCGAGCCAAGCGGGCAGATGCCAGTCCGGCGTAATCCAGGCGTAGTCGCCCAACGCGTCGATCGCGCCGAGGGCGAGCAGCAGCGCGCCGCACAGCGCCACCGCGCCGACCGCCGCGGCGACCGCGAAGTCCGGCTGGCTCCAGCGGCCGATGGTCTGCACGCCGCGCAGCTTCGCGGTGCCGGCCATGACACCGCGGCCGCGCAACAGCACCTCATTGCCGGCAAAAAGTCCGCCGGCCAGGAACAGCGGCACGATGTAATAGTACAGCCGGAACACCACGACGGCGCCGACGATGACCGGCGGCTCCAGGAAGGGCGACAGGCCCAGCAGCATTGCCGTGTCGAACACGCCGATCCCGCCGGGCAGGTTGGCGGCCAGGCCGGCGGTGTAGGAGGCGAGGTAGATGCCGAGGAAGGCGATGAAGGTCAGCCCCTCGGCCGGTGGCAACAGGGCGTGGAAGATCGCGGCGGTGACGGCGACATCGACGGTGGCCAGCATGGTCTGGGCGATCGCCATGCGCCAGGACGGCAGTTCCACGTCATGGCCGAACACACGTATGCGGCCGATCACGCCGGACAGCACGATATAGGCGGTGGCGGTGGCCAGCAGCGCGGCGGCGATGCCGTGCATCACCCAGCGCGGCAGCCGGCTGCCGAGGACCGGCAGCACCTGCGGCTCGACCAGCAGCACCACGCCGCCCAGCACCAGTCCGCCGAGGAGGAAGGTGAGCGAGCAGAACGCGACGACCTTGCCGATCTGCAGCGGCGTCAGGCCCCAATGGGCGTACAGCCGGTAGCGCACCGCGGCGCCCGAGACGGCGGCGAAGCCAAGGTTGTGCGCCAGGGTATAGGCGCAGAACGAGGCGAAGGCAGCGCGGCCGTAGCTGACCGCACGGCCGGCATAGATGGTGCCGAGCCGGTCGTAGATGGTGAGCAGGGCATAGGCCAGCAGGGTCCAGCCCAGTGCCACCCATAGCTGGGTCGCGGGGATGGCGGCCAGGGCGGCCTTGATGTCGGCCAGCTTGAGGTTGCGGAATTCGTTCTGCACCACCCAGATCGCGCCCGCGAGCAGGGCGACGCCCAGCACCGGGGGCAGGTGGCGCAGCCAGGGTTTCATGGGTCGGCGCGGCGGGCCGTCAGCCCGCCCCCTCCCGCAAGGCCCGCGCGATGAGTGCCATGGTTTCGGCGATACCGTAGAGGGCGATGAACTGGCCGAAGCGCGGGCCTTCCTGTTGGCCGAGCAGCACCTGGTACAGGCAGCCGAACCAGGCGCGCAGCTCGGCAAAGGGGTGGCGCTTGCCGACCTCGTAGAGCACGGTCTGGATGTCCTCGGCCGGGGTGTCGGGCGCGAGCTTCGCCAGCTCGGCGTGCAGGTCGGCCAGGGCGGCGCGCTCGGTGTCGTCCGGCGCGCGGTACTGCTTCGCCGGGCGGACGAAGTCGCGGTAATAGGCCAGCGCGTATTCCACCAGGCGGGCGAGCAGCGGCATGTCCTGGGGTGTGGCGTCGGCATTGTAGCGGCGGATGAAGCCCCACAGGATGTCCGGCGTCTCGGCGTTCACCACGCTGGCCAGGTTGAGCAGCATGGCGAAGGACAGCGGCGAGTGCGCTTCCTGCGGGATGCGCCCGCCATGGATGTGCCAGACGGGGTTGGCGGGCTTTTCGTGGGCGGGCTGGGCGTGGGCCTTCAGCGCGTTGGCGATGTATTCGTCCACGGCGCGGGGGATGACGTCGAAATACAGCCGTTTGGCGCGTTGCGGCTGGTTGTACATGTACTGGCTGAGGGATTCCGGCGGCGCATAGCGCAGCCACTCCTCGACCGAGAGGCCATTGCCCTTGGACTTGGAGATTTTCTGGGCCTGTTCGTCGAGGAACAGCTCGTAGGTGAAGCCGACCGGGGGCGTGCTGCCGAGGATGCGGCAGATGGCGCCGGAGAGCCGCACGCTGTCGATCAGGTCCTTGCCCGACATTTCGTAATCGACGCCCAGCGCGTGCCAGCGCATCGCCCAGTCGGCCTTCCACTGGCACTTGCCGCCGCCGCCGAGGATGCAGGTCTCGTGGCGGGCGCCGGTGGCGGGGTCGGTCCAGGCGACCAGGCCGGCTTCGGTGTCCAGCACGTCGAGCTTGACCTGCATGACGATGCCGGTCTCGGGGTGGATCGGCAGGATCGGCGAATAGGTGGCGCGGCGGTCGGGGCCGAGGGTGGGCAGCACGACGCCGACGATGGCGTCGTGCTTGCGCAGGATCTCCTTCATCGCGTCGTCGAAGCGGCCGGCGGCGTAGTACTCGCTGGACGAGGCGAACTCGTATTCGAAGCCGAAGCTGTCCAGGAAGCTTTGCAGCCTGGCGTTGTTGTGTTCGCCGAAACTGGCATGGGTGCCGAAGGGGTCGGGGATGCGGGTGAGCGGCTTTCCCAGGTGGGCGGCCAGCATCTCCTTGTTGGGCACGTTGTCGGGGACCTTGCGCAGCCCGTCCATGTCGTCGCTGAAGGCGAGCAGCTTGCTGGGCAGGCCGGTGAGCTCGGTGAAGGCGCGCCGCACCCAGGAGGTGCGGGCGACCTCTCCGAAGGTGCCGATATGCGGCAGGCCGGAAGGGCCGTAGCCGGTTTGGAACAGGGCGGCGGATTTGCCGGATTTCGCCATGCGCTCGGCCAGCTTCCGGGCTTCCTCGAAGGGCCAGGAGCGGGGCAATGACGGGGCTGGGGTAGGGGCGGTCGCGGACATGGGGCGGAACCTAGTGGATTTGGCCCCCCTGGGAAACATGGGCGGGAGACATCGTGCGGGAACACCGCGCCGGAGAGGGTTTCGCCGGCCAGACAAGACATCCCTATAGTGCTGCGATGCCGTCCTCCTTCCCCCTGCCCGATTCGCCATCGGTTGTCGCGGGCGCCGCGCGGGCGGCGATCCTGACCGGGGATGGCGAGATGCTGTCGCTGGCCGCAGCGGCGGCGGGGCGGGAACTACGCGGCACGGTGCCGCTGCTGGTGCATGCGCCGGCGACGCTGAAGCGGCTGGGGTTGGGGGCGCTACCGGCGCTCGATCTGCTGGAGCTGTTTGCCTTTGTGCTGCCGGCACGCGGGGTGGCGCCGACGCCGCGGGGGCTGGCGCTGGCGCTGGACATGAAGCCCCTGGCGCCGGGGCTGGAGAATGCCGCCGCGGCCCTGCCCGATATCGCCACGGCGCTGCTGTCGCGCCTGGTGCAGTTGCGCGGGCTGCCGGCGGCCAAGCCGTTGGCGGAGCTTGCCGCGCGCATGGGCAGCGGCGGCTGGGGTTGGGCGGAGGTGGTGCTGGCCGCGCTGGGCCTGCCCGGGGCGGTGGCGTCGGACGAGCCGCTGCGGGTGTGGAAGCGGCTGGCGGAGTGGGAGGAATTGCCGCCGCCGCCGCCACCCTCGGCGCTGGCCGTGGCGCCGGAGGAGGCGCGCGGCCGGCTGGCCGAGATGCTGGGCGACGGGGCGGAGGCGCGGCCGGGGCAGTCGGACTATGCGGCGGCGGTCAGCGAGGCCTTCGCGCCGCGGGAACAGCGCGGTGATCCGCATCTGGTGCTGGCCGAGGCCGGCACCGGGACCGGCAAGACGCTGGGCTATGTGGCGCCGGCCAGCCTGTGGGCCGAGCGCAACAAGGGCAGCGTGTGGGTGAGCACCTTCACCCGCCACCTGCAACGCCAGGTGGAGGGGGAATTGGCGCGGCTTTACCCCAATCCGGTTGAGCGGCGGCGGCGCGTGGTGGTGCGCAAGGGGCGCGAAAATTACTTGTGCCTGCTGAATTTGCAGGATGCGATGGGGCCGGTGCTGTCGGGCGGCGGTCAGGGCGTGATCCCGCTGGGGCTGATTTCGCGCTGGGCGATGGCGACCAGCGACGGCGATATCCAGGGCGGCGACCTGCCGGGCTGGTTCGGCGACCTGTTCGGCACCGCCTATACCGCCGGGCTGGCCGACCGGCGCGGCGAGTGCATCCATGCCGGCTGCGAGCATTGGAAGAAATGCTTCGTCGAACACACCATCCGCCGTGCCCGCGGGGCGGAACTGGTGGTGGCCAACCATGCCCTGGTGATGGCGCAGGCGGTGTGGGGCGGGCTGGACGATAGCGCGGTGCCCAGCCGCTATGTCTTCGACGAGGGGCATCATCTGTTCGATGCCGCCGACGGGGCGTTTTCCGCCGTGCTCAGCGGGTTGGAGGCGGTGGAGCTGCGGCGCTGGCTGCTGGGGGCCGAGGGCGGGCGGTCGCGGGCGCGCGGGCTGCGGCGGCGGGTGGAGGACCTGGTGGCGGCGCGCGACGACCTGCTGGCGCCGCTGGACGCCGCATTGGGGGCGGCGCGGGCGCTGCCGGCGGCGGGCTGGCAGGAGCGGCTGGGGGCGACGTTGCCGGCGCTGGAGGACGAGGGGGGGCAGGCCAATCCGACCGAGGCCTTCCTGCGCGCCGCCCGCAGGCAGGTGCTGGCGCGGGTGCAGGGGGATGGCGATGGCACCGCGGGCTCGCTGGAATGCGACCTGTATCCGGTGGGGCCGGAGCTGCCGGAGCGGGCGGCCGCCCTGGCGCGGGCGCTGCACCGGCTGGCGGTGCCGCTGAAGACGCTGGCCGGGCGGATGGCGGCGCGGCTGGAGGACGAGGCGGAGGAACTGGACGAGGCGACGCGCAACCGTATCGAGGCGGCCTGCCGGTCGCTGAAGCGCCGCGCGATCGATCCGCTGGCGGCGTGGGAGGCGATGCTGGGGGCGGTTGGCACCGCCCCGCCGGCGCCGGGGCAGCGGCCGGAGCATATCTTTTTCCTGCGGCTGAGCCGCCGGGGCATGGAGGACCGGGACATCGGGCTGCACCGGCACTGGCTGGACCCGACCATTCCGTTCGCCATGACGCTGGCGCGCCCGGCGCAGGGGCTGCTGGTGACCTCGGCGACGCTGCGCGATGCCGGGGCGGAGGATGTCGAGACGGCCTGGGCGGATGCCGAGGCGCGGGTGGGGGCCACCCATTTGCCCAGCCCGGCGATCCGGGTGGCCGTCGCCTCGCCGTTCGACTACGCCGCGCAGACCCGGGCCTTTGTGGTCACCGACGTGAATTCGCGCGAGATCGCGGCGCTGGCGGCGGCGTATCGGACGCTGTTCCTGGCGGCCGGCGGCGGCGGGCTCGGCCTGTTCACCGCCATCGCCCGGCTGCGCGCGGTGCATGCCCGCATCGCCGCCCCGCTGGAGGCGGCGGGCATTCCCCTGTTGGCGCAGCATGTCGATGCCATGGACAACGCCACACTGGTGGATGTGTTCCGCACCGAGGAGGAAAGCTGCCTGCTGGGCACCGATGCGATGCGCGACGGGGTGGACGTGCCCGGCCGGGCGCTGCGGCTGGTAGTCTTCGAGCGGGTGCCGTGGCCGCGGCCGGATATCCTGCATCGTGAGCGCCGGGTGCACCTGTCGGGCGGCAACACCGCCGGCTATGACAGCCGGGTGGCGCGGTTCCGGCTGCGCCAGGCCTTCGGCCGGCTGATCCGCTCGGCAAGTGACCGTGGCGCCTTCGTGCTGCTGGACCGCTCCACGCCGACCCGGCTGCTGTCGGCCTTTCCCCAGGGCGTTTCGGTGCAACGGGTGGGGCTGGCCGAGGCGGCGGCGCAGATCCGTGCCTTCCTGGGCTGAGCGGCGCCGGCACTTCCATTTCTGCCGTGGTTGCGAGGTGACAACCATAGCGGCCTGTCTTAGAGAGGCTTATGGCGCTCCGCCCCCACTCCGTGGGCTTCACTTTCCTGATCGGTGCGCTGGCGGCGTTGCCGCCGCTGTCCATCGACCTCGGGCTGCCGGCGCTGACCCTGCTTGAGGACTCGCTGGGGGCCTCCGCCACCGACGCGGCGTTGACATTGTCGCTGTTCCTGGCTGGGTTCGGCGTGTCGCAGCTGTTGATGGGGCCGTTGTCGGATCGCCATGGGCGGCGGCCGGTGATGCTGGCGGGCATGACGCTGTATGCGCTGGCTGGGCTGGGCTGCACGCTGGCGCCATCGATGGAGGTGCTGCTGGCGTTCCGCCTTCTGGAGGGGATCGGGGCGGCCGGCGGAACGACCCTGGCCATGGCGGTGGTGCGCGACAGCTTCGACGGCCAGGCGGCGCGCATCAAGATGAGCCAGGTCAGCATGGTCATCACCATTGCGCCGATCATCGCGCCGTCGCTGGGCGGGCTGCTGCTGGTGTTCGGCGAATGGCGGCTGATCTATGCCGTGCTGACGATCACCGGCGTGCTGCTGGTGCTGGCGGTGCGCTTCGGCCTGGCGGAAAGCCACCCACCCGTGCCGGGCGCGCGGCTGGACCTGATCGGCCGCTACGCCACGGTGCTGCGCCAGCGCCGCACGATGGGCTATGTGCTGGTGAACACGTTGGGCTCGGGCGGGCTGTTCGCCTTCATATCGTCCTCGCCGCTGGTGCTGATGGACGCGATGGGGGTCAGCATGCAGGTGTTCGGCCTGTTGTTCGCCACCACGTCGAGCGGGATTCTGCTGGGCTCGACGATCAACAGCATGCTGGCGCGGCGCGGCGTGAGCCCGCGCATGCCGCTGGCGTTGGGGCTGGTGGCGGGGCCGCTGGCGGCGCTGGCGGCGGCGGGATTCCTGGCGGCAGGGGTGGAGCGGCTGGAGACGTTCATTCCGTTCATCGTGGTGGTGGGCATCTGCCGCGGCATGACCACGCCGAACATCACCCACGCGGCACTGGAGCCGGTGCCCCATCATGCCGGGCTGACCGCGGCGCTGATGGGCTGCGGGCAGATGCTGTGCATGGCGCTGTCCGGCGTGGTGGTGGCGGCGCTGTATCCGCATCTCGGCCCATTGGGGGTGGCATTGGCGATGGTGGTGTTCCTGGGCTCCGGCCTGGCCGCCTGGCTGATCGTCGAGCGGGGCGAAAATCGTCTCCACGTGGCATGATCGGCGACGAATCGGGCGGGCAATGCGATGGACATGATGCTGCTGGCCGCCGGCGGGGCGGCGCTGACCGGATTGCTGGTCTGTGTGCTGGTGCTGCGCCAGGGGGACGCTTTGGCCCGGTTGCGGCTGCTGGCCGAACAAGGGCTGGCCGGGCAGCGCGGCGAGGCGGAGACGCTGCGCGCCACGCTGGCGGCCACCGAGCGGGCGCTGGCGGCCAGCCTGGCGGAGAATGCCGGTCAGCTGCGCCGCGACGTGGCGGGTGCGATCCGCGACATGCGCGCGGAGATCCACCAGCAACTGGTGGCCACCCGCGAGGGCACCGAGCGCAAGCTGGGGGAAATCCAGGCCAGTGTGAACGAGCAGCTGCATGCGGCATTGGAGAAGCAGATGACCGCCAGCTTCGCCCGCGTCACCGAGCAGTTCGCCCAGGTGCAGCAGGCGATGGGCGAGATGCAGGCGGTGGGCGCGCAGATCGGCGACATCAAGCGGCTGTTCGGCAACGTCAAGACGCGCGGCGGCTGGGGCGAGACGCAGGTGCGCGCCATGCTGGACGATGTGCTGCCGCCCGGGGCCTATGACACCAATTGGCGACCGCGGGCGGACAGCGAGGACGCGGTGGAATTCGCCATCATCATGCCGATGCGCGGCGAGCACCGGCCGCGCCTGCCGGTGGATGCCAAGTTTCCGGTGGAGGATTACGAGCGGCTGCTGAGCGCGCTGGATGCCGCGGACGCCGACGCCGAACGCGCGGCGCGCCGGGCGCTGGGCCAGCGGGTGCGGGCCGAGGCGAAGAAGATCTCCGACAAGTACATCGTGCCGCCGGCCACCGTCGAATTCGCGGTGATGTACCTGCCGACCGACGGGCTGTATGCCGAGGTGGCGCGCATGGATGGGCTGGTCGATGAGCTCGGCCGGGTGCATCGGGTGCTGGTGATGGGCCCCAGCCTGTTCCCGGCACTGCTGCGCACCATCCATCTGGGGCACGTGACCCTGGCGCTGGAGCAGAAGGCCGACGAGGTCCGGCTGTTGCTTGGCGCGGCACGGACCGAGATGCAGAAGATGGACGGGGTGATCGACAAGCTGGCGCGCCAGGCCGGCACGTTCAGCGCCACCATCGGTCAGATGAAGACGCGCACCACGGCGATCGAGCGCAAGCTGCGCGGGGTGGCGACGATGGACCCCGCGGCCGCCGCGCTGCTGATCGGCCCCGTTGATGCGACGGTTGACGCGGCGGAAGAGGAGGGCTGAGATGAGGGAAGGAAGCACGTTCTTTTTTGAAAAAAAGAACCAAAAAACTTCCATCCACTGGACTGGTGCGACACCATCGGCCATGGAGCTGAATGGATAAAAGTCTTTTTGCTTCTTTTTCTTCAGAAAAAGAAGACCTTCCTTCCTGCCCAGGAGGCTTCATGACCGCCGACGCCCCGCGCTACGTCGCACACTACCTCGCCGCGAGCCGGGCGGCGATGGACGGCTTTGTGGCAGACCCGGAAGCGACGCGGGCGATGCTGGCGATGGCCGATGCCATCGCGGCGAGCATGCGGGCCGGAAGAAAACTGCTGATCGCCGGCAATGGCGGCAGTGCGGCGGACGCGCAGCATATCGCCGGCGAGTTCATCTCCCGCCTGATGTTCGACCACGCGCCGCTGCCGGCGGTGGCGCTGACCACCGACAGCTCGGCGATGACGGCGACGGCCAACGACTATGGCTACGATCATGTGTTCGAGCGCCAGGTGCTGGGGCTGGGCCAACGCGGCGATGTGTTCCTGGGGATTTCAACCTCGGGCAATTCTCCCAGCGTAGTGCGGGCGCTGGCGGCAGCGCGGGGGCGGGGGATGGTGACGCTGGGCTTTGCCGGGCAGGCGGGGGGCAAGATGGTTGAGCAGTGCGACCATGTGCTGCGCGCGCCCTCGGCCTGGACGCCGATCATCCAGCAGGTGCACATCACCGCGGCGCATATCGTCTGCGCGCTAGTGGAGCGCGCGATGTTCCCCGACGCGGCGCCGGCCATTCCCGGCTGATGGCGAAGTCCGCCGCCCGCTACGTCTGCCAGGCCTGCGCCGCGGTCACGCCGAAATGGGCCGGGCGCTGCGAGGCCTGTGGCGAGTGGAACACCATCGTCGAGGAGGCGGTGACGGTGAGCCCGGTCCTGCCCAAGGGCAAGCCAGGCGCGCCGGGACGGCGGTTGCAGTTCGTCGATCTGGCCGGAGCGGCCAGCCCGCCGCCGCGCACCGCGACGGGGATTGCCGAGCTGGACCGGGTGCTGGGCGGCGGGCTGGTGGCGGGCTCGGCGATCCTGCTCGCCGGCGACCCCGGCATCGGCAAATCGACGCTGCTGTTGCAGGCGGCCGCCCGGCTGGCACGCAGCGGGCGGCGGGTGCTGTACATCTCGGGCGAGGAGGCGGTGGACCAGGTGCGGCTGCGGGCGCGGCGGCTGGGGCTGCACCAGGACCCGCTGGAACTGGCCGCCTCGATCAACCTGCGCGACATCGCCGCCTCGATGGCCGAGGCGAAGGACGCCGCGCTGGTGGTGATCGACAGCATCCAGACCATGTGGCTGGAGGGCATCGAGAGCGCGCCGGGCAGCGTGGCCCAGGTGCGAGCCTCGGCGTTCGAGCTGATCCGGGTGGCCAAGGCACAGGACACCGCCCTGGTGCTGGTGGGCCATGTCACCCGCGAGGGCACCATCGCCGGGCCGCGGGTGCTGGAGCACATGGTGGATGCGGTGCTGCATTTCGAGGGCGATCGCGGCCACCAGTTCCGCATCCTGCGCGGGGTGAAGAACCGCTTCGGGGCCACCGACGAGATCGGCGTGTTCGAGATGGGCGAGGCCGGGCTGACCGAGGTGGCCAATCCCTCGGCGCTGTTCCTGGCGGAGCGGCGGGGCAATATTTCCGGCAGTGCGGTGTTTGCCGGCATGGAGGGCACGCGGCCGGTGCTGGTGGAGATCCAGTGCCTGTTGGCCGCCAATGCCGGCGGCACGCCCCGGCGCTCGGTGATCGGCTGGGATTCCGGGCGGCTGGCGATGCTGCTTGCGGTGCTGGAGACGCGCTGCGGGTTGCGGCTGGGGGCGACCGATGTGTACCTGAACGTGGCCGGCGGCCTGCGGGTGGGCGAGCCGGCGGCGGATCTGGCGGTGGCGGCCGCGCTGGCCTCGGCGGCGACCGACCAGCCGACCGATCCGGCATGCGTGTTCTTCGGCGAGGTCGGCCTGTCCGGCGAGGTGCGCCAGGTGGCGCATGCCGAGGCGCGGCTGAAGGAGGCGCAGAAGCTGGGCTTCACCAAGGCGGCGCTGCCGCGGCGGGTGGCCGGCGGCAACCGGCGGCTGGCGACGCCGGCGGGGCTGGCGCTGGACGAGATCGGCCATCTCGGCGACCTGGTGGCGGGCTTCACCGCCAAGGGGACCGCGCGCGCCAAGCCGGCGGCGGATTGACGGCGCCCCCCGCCCACGCCACATCCGCCAACAGCGCACCCGAACACGACGCGCTTGGCCGACGCTGCATAGGGGGGTGGCGCGGCGGCATCATGGAGCGATATACCCTCACCCCCATGGCGGAGCTTCCCCTGGCACAATGTCCCCCGCACGCTGCCATTCCGGGCGCATCCCGGCGATGACCGGACCAGAATCGTGAACTGGGTCGATCTCGCCGTCATCGTGCTGGTGGGAATTTCGGCCGCGGTGGCGTTCATGCGGGGATTCGTGCGTGAGTCCCTGGGGATCGCCGCCTGGGCGGGGGCCGCCTATGTCTCGTTCATCGGCATCGACTATGTGCGCCTGCCGGTGCGCGACCTGGTGGGCAACCCGGAGATGGCCGAGATCGTCGGCTATGCGGTGCTGTTCCTGGTGGCCCTGCTGGTGCTGACCATCGTGACCAGCGTGATCGCGCAGATCATCCACGCCCTGGGGCTGGGTGCGCTGGACCGCAGCCTGGGCATCCTGTTCGGCATCGCGCGCGGCGCGGTGCTGGCGGTGGCCGCCTATGTTGCCGCGGGGTGGCTGGCGCCGTCGGAGCGCTGGCCGGTGCCGGTGCGCGAGGCGCGGCTGCTGCCGTTGGTGGCCGACGGGGCGAGCCGGCTGGCCGCCCAGATTCCCGAACGCTACCGGCCGAGCGTGCAACTGCCGCCCGACATGCCGGCCACGCGGTCGCTCGACCTGCTGCAGGCGGTGCCGCTCGGCCGCCAGCCCGCCAAGCAGTGACCCCCGAACCGCCTCGCCCGAACCGCCTCACTGGCCCGCGCCACGCCCGCCCATACCACGCCCGCGCCGATAGGAGCCCGCCATGACGCATCCCACAGCGTGTGACCGGGGCAAGCGAGACATTGCCTTGGCCGGCGACGACGACAAGCTGCACGAGGAGTGCGGGGTTGTCGGACTATGGAACCATGATGACGCCGCGGCGCTGACCGCGCTGGGCCTGCATGCGTTGCAGCATCGCGGGCAGGAGGCGGCCGGGATCGTGGCGCATGACGGGCAGCACTTCCACCAGCATCGCGGCCTGGGCCTGGTGGGCGAGAATTTCGGCGATGCCCGCGTGATTGCCGCGCTGCCGGGCAGTCGCGCGGTGGGCCACAACCGCTATTCCACCAGCGGGGAGACGGTGCTGCGCAATGTCCAGCCACTGTACGCCGATTTCGAATTCGGCGGCCTGGCGGTGGCGCATAACGGCAACCTGACCAATGCCACCGCGCTGCGGCGCCAACTGGTGCGGCGCGGCTGCCTGTTCCAATCCACCATGGACAGCGAGGTGTTCATCCACCTGATCGCCATCAGCCAGTATTCCACCGTGGTCGATCGGCTGATCGACGCGCTGCGCCAGGTCATCGGCGCCTATTCCCTGGTGGCGCTGACCAACGAGGCGCTGCTGGGGGCGCGCGATCCGAGGGGAGTGCGGCCGCTGATCCTGGGCCAGTTGCAGAACGCCGAGGGCGGCACCGCCTGGGTCCTGGCCAGCGAGACCTGCGCGCTGGATATCGTCGGCGCCACCTTCGTGCGCGACATCGAGCCGGGCGAGGTGGTGGTGATCGACGACCAGGGCGTGCACAGCATCAAGCCGTTTCCCCGCCCGCCGGCGCGGTTCTGCGTGTTCGAGTACATCTATTTCGCCCGGCCGGATTCGGTGGTGGAAGGTGTGGGCGTTTACGCCGCACGCAAGCGCATCGGCGCCGAGCTGGCGCGCGAGAGCCACGTTGCCGCCGATGTGGTCGTGCCGGTGCCCGACAGCGGCGTGCCGGCGGCGATGGGCTATGCCGAGCATATCGGCCTGCCGTTCGAGCTGGGCATCATCCGCAACCACTATGTCGGCCGCACCTTCATCGAGCCGACCGACAGCATCCGCCATCTGGGCGTGAAGCTGAAGCATTCGGCCAACAAAGGGGTGCTGGAGGGTCGCCGGGTGGTGCTGGTGGACGATTCCATCGTGCGCGGCACCACCAGCCGCAAGATTGTCGAGATGGTGCGCGCGGCCGGCGCGGCGGAGGTGCATATGCGCATCTCCTCGCCACCGACCACGCACTCCTGCTTCTACGGCATCGACACGCCGGAACGCGGCAAGTTGCTGGCGGCTCGGCACAGCGTGGACGAGATGGCGGCGCTGATCGGCGCGGACAGCCTGGCCTTCATCTCCCTGGACGGGCTGTACCGCGCGCTGGGCCATGGCGGGCGCAATGCCGAGGCGCCGCAATACTGCGACGCCTGTTTCACGGGTGACTACCCGATCGCCCTGCCCGACATGGCCAATGCCGACAACCGGCAGTTGAGCCTGCTGTCCGAACGGAGCTGAAGCACAACCGGGTCGGAGTTTTTTACGATTTTTTCACCTGAACGGGAAATTTTCGTGAAAAGCGTCGAAATTTTTTACACTCCCATGAGACGCTCCCAGCGAGGGCGCCGCAACAGGTTCATTTCATGATATATTTCTCGCGGCACGGTTATTGCATCCCGAAATCGGGAAGTGCCTGTTGTTCATTTGGATTGGGAGCATGACGATGCGATTTGCAAGGGTGGCGGTGCTGGCCGTGATGGGCCTTTCCAGCATCGGTGCGCCGAAGGCCGCAGAACTTTATTTCGACTTCAACGAGAACCATACGGGTGGCGGGGCCAACGCCTCGGTCTTTCTGTTCGGCAGTGCCGGGCAGAACGCCACGGTGAGCAACCTGGCCGGCTTCAACCAGATGGTCACCCTGGGCGTGGACGGCTTCTTCAACCTGCCGATTTCCAACATCTATCAGCAGAGCGGCACGGGGATTGTGAACACCGGCTTCTCGGTGACTTCGGCCAGCGCGATCGCCGGGTATTTCGTGAACCGGCAGCAGGCCACCACGGACATGTCCTATCTGCTGGACAGCTCGGCGCTGGGCAACAACTATCTGGTGGCAAGCCAGGGTTCGCCAAGCAGCAGCGGCTTCGGCGAGGGCAGCCAGGTTGCCATCCATGCCACCCAGAACGGCACCAACGTCACCTTCACGCCCACCGGCGGCGCCCCGGTGGCGGTGACGCTGAACGCCGGCGAAACCTACAAATACGCCGGCGGCACCACCAACCTGACCGGCTCCCAGGTTGCGGCGGACAAGCCGGTGGCGGTGTTCGGTGGCTCATCGTGCGCCCAGGTGCCGGTGGGGGCGACATATTGCGACACGCTGCTGGAGCAGATGATCCCCACTGAGCGGCTGTCCAAGACCTATGCCCTGGCCGCGTCGCAGGGCGCCAATATCTCCAGCAGCGGCACCGACCTGGTGCGTGTGATCGCCAGCGCCGATGCAACCGACGTGAAGGTCAACGGCGTGGTCGTGGCAACCCTGAACAAGGGCCAGTTCTACGAGTTCTCCCTTTCCGCCAATGCCGGCGCCTCGGTGGAGGGCAGCAACCCGGTGATGGTCGCCCAGTACCTGACCGGTGGTGGTGGCGCGAACACCGACCCGGCGATGTCGCTGGTTCCGGGCAGCGACACCTGGCTGGCCGACTACCGCCTGTCCACCCCGTCCGGCGCCCAGGATTTCACTGTCGACTACGCCTCGGTGGTGATCAACACCGCCGATCTCGGCACGCTGACGCTCGACAGCTCGAACGTTGACACCTCCAGCTGCACGCCGATCGCCGGCACCAGCTACAGCCGTTGCAACGTCACCCTGCCGAACGGGCTGTTCAACATGCACGCGGCCAATCCGTTCCTGGTGATGCTGGGCGGTGGCAGCGGCGCCGACAGCTACTTCACCTATGGCGGCGCCACCTTCGCCCCCGGCGTCTCGCCGCCGGTCGATCCGCCGGTGACCACTCCGGAGCCGGCAACCATGGCCCTGTTCGGCGTCGGCCTGCTTGGCTTGGCTGCCGCCCGCCGCCGTCGCGGCTGAGCGCAATCGTCCGCAGAAAGCGGGCTGCAAAAGCGGGCCGTCGGGGGCATCCCCCGGCGGCCCGTTCGCGTTTCGGGCGGGGGCGCAGCCGGGCCTCAGGCCGGAAACACCGCCGTAATGATGATCTCGATCAGGTCACCCTCGGGCATGCGCGACTCGACGAAGCTGCGCACCGGCCCCTGCCCATCGGGCATCACGCTGGCCCATGCCTCGTCGAACGCCGGCTTGTTGTCGTGGTCGGTCACCACCACCTCGGCCTTCACGATCCGCGTCAGGTCCAGCCCGTGTGCCACCAGGTGCTTCTCCAGCGCCCGCAAGCATCCCACCGTCTGGGCCTTGATGTCCTGGCTGCGATCGGCCGACGTCGCCACCGCCCACAGCAACCCCCCGCCCCCCGGCAACTGATAGATCGCCACCGAGGACTTGCTCGGCAGGCTCTTGTTCGGAACGCGGACGATGTCGGGGGAAGCGGTCATGGCGGCGGCTCCGTCAGGAATGGGGGCGCCAGTGTGTCATGCACGCTCTGCCAACGCGATTCCTGCGCGCATGATCCGATCGGCAAGACCCGCTGAAGGTCCCGTCACCGGTCAATCCATGCTGTCGCGTTCTGAAACCACGAACCGGTCAGGCAGTACCACCCATCCGCCGGGCCCAGCCCAGGCCAGCCAGGCCAAACACGAACACCAGGGCCGATGCCGGGGCCGGGACATCCGTGGTGCCGGCCAGATTCCAGCCGATCACGTCCATGGCGGTGAGGTCGAGCTGGCTGATTGCCAGCGCTTCACCTGGGGCGCTGGTGGGGTCCATGATGCCGAGCCCCAGATTATCCTTCCAGTGGCTGGCCTGTCGTCCGTCGCCAAAGTTCATGCCGGTGGCGAAGCTGGCCAGCGTGGTTGTGCAGTTGTTCAGCGAGAAGCTCTTGGGGTCGCTGCCCGCGGTCCAGTCGATGGCATTCTGCGCGGCGCTGGCCGCCGAGCAGCGGAACATGTCGAGCGGCGAGATGTAGGTGAAGGCGTTGTCGCCGAACGAATTCGCATTGGTGTCCAGCACGTCCACGCCGCTGATGAAGCCCAGCGCGTGGCCGATCTCATGGATCGCGATGCCGACGAAATCGAATTGGCCGGCAGCGATGCCGTCGGACGGGTCGGTATCGAAGCCGAAGCCGGTACTGAAGGCGATATAGCCGTCGCAGGTGCCGATGCAGTTGCCGCCGAGGTTCGAGGTGGTGACCGGCAGGCCCAGCGCCCTGGCATTCGCGTTGGACAGGCGGATGGTGGCGGTGTTGGCACCGGTGCTGTCCACGTAGGAGTTGCCGGCGTTCTGCAACGTGTGGTTGATCAGCACATGCAGGCTGGAACCGGCCGGAAGACTGGCCACCGCGGTTGCATCATTGGAGCTGGTCGCATCGGCAGCCAGGGCAGCGCGGAAGGTGCTGTAGCTGGTGGTGACGTCCACTGCGCCGGTGGAGGCAAGGATGTTCGGCCCCAGCGCGGCGGTGCCCACCGTCAGGTTCACCGTCACGTTGTCGGCCAGCATCGCGGACCAGGCGGAGGCGGCAGCGGCAAATGCGTTCTGTGCCGCTGCCGGTGTTCCGGCGAGGTAGGACAGGTTGAACATCAGGTTGGCCGATGCCGGGGCGGGGGCGGCAAGTGCAGTCCCGGCGATGACACTGGCGGTCAGCAGGGCGGCGCGGCGACCGGGGCGGCGGCTGAAATGCGGCATGACCAAATCCGTAAATAAAATAATTTAATGCAGATTTTTTAGATCATCCTGCGCGACCGCGCAATGCGGGATTGGCGGTCTCGCATGGCCATGCGATCAACTATCTGCGTTGCGGAAACCGCCTACGCCGCGCTCGATGTCGGTGACATGGGTCTTGGTGAAGCGGCCGGCATCCGGCAGGCCGCAGGCATGGGCGATCATCTCCACCTCCTCGCGCACCCGCTTGGCATAGTGCATTACGCGCACCGACTTGTCGGTGGGGTCCAACCCGCGGATCAGCCGCGGATCGGCCGAGGTGATACCGGTGGGGCATTGGCCGGAGCCGCATTTCATCGCCTGGATGCAGCCCAGGGCGAACATGAAGCCGCGCGCCGAGGAGACGAAATCCGCCCCCATGCACAGCGCCCAGGCGACCTTGTCCGGGGTGATCAGCTTGCCGGAGGCAATGATGCGGATGCGCGCGCCCAGGCCATGGCGGGCGCGGGCCGCGGCAACCAGCGGCAGCGCCTGGGTGATCGGCAGACCGACGTAATCGGCCAGCGGCGCCGGGGCCGCGCCGGTGCCGCCCTCGCCGCCATCGACCTGGATGTAGTCGGGGCAATGGGCGGGGTTGGCGGTGCAGTCGGCGAACCAGTCGTCCAGGAAACCCTCCTGGCCGACCACGAACTTCACCCCCACCGGCTTGCCGGTGACGCGGCGCACGCGATCGACGAAGGCGCCGAGCTCGGCGATGGTGGCGATGTCGGTGTGGCGGTTCGGGCTGATGCTGGGCTTGCCCTCGGGGATGCCGCGGATCGCGGCGATCTCGGCGGTGACCTTGGCGGCCGGCAGGATGCCGCCCTTGCCGGGCTTGGCGCCCTGGGCGAGCTTGACCTCGAACATCCGCACCTGGGGGTGGGCGGCGATTTCGCGCAGGCGGGCTTCGCTGAGGTTGCCGTGCTGGTCGCGCACGCCGTACTTGGCGGTGCCGATCTGCATCACCAGGTCGCAGCCGCCCTCCAGGTGGTATTGCGCCAGGCCGCCCTCGCCGGTGGCCATCCAGACGCCGGCCATCCTGGCGCCGCGCGACAGGGCGCTGACGGCGGCATGGGACAGCGCGCCGTAGCTCATCCCGGAGATATTGAAGAAGGCCGGGGCGTCGTACGGCTCGCGGCTGGCGCCGGGGCCGTCGGCCACGCCGATGCGCAACGGCTGCCAGCTGCCGCACTCCTCGTCCAGCACCGCAAAGGCGGCGGGGCGGAAGGCAAAGGGCGGGGCGGCTTCGCTGCCGAAGCTGATCAGGTTCGAGATGCCCTTGGCGGTACGGTAGATCCAGGCGCGCTCCAGCCGGTTGAACGGGCGTTCCACCCAATCCGGCAGGTATTGGTACTGCCGCATGTACTCGCCGAAACTCTCGGAGAAGTAGCGGAAATGGCCGAGAACCGGGAAGTTGCGCAGGATCGTGTGCTGCGACTGGCGGGTGTCGTGAAGGTACAGGGCGGCAATCAGGCCGGCAGCGAGGAGCAGCAGCACGAGTGCGGTGGTCATGGGCGTTCTTCCCGATCCGGCGGATTTTTTCGCCGTCAGCGTATCAGGGCAAGCATTGGCGCGGCGTAAAGATTTCTCGCCGCACCTACACCATCGCGGGGCGCAGCCGCGGCCGGGGCCGTCCGTCGGCGCCAAAGACGATCTGCACGGTGCCGGCGATCAGGCCGATCAGCACACCGACCTGCCAGGCACGGTCGTAGCTGCCCAGCGTTTGCAGGATCAGCCCACCGCCCCAGGCACCGAGGAAGCTGCCGACCTGGTGGCTGAGGAAGGCGAGACTGGTCACCGTGGCCATGTAGCGCAGGCCGAACATCTGCGCGACCAGGCCCGCGGTCAGCGGCGAGACGCCCATCCACAGCAATCCCATGGTGGCGGCAAAGGCCAGCGTGGTCACGGGGCTCGGCGGAAACAGGAAGAACACGGCGATCGCGGCGCTGCGCAGCAGATACAGCAGCCCCAGCATCACGTGCTTCGGGTAGATACCGCCCAGCCAGCCCCAGGTGTAGGCGCCGGCAATGTTGAAGCCGCCGATCACCGCCAGCGACTGCGCCGACAGCATCGGGTCCATGCCGCACATCGACAGGTAGGTGGGCAGATGGGTGGTCAGGAACACCAGCTGCAACCCGCACACCATGAAGGCGCCGGCCATCACCAAAAAGGCGCGCCGGTGCAGGGCGGCGTGCAGCACCTCGCGGAAGCTGGTGGCCTCGCCACGCCTGGCGGGCAGCGGCACCAGGTCGGCGCGGCCCATGACGAAGGCAGCCGGGATCATCAGCAGTGCGAGGCCGAACATCGCCAGCATCGCCACCTGCCAGCCGGATGCCATCAGCCCCTGGGCCAGCGGGGCGGCAATCAGCGTGCCGAGCGAGCCGCCGGCGGAAACGATGCCCAGTGCCCGGCTGCGCTGCGCCTCGGGCACCGCGCGGGCGGCGGCGCTGAGGTTCAGGCTGGCCGCGGTGCAGGACAGGGCAATGCCGAGCAACGGTCCGGTGCCCAGGCTGAGCCAGAGCGGCCCGGTGGCAAGGACCGCGCACAGGATGCCGGCGGCATACAGCACGGCGCCGGACATCGCCACGCGACGCAGGCCGAGGCGGTCCGACAGGGCGCCGACGAAAGGCTGCGACAGGCCCCAGACCACGTTCTGCACCGCCACCGAGAAGGTGAAGTCGGCCACCGTGATGCCGGAATCGGTCATCGGCTGCATGAACAGGCCGAGGCTCTGGCGGATGCCCATCGCCAGGGACAGCAGCAGCGCGGCGCCAACCATGATCGGCCAGGCGCGGATGGTGGCAGGCATCGCGATCCCCCGTGCGTGAATATCACGCTAGGGGCCTCGGTGGCATGGCGGCAAGCAACCCGGCATGCGCGCAAAGCCGGGGTGCCATGCCGCTGCGTGCCGCCCGGATGCTGGCTGTGCGGGTCCCGCCATGCTTCAGCAACGCCATGATCGCACCGCGCCCGGTATCCGCCCTGCTGGCCGAGGCCGTCGCCGCGCTGGCTGCCGCCGGGGTGGAGGCGCCAGTGCGCGAGGCGCGGCTGTTGCTGCTGCATGCCCTGGCCCGGCCCGTCGGCACGCTGCTGGACCGCGCAGAGCAGGTGCTGGCCCCGGGCTTTGCCGCCATGGTGGCGCGGCGGGTACGGCGCGAGCCGATGGCGCTGATCCTGGGTCGCCAGGGGTTCTGGACGCTGGAACTGGAGGTGTCGCGCGATACGCTGATCCCGCGCGCGGATTCCGAGGCGGTGGTGGAGGCCGCACTGGCCGCGCGGCCGGATGCGCGCCGGGTGCTGGACCTGGGCACCGGAACTGGCTGCCTGTTGTTGTCTGTTCTCAATGCGCTACCTTCTGCCTGGGGGGTTGGCAGCGACCTGTCGCCGGCCGCTGCGGCGCTGGCCGGGCGCAATGCCCGTGCCTGTGGTTTGGCAGACAGGGCAGCGTTCCTGGCCGGCGATTGGGCCGCACCCCTGACGGGCCGCTTCGACCTGGTGCTGTCCAACCCGCCCTATATCCCGACCGTCGATCTGGGCATGTTGATGCCGGAAGTGGCCGACCACGAGCCCGCACGCGCATTGGATGGCGGGGCCGACGGGCTGGACGCCTATCGCCGCCTGGCCGAAGCCTTGCCGGGACTACTGGCACCGGGCGGGGTGGCGGTGCTGGAACTCGGCATCGGCCAGCACGAAACCGTGCCCGCCCTGGCGCGTGCCGCCGGACTGGCGGTGCTGGCGCTGCACCCCGACCTTGGCGGCGTGCCGCGCGCGCTGGTGTTGGGCTTTCCGCGCGGGCCGATGAAAAAACGTTTGGCAGGCGCGGCCGGCTTCGCTAGCTTGCAGTCCGTGCAACGGGAGCCTGCCTCAGGCCGGCTCCCCGGCCCCCAGGATGCGCAGCCGCGGGCTTCCAGCCGTGGCCGCCGGGGTGGACAGGTTGCGCAGTAGCCCATCGAGCGACACGGTCCGGCCCTTGCGGCCACGGCGACGGATGGCCCCGGCAGCGATTTCAGGGGCCTGCGCACCACCGCGAAACCGGCCGAAACAGGAAAGCGCGCCAGCAAACCAATGAACATGAAACGTGCACGAGGCCGCAACTTCCGCCCGGGTGGTGGTGGTGGCGGGGGCGGTGGCCCGGTCCGGCATCAGAGCGGCAACATCCCGCTGAACCGCAACCATACTTTCGACAGCAGCGGCCCGGACCTGCGCGTGCGCGGCACCGCCCAGCAACTGTTCGAAAAATACCTCCAGCTCGGCCGCGACGCCTCCAGCAGCGGTGACCGGGTGATGGCGGAAAGCTATTTCCAGCATGCCGAGCATTATTTCCGCATCGTCAACGCCATAAACCAGGCGGCCCAGCATCAGGGCGGCCCGCAGGCCCAGCATGGCGGCGGCCAGCCACATCAGCAGCGCCATCACCGCGATGGCGACGGCGATGGCGAGGACGGCGACAGCCAGCCCGCCGGCTATGGCGAACAGCCCGGCGGCGCCCAGGTGGAAGTGCGCGAGATCCCGATCGCCGCGGCGCCATCGGACGCCTGATGTGTAGGCAGCCTGGCGCTATGCCAGGTGTTCGCCTTCCAGGTACTCCTGGCTGCGCATCTCCTCCAGCCGCGACGCGGTGCGCTCGAACATCGCCGCGTTCTCGCCGCGCTGGTAGAGTTGGTCCGGCATGGCCGCGGCCGAGGCGTACAGCTTCACCCGGTGGTCGTACAGCGTGTCCACCAGCACGATGAAGCGCCGCGCACGATCGAAATTGTCCGGTGACAGGCGCGGAATGCCGTCCAGCACCACGGTGTGGAAGCGCTCGGCAATGGCCAGGTAGTCGCCCGCGCCCAGCGCCGCGCCGCACAATGCCTCAAAATCGAAGCGGGCGACCTTGCCGGCGGCCAACGGCACCGTCACGGTGCGACCCATCACGGTAAGCTCCACCGCGCGTGGCCGTGCGCCACCGCCAAGCTTGGCAAACACCTCATCCAGTGCTGCGTCCGCCCGGCCATCCGCCGGCACGTGCCAGGTGGCCATGCCGCGCAGCCGATGGCGACGGAAATCGCGGGCCGAATCCAGTTCGTACACATCGACATGCTGCTTCAGGATGGCGATGAACGGCAGGAATGCGTCCCGCCCCGGCTTCCCGCGGAACAGGTCGTCCGGCGCGGTGTTCGACGTCGCCACCATCACCACGCCGCGATCGAACAGCGCCTGGAACAACCGGCCCAGAATCAGCGCGTCGGCAATGTCGTGGACCTGGAACTCGTCGAAACACAGCAGCGCCGCCTCGGCAGACAGCTGGTCGGCCAGCGGCGGGATCGGGTCCTCGGTCTCGGGATGCGCCAGCTTGTGGGCGTGGAAGCGGGCATGCGCCTCCTGGATGAAGCGATGGAAATGGATGCGGCGGCGGCGCTTCACCGCGGCGGTTTCGTAGAACAGGTCCATCAGCATCGACTTGCCCCGGCCCACGGCACCGACAAGGTAAAGCCCCTTCGGCGCCGCCACCTTGGCCGGCGCGCGGCCAAACAGCCTGTCCAGCAGCCCCGGCGTCGGCGCCACTGGCGCGTAGCCACGCAATGTGTCGGAGAGCACCTGCAACCGCTCGGCGGCGGCGGCCTGGGCGGGATCGGCGGCGAGTTCACCCGTGGCGATGCGGGCGCGGTAGGCAGTCAGCATGGATAGGCGAGGGCTCTGCCCTCGACCCGCTGGGGGGAGGCCCCCCAGACCCCATTCGTTTGTTCGCCTCTGGTGAGAGGCGATAATGGCTGAGGGTGCAGGGGGTTCGGCCCCCTGCTGTCGTTCCTCGCGGCGCGCCTTCGCCGCGCGACGGGCAAAGCTCCCGGCCTTCCTTGGCTAAGCCGCCTTTGCCATCTCCCGCAGCACGTAATGCAGGATGCCGCCGTGGCGGTAGTAGCTGACCTCGTCCAGGGTATCGACGCGGCACAGCACCGGCACCTGGTCGGTCTTGCCGTTGGCGCGGTGGATCACCAGGGTGAGGTCCATGCGCGGTGCCAGGGCGTCCAGGCCCAGGATATCCAGCACCTCGTCGCCGGTGATGCCCAGGGACTTGCGGTCCATGCCCTCCTTGAAGGTCAGCGGCAGCACGCCCA
Organism: Acetobacteraceae bacterium; assembly: GCA_020848935.1. Classification (GTDB taxonomy): domain Bacteria; phylum Pseudomonadota; class Alphaproteobacteria; order Acetobacterales; family Acetobacteraceae; genus CAMDGX01. The sequence continues at coordinate 46,963 of JADLHF010000175.1, forward strand.
TGCCCACCAGGTTGGAGCGGTGGATGCGTTCGAAGCTCTCCACGATCACCGCCTGCACGCCCAGCAGCGCGGTGCCCTTGGCGGCCCAGTCGCGCGACGAACCCGAGCCGTATTCCTTGCCGGCGATGATCACCAGCGGCGTGCCCTCCGCCTTGTAGCGCATCGCCACGTCGTAGATCGGCTCCGATTTGCCGCCCGGCACATGGCGGCTGAAGCCGCCCTCCACCCCCGGCACCATCTCGTTCCTGATGCGGATATTGGCGAAGGTGCCGCGCATCATCACCTCGTGATTGCCGCGCCGCGAGCCGTAGCTGTTGAAGTCGACCTGCCCGATCTGGCGCTCCAGCAGGTAGTCGCCGGCCGGCGAGGCCTTACGGATGCTGCCGGCCGGGCTGATGTGGTCGGTGGTGATGCTGTCGCCCAGCACCGCCAGGATACGCGCCGCCTTGATGTCGCCCTTCGGCGCCGGCTCCATGGTGATGCCCTCGAAATACGGCGGGTTTTTCACGTAGGTGGAGCCGTCGGACCAGCCATAGGTGGCCTCCCCGGTGGCAACCTGGATCGCCTGCCACTGCGGCGGGCCCTTGAACACCTCGCCATAGCGCCGGATGAACTGCTCGCGCTTCACGTTGGCGTTGACGATGTCGGCGATCTCCTTGTCGGTCGGCCAGACATCTTTCAGATACACCGGCTTGCCGTCGCGCGAGGTGCCGAGCGGCGCCGTGGTGATATCCTCGTTCATCGTGCCCAGCAGTGCGTAGGCCACCACCAGTGGCGGGCTGGCCAGGTAGTTGGCGCGCACGTTGGGGTGGATGCGCCCCTCGAAGTTGCGGTTGCCCGACAGCACCGCCACGCCCACCAACTGGTTGTCCTCGATCGCATCGGCGATCGCCGGATCCAGCGGGCCGGAATTGCCGATGCAGGTGGTGCAGCCATAGCCAACGGTCTGGTAGCCGAGCGCATCCAGGTCGGCCGACAGGCCTGATTTGTCGAGATATTCGGTCACCACCTGGGAGCCGGGGGCCAGCGAGGTCTTCACCCAGGGCTTCGGCGTTAGCCCCAGGGCGCGCGCCTTGCGGGCCACCAGGCCGGCGGCCATCATCACGTCGGGGTTGGAGGTGTTGGTGCAGGAGGTGATGGCCGCGATCACCACGTTGCCGTGGGTGATGTCGTAGTTCTTTCCCTCCACCCGCACCTTCGTGTCGACGTCGTTGGCCGGCACGCCAAGGCTCTTGGTGAGTTCGGCACGGAACGCGGTGGCGGCGCTCTTCAGGGCAATCCGGTCCTGCGGCCGCTTCGGCCCGGCGATGCTCGGCTCCACCGTGCCCATGTCCAGCTCCAGCGTGGAGGTGAATACCGGCTCCGGCGTGGTGGCGTCGGTCCACATGCCCTGGGCGCGGCAATAGGCTTCCACCAGCGCGATGCGGTCCTCGTCGCGCCCGGTCTGGTGCATGTAGTTCAGCGTCACCTGATCGACCGGGAAGAATGCACAGGTGGCGCCGTATTCCGGCGACATGTTGCCGATGGTGGCACGGTCGGCCAGCGACATGCCGGCCAGGCCGGGCCCGAAGAACTCGACGAACTTGCCCACCACGCCCTTCTTGCGCAGCATCTGGGCGACGGTCAGCACCAGGTCGGTGGCCGTGGCACCTTCCGGAAGCTTGCCGGTGAGGCGGAAGCCGATCACGTCGGGAATCAGCATGGTGATCGCCTGGCCGAGCAGCGCCGCCTCGGCCTCGATGCCGCCGACGCCCCAGCCCAGCACGCCCATCCCGTTCACCATGGTGGTGTGGCTGTCGGTGCCGTACAGCGTGTCGGGGTAGGCGTAGGTCTTGCCGTCCTCCTCGGCGGTCCACACCGCCTGGGCGAGGTATTCCAGGTTCACCTGGTGGCAGATGCCGGTGCCGGGCGGGACCACGCGAAAATTGTCGAATGCCGTGGAGCCCCAGCGCAGGAAGGCGTAACGCTCGCCGTTGCGCTCGAACTCGACGTTCACATTCTTGGTTTCGCTGTCGGCGGTGGCGAAGAAGTCCACCATCACCGAGTGGTCGATCACCAGATCAACGGGGACCAGCGGGTTCACTTTCTGCGGATCGCCGCCAAGCCGCAGAATCCCGTCGCGCATGGCGGCGAGGTCAACCACGGCGGGCACACCGGTAAAATCCTGCATCAGGATGCGGGCGGGCTTGAACGGCACTTCCTTGTCCGAGCTGGCCTTTGCCAGCCACGCGGCGATGGCCTTGGCATCATCGACCGTGTAGGTCTGCCCGTCCTCGAAGCGCAGCACGTTTTCCAGCAACACCTTCAGGCTGACCGGCAGGCGGGAGATGTCGCCGATCGCCTTCCCCGCCGCGGGCAGGGAGAAATAGGTGTAGGTCTTGCCCGCCACCGTCAGCGTACGCTGGGTGTTGAGGCTGTCCCGGCCGATGCTCTTCATGGTGGCTCTCTTCGCTGCTGTTGACGCGCGGCACGGACGGGTCACCCGCCAAGTGGCGGGTGGAGCCGCGCCACGGCCAGGTGCCAGGTGGTTCCGCGGGCGGGATTAGACCATAAGGCACCCCAGGTCCACATCGGGGCGAGGCATCAGCGTGCTGGAAGCCAGGAATTTGGCGGCGCTGCGCGGCGAGCGGCTGGTCTTCGCCAGGCTTGGCTTCGCCCTGCCGCGCGGCGGGGCGCTGCTGCTGGAGGGGCCGAATGGCGCCGGCAAGTCCACGCTGTTGCGCGTGCTGGCCGGGCTGGGCCGCGCCGAAGCCGGTACGCTGCACTGGGGGCGGCACGACCTGCTGACGGATCGGATCGCTCACGCCGAACGCGTCGCCTGGCTCGGCCACCTTGACGCCGTCAAGCCGGGGCTCGGGGTGGCGGAGAACCTGGCCTTCTGGGGCGGCAGGGCCGAGGTGGCCACGGCGCTGGACCGCATGGGGCTGCGGCGGCTGGCGGACCTGCCGGCGCGCATGTTGTCGGCGGGGCAAAGGCGCCGCCTGGCCCTGGCCCGCCTTGCCCTGTCCGCTGCGCCGATCTGGCTGCTGGACGAGCCCACGCTGGGGCTGGACACCGCCGCCGTTGCCGCCCTGGGCAAGATGCTGGCCGATCATCTGGCCACCGGCGGCGTGGTGGTGGCCGCCACCCACCTGCCGTTGCCGCTGCCCGGCGCGCAGAGCCTGGCGATGGCGGCATGAGGCGCCTTCTGGCCCGCGAACTGCGGCTGTCGCTGCGCCACGGCAGCGACAGCCTCGCCGCGCTGATGTTCTTCCTGCTGGCCGGCGCGCTGTTCCCGCTGGCCATCGGCCCGGCGCCGGAAACGCTGGGACGAATGGCGCCCGGCATCATCTGGGTCTGCGCCCTGCTGGCCGCCCTGCTGCCGCTGGACCGGCTGTTCGGCGCCGACCACGAGGACGGCTCGCTCGACCTCCTGCTGCTGTCCGGCCTGCCGGCGGCCGGGGTGGCGCTGGGCAAGGCCGCCGCCCACTGGTTGACCACCGGCCTGCCGCTGGTACTCGCTGCCGGGCCGCTGGCGGTGATGCTGCGGCTGGACGAAGCGGCGATCCCCGCCCTGCTGCTTGGCCTGCTGCCGGGCACCGCGGTGCTGTCGCTGCTCGGTACGATGGGGGCTGCGATGGTACTGGGCGCCCGGCGCGGCGGCGTGCTGCTGCCGCTGCTGGTGCTGCCGCTGGCCGCCCCGGTGCTGATCTTCGGTGCCGCCGCCGCCGATGCCGCTGCCGTCGGGCTGGCGGCGCGGCCGCATCTGCTGCTGCTGTGCGCGCTGTTCGCTGCCGCCCTGCCGCTGTGCCCGCTGGCTGCCGGTGCGGCGCTGCGGTCGGCGGCGGAGTAGCGGGATGCGAGCAAAGGCAAGGCGAGGCTCCGCCCTCGACCCGCTTGGGCTTCGCCCCAGGCCCCATCACTTGGGGTTGGTCACATAGGTATGCGCGGCAACAGCATTTTTGCCGGAATGCTTCTGGGGGTGGCTGCTTATGCGCTGTTCGCGCTGAACGATGCCACCAACAAGTTCCTGGTCACCTCCCTGCCGGTGGCGCAGGCGCTGTTCTTCCGCAGCATGACCATCTCGCTGGGCTGCCTTGCGGTCGGGCGCGGACAGGTGGTGGCGGCCATCGTCGCCTCGCCGGTGCGTGCCCGCATGCTGGTCCGCGCGGTCATCACCCTGGTGGCCTGGCTGTGTTATTTCAGCGCCGCGCCGCTGCTGCCGTTCGCGCAGATGATGACGCTGTATTTCGCCTCGCCGATCATCACCACGCTACTGGCCACCCGGCTGCTGGATGAGCGCGTGAGTCCCGTCCGCTGGGCCTCGATCTTCCTGGGCTTCGCCGGCGTGGTGGTGTCCGCGGACCCGCGCGGCCTGCTGGCCGGCGAAACCCCGGCCTGGGCGATCGGCCTGGTGATGGCCGCCGCGGTGCTGTGGGCCCATGCCGCCATCATGATGCGCCAGATCGCCCGCCACGAGGGCGCGCTGGTGCAGATGCTGCTGCAGAACGGGTTCTTCCTCGTCGTCACCGGCGCCTGGACGGCGTTCCACTGGGTCGCGCCGTCGGCGCTGCAACTGATGCTGTTGATTGCCATCGGCGCAATCGGCGCCGGCGGCCAGTTGTTCCAGTTTGCCGCCATCCGCCGTGCCCCGGTGGCGGTGATGGCGGTGGTGGAATACAGCGGGCTGGTCTGGGCGTTCGCGCTGGGCTGGCTGATCTTCGCCGATGACCCGCCGATGGCGGTTTATCTCGGTGCCGCGATCATCCTGGCGGCCGGGATGTTCCTGGTCGCCATGGAACAGCGGGCGGGGCGGCGGAAATAAGGGAAGGAGACGGGGGCACGGAGGATACGGAGAACCAAAGAGGTCACAGAGGTATTCGGCTTCCAGTCGAAAACCTGGATCGGACGCCAATCTTCTCCGTGTTCTCTGTGGTCCTCGGTGTTCTCTGTGTCTCCGTCTCGTTATCCTTACCTACTTCAAATGCCGTCCAAAGAACGCGAACGTCCGCTCATGCGCCAACGCCGCGTCGGGCGCGGAAAAACTGTCGCGCTCGTCGCAGCCGAAGCCGTGCCGGGCACCGGGATAGACGAACACCTCCACCCCCGGCTGGGCCGCTCGGATTGCCTCGACATCGCTGAGCGGGATGCCGGTGTCCTTCTCGCCGAAATGCAACTGCACCGGGCAGCCCGGGCGTTCCATGCGCGTGCCGGCGACACCGCCGCCATACCAGCCATTGGCGGCGGTAAACTTGCTGGTCCGCGTCGCCCCCCACCACGCCACCGTGCCACCGAAGCAGTAGCCAACGATGCCCAGCTTGCGGCTGCCCAGCGCATTGGCCGCCGCCTCGACATCCAGCATCACCTGGTGGTCCGACAGCGTGCCGCGCAGGTCGCGCCCGGCCTTCACGTCGTCGGCGGTATAGCCGAGTTCGACGCCGCGCGAGGTCCGGTCGAACAGGGCGGGGGCCATCACGGCGTAACCATTAGCGGCGAACTTCTCGCACATGTTGCGCATGTGGCCGTTCACGCCGAAGATTTCCTGGATCACCACCATGCCGGCGCGTGCATTGGCCGGCCCGGTTTGCCAGGCCGACAGCGTGTGGCCATCCCCGGCATTGAGCGTGATGAACTGACCCATGGCGCGCGCCCCCTTGTTTGCGTGTTTCTCGCCCGGCAGGATGGCGCGATGGCCGAACTCGTCAACCTCCGCCGGATCAAGAAGGCCCGCGAGGCCGCAGCACGCGCCGCGCAGGCGCAGCAGAACCGGGTCCTGCACGGCCGCACCAAGGCCGAGAAGGTGCGCGATCAGTCTCTACGGGAAAAATCGGAACGGAAAATCACCGGCGCCAAGATTGAAAATACTAAATAAGAGACTATAGCAAAATTTCAAGCAATTTTATAGTTATATAGAAACAAAAACACATTCCAAAAAAGATTAACAGCCAAATAATAGTATACACTGAACGGGGGAAGACTCGAAATGGTCTCATGGTTATGAGTTTTCCGACGCACTCCCTGCTTCTTAATATTTATCACATCCGGCAGTTTTGGAATCGAAAGAAGCTCAATCTGAAATGATTCTTTGGGGCAATATTCGGCAATTTAATCGTAAATCGACCATCTGGGTTGACGATAGTATCATACGAACGCACTGGCCAGATGTTGAAATTTTCTGGTTTAAAATTAAACATGATCTCAACATCAGTCGCGGGAATTCGCCCAGCATTCAATATAAATACTGAGGCAGTATGAACTAAAAGAGTCGGAAGAACTTCCGTGTCAGTATTTTTAATAAGAAAATTAAATGAATGCGGGCTCGACCATAATATTTTTGCCCGAGATCTAAATATGAACAAAACTATTGCAACAACAATGCTCAGCGCAGCAGAGCTAAGTTCTTTCTGAAAAGTGGCGAAGAACCAAGCCATATTTATAGTTCGTCCATTTACTGTCCAAGAAAAGGAGTGCGGCGTTGCGACTCGCAACGCGCTCTCAGGCAGCATTGGATCATGATTGCGTCCGCGTCAACGCAAGGCGCCCGAAAGCGGCATCTGGCCAGAACCGCGCGGCAAAGGCCGGGGCTGCGACGAGGCCGGCGCCCAGCCCGTCAGCATCGCCAGCCGCAACGTCGCCGGCACTCGGCCGTCGCGCTGCGGCAATGCTGCCAGCGCGGCGGGGAACAGCGCGCGCACCGGGGTGCGGCGGTCGCGCAGGCGCACCGCATTGGTCTCCCCGGCGGCCCGCAGGTCGCGCAGCAGGTCCAGTGGATCGCGATAGGCAATCACGATCTCGTCGGCATCCACCACCGGCAGGGCGAA
>JADLHF010000176.1 GCA_020848935.1 Acetobacteraceae bacterium
CCCACCCCATCTTGGCCCACCCCATCTTGGCCCACCCCATCTTGGTCCACCCCATCTTGCTCCGCCAACGAAAGGCCCGACGGCCATGACCTTCACGAAACTGCTGATCGCCAATCGCGGCGAAATCGCCATCCGCATCGCCCGCGCCGCGGCCGATCTCGGCCTGCCGAGCGTGGCCGTCCATTCCGAGGATGACGCCGCCAGCCTGCATGTGCGGGTGGCCGACACGGCGCACCAGCTTCCCGGCACTGGCGCCGCCGCCTACCTGAACGTGGACAACGTCATCGCCGCCGCGAAAGCGACCGGGGCCGATGCCATCCACCCCGGCTACGGCTTCCTGGCCGAGCGGGCCGATTTCGCCCGCGCCTGCGCGGCGTCCGGCATCCGCTTCGTCGGCCCGTCGCCGGAGCATCTCGACCTGTTCGGCGACAAGGGGCGCGCCCGCGCGGCGGCGGTGGCGGCCGGCGTGCCAGTGATCCGCGGGCTCGATCACGCCATCACGCTGGACGAGGCGCGCGGCTTCTTCGCCGGGCTCGGCCCCGAGGGGGCGATGATCATCAAGGCGGTGGCGGGCGGCGGCGGGCGCGGCACCCGCGCGGTGCTGAAGGAGAGCGAGATCGAGCAGGCGTTCAAGCGCTGCCAGTCGGAGGCGAAGGCCGCCTTTGGCCGCGAGGATGTCTATGTCGAGGAGTTCATCCCGCGCGCCCGGCATGTCGAAATCCAGATTCTCGGCGACAGCACCGGCGCTGTCGCCCATCTGGGCGAGCGGGAATGCAGCGTGCAGCGGCGGTTCCAGAAGGTGGTGGAGATCGCCCCGGCGCCGAACCTGGACGACGCGCTGCGCCGCGACATCATTGCGGCCGCCATCCGCCTGGCCGAGAGCGTGAAATACGGCAATCTCGGCACCTTCGAGTTCCTGGTCGACACCACCGGGCGGGCGGGCGTGCAGCCCTTCATCTTCATCGAGGCCAATGCCCGCCTGCAGGTGGAACATACCGTCACCGAGGAGGTGACCGGCGTCGACCTGGTGCAGAGCCAGATCCGCCTGGCCGAGGGCCGCAGCCTGACCGAGTTGCGCCTGGACGCGCCGGGCATCGCCACGCCGCGCGGCTATGCCATCCAGGTGCGGGTCAACATGGAGACGCTGCGCCCGGACGGCCAGTTCCGCCCCGCCGGCGGCACGCTGTCGGTCTATGAGGCGCCGAACGGCCCCGGCGTGCGCACCGACGGCTTCGGCTATGCCGGCTACACCACCTCGGCCAATTTCGACTCGCTGCTGGCCAAGGTCATCGTGCACGCGCGCTCGGCCAACTTCGCCGACGCGGTGGCCAAGACCCAGCGCGCGCTCAGCGAATTCCGCCTGGAAGGCGTCGGCACCAACATCCCGTTCCTGCACAACATCCTCGCCCACCCCGACCTGCTGACCGGCGCGGTGCACACGCGCTGGGTGGACGAGAACCTCAAGGCGCTGGCCGCGGCGCCCGAGCTGCGCCAGCGATTTGTCGCCACCACGGCACCGGCCGCCGAAGCCGCCGCCCCCGGCGGGTTCGCCGGCGCGCGGGTGAAAAGCCGCGACCCGCTCGCGCTGTTCAGCCACGACGAGCAGGTCAAGGCGGAACAGAAAGCCGCCGAGAAGCCGACGGAAGCCGCCGCCCAGGGGCCTGACGGCACGATCGGGCTGGTGGCGCCGATCCAGGGCACCATCGTCGCCATCGACGTGGCGGTCGGCGACGAGGTGCGCCAGGGCCAGCAGGTGGCCGTGGTGGAAGCGATGAAGATGGAACACATCATCACCGCGCGCGAAAGCGGCATCATCCGCAGCGTGACCATGGCCGCCGGCGACGTGGTGCGCGAAGGCTTCGCCATCGTCTTCCTGGAACCCGCCGAGGTCGCGGGCGGTGCGGTCGCCGCCGATGCCGCGCTGGATCCCGAGCATATCCGCGCCGATCTGCAGGAGAACATCGACCGCCACGCCTTCACGCTGGATGCGAACCGCCCCGAAGCGGTCAAGCGCCGCCGCGCCCGCGGCTACCGCATGCCGCGCGAGAACATCGCCGAACTGGTCGATCCCGGCTCGTTCAAGGAGTACTGGCCGCTGGTGGTCGCCCGCCAGCACCAGCGCTACGACATGGAGACGCTGCGCAAGAACACCCCGGCCGACGGGCTGATCGCCGGCATGTGCACGATCAACGGCGACCTGTTCGACGAGGCCCATTCCCGCGCCTGCCTGGTGCATTACGACTACACCGTGCTGGCCGGCACCCAGGGCGGGCGCAACCACTACAAGCAGGACCGCATGTACGAGCTGGCGTACCGCTTCCGCCTGCCGCTGGTGCTGTTCGGCGAGGGCGGCGGCGGGCGGCCGGGCGACGACAATACCGGCCCGCGCGTGGCGATGGACACCCACACCTTCACCACCCTGTCCCAGCTCAGCGGCCTGGTGCCGTTGGTCGCCGTGGTCAACGGCCGCTGCTTCGCCGGCAATACCGCGATGGTTGCCTGCTGCGACGTCATCATCGCCACCGAAGGCTCGACGATCGCGATGGGCGGGCCGGCGATGATCGAGGGCGGCGGCCTGGGCATCTACACGCCCGAGGAGGTCGGACCGATGTCGTTCCAGGTACCGAACGGCGTCGTCGATATCCTGGTGCGCGACGAGGCCGAGGCGGTGCAGGTGGCCAAGAAATACCTGTCGTATTTCCAGGGTCCGGTCGCGCACTGGGAGGCCAACGACCAGCGCATGCTGCGCCATGCGGTGCCGGAGAACCGGCTGCGGCTGTACGACATGCGCGAGATCCTGCACACCATCGCCGACAAGGACTCGGTGCTGGAGATCCGGGAAAAATTCGGCATCGGCATGATCACCGCCTTCATCCGCGTCGAGGGCAAGCCGATGGGGGTGATCGCCAACAACCCGCACCATCTGGCCGGCGCGATCGATTCGGACGGCGCCGACAAGGGCGCGCGCTTCCTGCAACTCTGCGACGCCTTCGACATCCCGGTGCTCAGCCTGATGGACTGCCCGGGCATCATGGTCGGACCGGACGTGGAACGCACGGCCCTGGTGCGGCATTCCGTGCGCCTGTTCAATGTCGGCGCCAACCTCACCGTGCCGCTGTTTTGCGTCATCGTGCGCAAGGCCTATGGCCTCGGCGGGCAGACGATGTGCGGCGCCAGCACGCTGATCGGCTTCTTCACCGTCGCCTGGCCGACCGCCGAATTCGCCGGCATGAACATCGAGGGCTCGGTCAAGCTGGGCTACCGCAACGAATTGGCCGCCATCGAGGACCCCGAGGAGCGCCGGCTGGAATTCGACCGCCGCGTGGCGCTTGCCTACGAAAGCGCGCGGGCGGTCAACGCCGGCACCGGCGGCGGGCTGGACGACGTGATCGACCCGGCGGAAACGCGGGAATGGATTGCCATGGGCCTGAAGCGCGTGCCGCCGGTGCCGCCGCGCACCGGCAAGAAGCACCCGTACATCGACACTTGGTAGGCCCCCGGTACGCGTCCCTGTCAGGCTCCGGCCACCCCTGCGCATTTTCGCTGCCCAGAATGCGCCGGGGAGTGTTGGCCAAGGCGCTGATTCCCGGCACCATCATCTTATCGCCCCGCGCCGCCAGCCGGGCACGGGCGCCACACGAACCAAGCGTGCATGAGGGGAAACGGAATGGACTATCACTCGGCCTTCAAGGGATTGAAGGTGGTTGACCTTACGGGCGGCGTCGCCGGCCCCTCGGCGGCGATGATGTTCGCCCAGCACGGGGCCGATGTGATCAAGGTGGAAACCCCGCATGGCGGCGGCGACTGGTCGCGCATCCTGGGCAAGACCTATGAGGACCACTCCTCCTTCTCGCTGTTCGGCACGCTGGGCAAGCGCTGCGTGGCGCTGGACCTCAAGACCGATGAGGGCAAGGAGGCGCTGTGGAAGTTCATCGACGGCGCCGATGTCTTCATGGAGGGCTTCCGCCCCGGCACCATCCAGCGCTACGGCTTCGGCTATGATGCGGTCAAGGCGCGCAACCCGGGCATCATCTACTATTCGATCTCCGGCTTTGGCCAGACCGGCCCGATGGCCGGCCGCCCGGCGATGGACCCGGTGCTGCAGGCCTTCAACGGCATCGTCACCGAAAACCGCGGCGAGATGGACAACCACCCCCACCGCATCGCGATCTCGCTGATCGACATGTACACGGGCCTGCTGGGCTTCCAGGCGATCGCCACCTCGCTGTTCGTCAAGAAGATGCAGAACCTGACCGAGGGCCGCTACATCGAGTGCAGCCTGATGCAGGGCGGCGCGATGCTGTCGGTGATCCGCCTGATCGCCGGTTACCTGGAAGGCGACGTGCTGCAACGCGGCATCATGCCCGCCGGCGTGTTCGACACCGCCGACGGCCAGATCAACGTCACCATGATCCGCAATACCGACTGGGCGCCATTCTGCGAGGCGATGGAGCTCCAGCACCTGCAGAACGACCCGCGCTGGGCCGAGCCGCTGACCCGGCGCAAGAACATGGATGACCTGTACCTGCAGATCCGCCCGGTGTTCAAGTCGAAGCCGACCGCCTGGATCGCCGAGCGGCTGACCGCGCGCAACATCATGAATGGCAGGGTCAATTCGTATTCCGAGTTCCTCAAGGAGGAGCAGGTGCTGGCCACCAACATCATCGCCTGGCTGCAACAGCCCGGCGTGCCGCAACTGGTGCCGATGCCCAACATCCCCGGCCTGCCCGCGTTCGAAAGCGGCACCAAGCGCGCCCACGCCCCGCATCTGGGCGAGCACACCCGCGAGGTCCTGCGCGATCACGGCTACTCCGACGCCGAGATCGATGGCATGGCGGCAAGGAAGGTGATCAAGGCCTGATGCAACGGCCAGGGGGGGCAACCTCCCTGGCCGCTGAGCCGCACCACGCCAGGCGGGGCGCAGAGCAGCTTGCCAAGGCGTCAACTAACCGCCGCCATGCGCCGCACTTCATCGTTTGCTAACGGCCGCCGGCCATTCTGTCGGGGTGACCACCAGCGACACCCTGCTGGCGCCGCAGCTCACCGCGCTGCGCTGCGCCTTCCTGATTGCCCATCACCACGGCGTGCACCTGGCACCCGAGGCGTTGCCGACGCTGCGCGAAGGCGACATGACCGCCCCGCTGCGCCGCGCACTGGAACAGGCGGGATTTCGCGTGCGCGTGCTGGAGGGAAGCGGCTGGCCGAAGGCGGCGGGCCTTGGCAGCGCCACCCCCGCGCTGGCCCGCATGAAGGACGGGCGCTGGGTCATCCTGATCCATGCCGGCCCCGCCGAAGGTGGCGATGCCGCCGCCATCCTGGACCCCAGCCGCGAGGCCGCGGGGGTGCATGCGGTGCCGCGCGATGCCTTCCTGGCCGACTGGACCGGCACCCTGTTGCTGGCGCGCCGCGCGCCGCGCCTGACGGACGAGAACCAGCCCTTCGGGTTGCGCTGGTTCATCCCCGAATTGCTGCGCCAGCGCGGTCCGCTCGCCGGGGTCGCGGTGGCCGCCGTGGTGTCCAACCTGATCGCCTTCGCCATCCCGCTGCTGTTGCAGGTGCTGATCGACCGCGTGGTGGCCCATCAGGCGCGCAACACGCTGGCCGTGGTGGTGGGTGTCTTCGTGCTGCTGGCGGTGTTCGACAGCGCGTTCTTCTATGTCCGCCAGCGGCTGATGCTGCTGGCCGGCGGCAAGGTGGATGCCCGGCTGGGCGCGCGCAGCTTCGCCCACCTGCTGTCGCTGCCGCTTTCGGTGTTCGAGGCCAGTGCCGCCGGCGTGCTCGCCCGCCACCTTCAGCAGACCGAGAAGCTGCGCCACTTCCTGACCGGGCGGCTGTTCCAGACGCTGCTGGATGCCGCCCTGCTGCCGGTGCTGCTGGTGCTGCTGGCATTGTATTCCGGCGTGCTGACCGCGGTGGTGCTGGGCTACGCCGCCGCCATCGCGCTGTGCATCGCCGCCCTGATCCCGCTGTTCCGCCGCCGGCTCTCCGCGCTGTACGCCGCCGAGGCCGAGCGCCAGGCCCAGCTGGTGGAGACGCTGCACAACATGCGTGCGGTCAAGGCGCTGGTGCTGGAACGCAATCGCCAGCGCGCCTGGGACGACAGCCTGGCGGCCGCGGTGCGCCGCAACTGGGCGGTGGGCAACATCGGCGCCGCCGCCGGGGCGGCGACGGGGCTGCTGGAAAAACTGATGCAGGTCAGCGTGCTGGGCCTCGGCGCGCTGCTGGTATTCGATGGCGCGCTGAGCCTGGGGGCGCTGGTGGCCTTCACCATGCTGTCCGGCCGGGTCAGCGGGCCGCTGGTGCAGATCGTCACCCTGATCAGCGAGTACCAGGAGGCGGCGCTGTCGGTGCGCATGCTGGCCACGGTGATGGACCGTCCCAGCGAGCGCGCCGGCCAGGCCCGCCCAGCCCGCCCGGCGATCACCGGCAGCCTGTGCTTCGAGCATCTGCGCTTCAGCTATCCCGGCGCGCTGGCTCCGGCGCTGGACGATGTCAGCTTCAGCATCGCGCCGGGCCAGGTGATCGGCATCGTCGGCCGCTCCGGTTCCGGCAAGACCACGCTCACCCGGCTGATCCAGGGCATCGAGACGCCGCAATCCGGGGTGATTCTGGTCGATGGCGTCGATATCCGCCACGTCGAGCTGGGCCATCTGCGCCGTGGCATCGGCGTGGTGCTGCAGGAGAACATGCTGTTCCGCGGCAGCATCCGCGACAATGTCGCCGCCGCCCGGCCCGAGGCCAGCCTGGAGGAGGTGGTGGCCGCCGCCCGCCTGGCCGGGGCCGAGGACTTCATCCGCCGCCTGCCGCAGGGCTATGAAACCCACGTGGCGGAGGGCGGCGCCAACCTGTCCGGCGGCCAGCGCCAGCGCATCGCCATCGCCCGCGCCCTGCTGACCGCGCCGCGCCTGCTGGTGTTCGACGAGGCCACCAGCGCGCTGGACCCCGAGAGCGAGGCGCTGGTCAACCGCAACTTGGCCGACATGGCGCGCGGCCGCACTATGCTGATCGTCTCCCACCGGCTGTCCACGCTGGTGCGCGCCGATGCGATCCTGGTGCTGGAACAGGGAAGGGTGGCGGATTTCGCGCCGCACGCCACGCTGCTGGAACGCTGCGAAATCTACCGCAGCCTGTGGCAGCAGCAGACCGAGCATATGGCATGAGCGCAGCAGCGCCCGACCGGGCGGTCCTGGCGTTCCAGGACGATCTGGACGCGCTGGTCGCCGAGCCCGCCCCGCTGGCGCTGCGCCTGTGGCCGCTGCTGGGTGCGGCGTTTTTGGCGGGGCTGCTGGCCGTGGCGGCCTTCGCCCGCGCCGATATCGTGGTGGCCGCAACCGGGCGGCTGGTGCCCGAGACCCCGCCGGTGGTACTGGCCCCGGTCGACCGTGCAACGCTGCGCGCCCTGCCGGTGCGCGCTGGCGAGTTGGTGCGCGCGGGCCAGGTGGTGGCGGTGCTGGATTCCACCTTCACCGCCGCCGACCGCGACGCGCTGCTGTCGCAACGCCGCAGCCTCGCCGCCCAGCGCGACCGCCTGGCCGCCGAACTCGCCGGCACCCCCCTGCCCCCGCCCGTGGGCGACGAGGCGGGTCTGCAAAGCGCGGTGCTGGCCCAGCGTGGGGCCGTCCATGCGGCCCGCCTGGCCGCCCATGACGCCGAACTGGCCGCGCTGCGTGCCGCGCTGGGTGCTGAAATGCGCGCCGGTGCCGGGGTTGGCGAGCAGGTGGCGATCGCCGCCGAGGTCGAGACGATGCGCGGCAAGCTGCTGGAATCCCAGGTCGGCTCCCGCCTGGCCCTGCTCGCCGCACGCAACGGCCGGTTGGAAGCGGAGAAGGAGGAGCAGCGCCACACCAGCCGTCTGGCCGAACTGCGGCTGCGCATCGACGGCCGCATCGCCGAACGCGACGCCTATCTGCAAGACTGGCAGCGCCAGGTGGTCGAGGAACTGGCCCGCATCGGCCCGGAGCTGTCGCGCCTGGACGAGCAACTGGCCAAGGCCCGCCGGCTCGACGCCCTGACCGAGCTGCGCGCGCCGCGCGATGCCGTGGTGCTGGAAGTCGCCCGCCGCGCGCCGGGCTCGCTGCTGCGCGAGGGCGAGGCGGTGGTGGTGCTGGTGCCGGTGGGCGTGCCGCTTTTGGCCGAGGTGGCGCTGCGCTCGGCCGATATCGGGCGGCTGCGGGCCGGCGACCCCGCACGAATCAAGGTCGATGCCTTTCCCTGGCGCCGCCACGGCACCCTGGACGGCACGCTGCGCGCCGTCAGCCAGGAATCCTATCCCGACCACGGCGCCGGCACCGCGCTGCACCGCGCCCAGATTGCCATTCCCCTCCCGGCGCTTTCCCATTTGCCGCCGGGCACCGCGCTTCTTGCCGGCATGACGGTGGAGGCCGACATCAAGATCGGCACCCGCAGCGTGCTCGATTTCTTCCTCGATCCCCTGTTGCGCGGCCTCGGCGAGAGCCTGGGCGAACCCTGAAGGAACCCGCCCGATGAGCGACACCACGACCCTGGCCGAGCCGCCCGACGCTGCATCCGTTGAAGCACCCCTTGAAGCACCTGGTGAGGCACCCGTTGAAACACTGGCACTGCGCACCGTGCTGCATGTCGGCTGCGGCGCCGCCAACCCGGACAAGCTGCCGGCGGCTTTCTTCACCCGCGGCGAATGGCACGAATTGCGGCTGGACATCGACCCCGGCGTGGCACCGGACATCCAGGCCAGCATCACCGATATGGCGATGGTGGCCGATGGCGCGGTGGACGCGGTGTGGTCGGCGCATAATCTGGAGCATCTGGCGCCGCATGAGGTGGCCGTCGCGCTGGCCGAGTTCCACCGCGTGGTGCGCCCGGGCGGCTTCGTGGCGGCCACCGTGCCCGATCTGCAGCAGGTCGCCGCCCTGGTCGCCGACGACAAGCTGGAGGACGCCGCCTATATCTCCGCAATGGGCCCGATCGCGCCGCTGGACATGCTGTTCGGCCTGCGCTCCGCCCTGGCCGCCGGCAACGTCTTCATGGCCCATCGCACCGGCTATACCGCCACCACCCTGGCCGGCGCTTTCACCGCCGCCGGCTTCGCCCCGGTGCAGGTGGTGCGCGACGGGCACTTCGCGCTGTGGGTGACGGCGGTCCGCCCCGGTTGACCATCCGGGGCGAGCCTCCTTGATCGGTTGATCGTTGTATTCAGGTTGGGGGCGAAAGGCGGATGCGGCGATACGCCGCCTCCAGCCGCCGCGTGAACCCGCAGGCATCGCCGAGGCTCCGCGCCCAGGCATCGCCGCCCAGGCGCCCGCGCAGCACGGCAATCTCCGCCGGAGTCCGCGCCAGGCGCGCCGCGGTGGCAACGTAGCCGTCAAGGTCCGGCGCAATCATCTCCGGCATCCCGATGGCAGTCAGTAGGCTGGTGGCCATCCGCGCGGAAAAGGCCCTCCCGGCCAGGGTCAGCAGCGGCAGCCCCATGCGCAGCGCGTCCGAGGCAATGGTGCCCGCGTTGTACGGCGAGGTGTCCAGGAACAGGTCGCCCAGCGCCATGCGGGCACGATAGCGGGCGGGATCGACGCGCGGCGCGAACACCAGCCGCTCCGCCGCCAGCCCTGCCGCCGCCCAGTGCGCGCCCAGGTTGCGCCGGCTGGCCTCGCCGTCATCGACCAGCCACAGCACGCTGCCGGGCACCGCGGCGACGATGCGGGTCCAGGCACCGAATATCGCCGGCGTGATCTTGTAGTGGTGGGAGAAGCAGGCAAACACGAAGCCCGTCGCCGGCAACCCCTCCTCCGCCCGGCTGACCGGCGGCAGGTCGAGCGGCCGGCTGTCATTGGCCTGGTAGCAGCCCTCCAGCGCCAGCGGCGGCGGGGCATAGAGTGGCGCGGCCTCGGGCGGGATGGCAACGGCATCGGCGATCAGCCAATCCAGTTCCGGCAGCGGCACCGGGCCGATATAGCCGAGATAGGTCGCCTGCACCGGCGCCGGCTTCCAGCGCAGCACGCCCAGCCGGGCGCCGCGGGTAAGCCCGTTGAGATCCACCAGGATGTCGATCTCGTCGTCGCGGATGCGCCGTGCGGCGGCCTCGTCGGATAGCGCGCCGATCGGCACATGATGGTCGAAGGCCGCCACAACGCGGGCACGCAGGTCGCTGCCGTCCTCGGGCGAGGCGCAATAGCCGAACACCTCGAAGTCCGCGCGGTCATGCCGCTCCAGCACCTCGGCAATCAGAAAGCTCATTGCGTGGCGGCAGAAATCGGAAGACAGGTAGCCGATGCGCATCCGGTCATGGCGATAGCCCGAAGCCGGCGCCAGGCGGGCGGGCGCTGCCGGCACCTTGCGGGCGATCCAGGCGGCCGCCACCTCGCGCTGGGCGACGGGATCGTCAAACAGCGCCAGGGCACCGAGCGGCCCGGCATGGTGGCGCAGCAGCGCGTCCGGCACCGTGCTGTCGGCACTGTCGAGCACCGGCCAGGCGGCCATGCGCTGGCGCAGATGCACCCAGTGCTGGATCACGTCAGGCTGATCGGGGTCGATGCGCAGCGCCGCCCGCAACTCGGCCGCGGCCTGTTCCAGCCTGCCGTCATCCTCCAGCATGCGGCCGAGATGCATGTGCAGCACCCGCCGCGTCGCCGCCTCCGGCAGCGCGCGGCGCCAGGTCCGCAGCGCCTCGTCGCGCCTGCCCTGAGCTTCCAGCGCCAGCCCCAGATTGACCGAGGCCTCGTGCAGCTCCGGCTTCAACACCAGCGCATTGGCATAGGCGATGGCTGCCTGCGCCGCGTCGCCGCCTTGCAGCAAGCCCACGCCAAGGTTGAACCACACCGCGAAGGCTTCCGGCGCGTCGGGATGGGCGCCAAGCCAAAGCTGGGCGAGGGCGCTGCGATCGGCGTTCGCCGCGGTGCCCAGAAGCTCGATCAGCCGCGCCGCCGGCAGCGCGCCGACGCTGCGGGCCAGGCGCGGCATGGCCTCCGGCGGCGTGGCCGCCAACCCGCCGGGCGCGGCCATCCGTGCTGCCAGCCAGGTCTCGTCGCCGGGCAGCGGCAGGGGGGCCGGGAACGCCATCATGTTCATGCAACGACTCCTTCGTTTCGAACGGCGCATTCTCCCTTCGCAATGGTGAAGATTTCGCATTCTCCACCCTGTGCGAAAGAGATCGGCAAGCCTCGCCGCCGTTAAGCCGACAGTAATTCGCCTGCGCCAATATGCCCTCTGATCCGGGCGACAGAAGGTTCCCCGTTCCGTCGCCGCGCGGTGCCGCCAAGGGTGGCTGCCATCGCGACCGAATGCCCTTCGCCCGGAGCCCGCGCATGTCGATCATCCCGACCCTGACCACGGACCAGATCCAGTCGCTGTCCACGGCGACACTGGCGGGGTTGACGACCGACGACATCCGCGCCTTCACCACGGCGCAGATGGTGGCGTTGACGACCGCGCAGGTGAAGGCATTCACCGTCAGCCAGCTACCCGCCTTCACCACCGCCCAGCTCGCCGCCATGGAGACCGCCGATGTCGCGGCGCTCACCACCACCCAGCTGCGCGCCCTGGCCTCCAGCCAGATGCCCGGGCTGACCACCGCACAGATCGCCAATCTCGCCACCG
>JADLHF010000177.1 GCA_020848935.1 Acetobacteraceae bacterium
TCGGCGCGAAGGCCAAGCTGCGTACGCGACCGGAATCCACCTACGGCACCGCGCCGTCCGGCAACTGGACGCAGCTGCCGTTCAAGAGCTTCGAACTGGGGGCGAGCCAGGAGCTGCTGGACGACCCCGTGCTCGGCGCCGGCGACCGGCGCACCACCGGCGATCCCGCGCTCGACACCGTGACCGTCGAAGGCTCCGCCGTCGTCCCGGTCGATCTCGTGAACTTCGGCCACTGGCTCAGAATGCTGCTCGGGCCGCCGACCACCACCGGCACCGGCCCGGACTACGTGCACAGTTTCAAGGACGGTGCGTATGGACTGCCGTCGAACGCTTTTGAGATCGACTTCGTCGACCCGCTACCCAATCGCTACAGCCTTCTGACTGGGGTCAAGGCGAACGAGCTGCAACTCGACTTCTCGCCGACCGGCCCTGCGGACGCCACCATCGCGCTGCTGGGCCAGGGCGAGGTACGGGCTGCAACCAGCGCAGCCGGCACACCTGTGTTCACGCAAGGGTCGCGCTTCCAGAAGCCGCAGGGCTCGATCAAGCGCAACGGCGCCTCGCTCGCCAACGTCACCGCGGCGGAGTTCACCTGGTCGAACGGGATGGAGGCGGTGAAAACCATCCGGGCCGACCGCAGGATCGAGGGCGTCGACGAGGGCCTGTCCAGCGCCCGCGGCACGCTGACGCTGCGCTTCGCGGAGACGGGGATGATCGACGACGCGATCGGTGCCGTCCCCTCCGCGCTGGAACTCGCCTATACGGCCGCGGCCAACAAGGCGCTGGTCGTCACATTTCCGCGCGTCTTCCTCTCCGTGCCGCGCACGCCGGTGAGCGGACCGCAGGGCGTCGAGATCAGCGTCGACTTCCGCGCTGCCGACGACTCCACCGCCGCCTGCCTGATGCAGGTCGTGCTCAAGAACCAGGTCGCCTCCTATGCCTGAGAAAATCCGCCTCGGGCTGCCGCGCGAGCCGCGCTGGGTCGCGCTTGCCGGCACCGCGCGCGTGCTGGTTCGTCCTGCGACCACCGCGCTGATTTCTGCCGCCCAGCATGCCGCCATGGCCGAGGCCGACGCCATCCGTGCTGGACGGCAAGGCTTGCTCGACGCCGGTGCCGCGGTCGACGGTTTTGACCTCGACGACCCGCACATCGTCGCCGGCCTGGCGCACGACCTGATGGTGCGGGCACTCGCCCGCTGCCTGATCACCGACTGGGATGGCGTGTTCGACGCCGAGGGCAACGCGCTCGCGTTCGACCCGAAGCTGCTGCCGCAGCTGATGGCGATCGAGGATGTCGCCGCCGCCTTCTGGAAGCATTTTTTGGAACCCGAGCGTCGAAGGGTTCTGGAGGGAAACGCCTCCGCGCCCTCGCCGAATGGCACTTCGGCGGGGGCGCCGGATATTGCCGGGGCTGCGAACCGGCCTGTGGGCGAGCCTGCCCCTACCAGCGCCACGCTCCCCTGACCGAGGAGGGGGCTGCCGCCTGGCAGGCGGCCATGGCGTGCGTGGTCCCTACCGCGTTCGGCACCATGACCCTCGACATCACCGGCACGCTCGCGCTGGCCGGCGCACTCGGCGTCGATCCGGCCGCGGTCGCGGCGCTGCTGCCGGATATCCGCGCCGGGATGATGGCCGGCCTGGGCAAGGTCCAGCAGGACAGCGATCGCTATGGCTGACAGCAAGAAACGCGTCGAGATCGACGTCCGCACCACCGGCGCGCAGAAGGCCGAGGCTGACCTCAGGCGCCTCGGCGAGTCCGGCGACCGCGGCCTCCGTGCCATCGTCGGCGGCGCGGAGGCGGCCGATGCGGCACTGCGGCTGCTCGGTCCCGTCATCGGTCGCGTCACCGTTGCCGCCACCGCCGGCCTCGCGCTGCGCCAGCTGGTCCGCGCCGGCGACGAGCTGTCCACCAGCCTGTCTCGGCTCGGGTCCGCCACCGGCAACGTCGCCACTGCCGCCGAAGTCTACGACCGGCTCTACGCCGCAAGCCTGCGGACCGGGGCTGGAATCTCGGACAGCATCGCCGCCTTCACGCGCTTCTCGGTCGCGGCGCGTGATATTGGCGCCACCAACGACCAGGTGCTGCGCCTCATCTCCGGGATCCAGGGCTTCGGCCGGCTCGCCGGCACCAGCGCGGCCGAGATGTCCGCTGCCACCCTCCAGCTCGGCCAGGCGCTGGCCAGCGGCACGCTGCAGGGCGACGAGCTCCGCAGCATCCTCGAGGCGGGGTGTCTCGACGGGGATCAGCGCGTTGACGAGCAGGCTGCCGGCGATCGTGATCCCTGCCCCGATCAGGGTCGAGCCGAGGCCGGCAATGCCGAACAGCGAGATGCCGCCGAGCGGCCCGCCGGCGGCCGTCAGCGCGGCCGCGGCGACGACAATGGCGATCGAGAGCGCGATGCGCACGATGCCGCGGAAGCCACCGCCGCGCGGCACGACCACCAGCCGCAGCTCGATGCCGGGCCTGGGCCGCACGGTTCTCCAGCGCTCGCGTGGCACCGGCCATTCGCTGCCGTCCAGGGCGACCAGCGTCGCCTGGGCCAGATTTCGCGCGATGGGATCCGGGAGCGCCTGTTCCGCGAGCTCGGCAATCGTCAGGCCGGGCGGCGCAACCAGCCGGACCACGTCGCTACGGAACGGGCTTGGGCGGGCAAGGACATGGACTGCCTGCTCGGCACTATGCGGAGGCGGCAAAATGGGGAGGCTCACGCCAGCGAGCCGTGCCGGAACAGGCAGACCAGGCGGGTGCGCCACATCCGGCCGTCGAGGCGCTCGACGGCGCTGTCGGACCCCTCGCGCACATGCAGCAACCAGGTCGGTCTGACGACCAGGCCGACATGGATCGGCCTGCCGTGCAGCAGGAACTGGGCGACATCGCCTCCGTGCGGGCCGCCGGCATGCAGCTCGTGCCAGCCGTGGTCAACGCAGCAGGTGCGCGCACTGTCGTTGACGAACGTCGCCAGCGTGTCCAGTGCCTGGGAGGTGTGTACCCCGGCCCAGCCGCCGTCGAGGGCCGGCAGCGTGATGCCGAACCTCTCGGCGAGCACGAGCCGCACCAGGCCGTAGCAGTCCAGACCATCGCGGCTGCGCCCCAGCGTTCTCCAGGGGAGGCCGACATAGTCGGCGACCCAGGGCGGCAGCGGATCGGGCATCAGAACAGTCCGGGATAGTCGGCGGGGGAATAGTCGCCGGCGGGGAAGCGGGCGTT
Source organism: Acetobacteraceae bacterium (assembly GCA_020848935.1). Lineage (GTDB taxonomy): Bacteria > Pseudomonadota > Alphaproteobacteria > Acetobacterales > Acetobacteraceae > CAMDGX01. Next base: position 3,209 of record JADLHF010000177.1, read on the forward strand.
CAAAATATCCTCGGCGCCGAGCTCGACCTCGATCACGCGGGCGTCGTAGCGCACGGAGGTGAACTGCAGGGCGAACGGACCGGCCTCGACGATGTCCGACTCGGCGTGCCGCACGATCTCGAGCGTCACCCGTGGCGGAGCGCTGATGCCGCGCAGGATTCCGACCAGGCTGCGGTGGACGTTGTCGATGCGCAGGCGGACGCGGCGCAGCGTCTCGGCATCGTCCGCCGGCAGGTCGATCTCGAACGGGAAGGCCAGGTAGGTGTGGCTGCGGCTGATGAGGTCGGCGGTGTCGTTCACCA
>JADLHF010000178.1 GCA_020848935.1 Acetobacteraceae bacterium
ACTAGTGGCGTCCCCTCTCCCGCTTTGCGGGGGAGGGACAGGGAGGGGGAAGCTACGTGCAAGCAGCGATCGAGCCAAACCAATGGCTCCAGTCTGGATCCGGCCATGGGCCGGGCTCACGCGATCCGAATTAGGCTTACTCATTCATTTCGAATATGGTGGGCCATCAAGAATTTGCGGTAGAGCCGTGACAACGCCTGTGTGGTTGGAAGTCGCCAAGATCATCGTATCCGCTCTCAAGGAGATCGCCTGGCCATTGGCTGCTGGTCTGATCGCGTTCGCCTACCGGTCTGATATTCGGTCGCTTCTACCGAGAGTGAGCAAAGCTGGACTCTCCGGCGTCGAACTCGATCCTATCCAATCACAGCAAAAGGTGGCCGATTCCAACAAACCGCCCGGCCAACTGAAACAACTTCCAGGACTTAGCCGCACATTATTAATAGAAGAAGTGGAGAAAAATCTTCACAAAGAATTGGAGGAAATTAAAGAGGACGACAGAATAACTCTTCTTGTACGAGTTCTGGCACAATCTCGCCTTGAAACACTATTTGAAAGAATATATCGTGTCATATTTGGAAGTCAAATTGACGGCCTCAAAAAACTTAAATCAATGTCAAGCGTTTCTTTAGATGAAGCGCGAAATTTTTTCGAGACTTACAGAATTAAGAATCCAGAGGTATATACAGACTATGGATTTGATGGTTGGATCGGGTTTCTAATAAATGAAAAACTTATTATGTTAGAAAACGACAGGGTTTCCATAACAGAGATTGGTCGCGACTTCCTCACGTATCTAGGAGCTCGAGGTCTCCGCTTGACGAAGCCATTTTAAGAGGAGCATCGCCTGACAAACGTCTCCTGTCCCAGCCGCTCTTACCTTCCATACCGCAATCTGAGAATTCGCTGACACCCCATGGCCCACCCCTTCGACCCCACTCAACACCGCCTCGTCCCCACCCAGCGCTGGTTCGAGGATTTCGCCCTCGGCGAACGCTTCGTCATCCCCAGCCGCACCATGACCCCGGCGATCTTCCTCGCCTTCCAGGCCGCCTCCGGCGACAACCACCCCATCCACTACGACATCGAGTACTGCCGCGCCCACGGCTTCCCGAACATGCTCGCCCACGGCTACCAGGTCGCCATCCAGACCGCCGCCGGCGCCGGGCTCTTCCCCCACATGGTCGAGGACTCGCTGAAAGCCTTCCTCGAACAATCCTCCCGCTTCCTCGCCCCCGTCTTCGCCGGCGACACCGTCTATCCCGCCCTCGAAGTGGACGAGCTCACCCCCGGCCGCACCACCGGCGTCGTCGGCCTGCGCTCCACCGTCCACAACCAGCGCGCCGAACTCGTGCTGGACGGCCGCCACCGCTACCTGCTGCGCAAGCGGCCCGCCTGACGCCACGGCCCCATTGCGGCGGGAGCATTACTACAGCAAAATGATTGCGCCCGCCGCCCCACTTCCGCTACCGTTCGCCAGGGCCAATGCACCCGTCCCGACACACGCATCCCCCCGCCGCCGAGGCACATCGCGCCCGTCGCCACACCGTGAGGAGCTGATGCCATGGACCAGCAATCCCACCACCCCATCATCTATGTCCGCGGCTTCGCCGCCACCCAGGGTGAAATCGAGGAAACCGTCGCCGACCCCTACATGGGATTCAACATCGGCTCCACCAAATCCCGCCTGGCCTGGACCGGCGACGTCAAGCGCTTCTACTTCGAATCCCCCCTCGTCCGCCTCATGAGCGACCATGGCTACCAGGATGTCTTCTTCGACGGCGACGACATGGTCGCCAGCAACCGCACCGACCGGCCGGTCCCCTACCGCTGCGTCATCATCTATCGCTACTACGACGAGGCCTCCCAGGATTTCGGCGACGGCCGCGGCACCCCCCCGATAACGAAATTCGCCAGCGGCCTCGGCGCCCTGATCCTGCGCCTGCGCGACAAGATCTGCGCCAACCCGGCCAATGCGGTCACCCCCGAGGCCTTCCGCGTCCACCTCGTCGCCCACTCGATGGGCGGCCTCGTCTGCCGCGCCTTCCTCCAGAATCCCGCCCTCAGCACGCCCGACGCCCGCGGCGCCGTGGACAAGCTCTTCACCTACGCCACCCCGCATAACGGCATCGACATGCGCATCGTGCGCAATGTCCCCGGCTGGCTCTCCTTCGGCGACGTCAACAACTTCAACCGCGACAAGATGGCGGAATACCTCGCCGTCCCGCCCGGCCCCGACGTCTCGCTGCTGCGCAACATCCGCCCCGACCGCGTCTTCAACCTCGTCGGCACCAATCCGCGCGACTATGCCGCCGCCGCCGGCCTGTCCGCCTGGGCCGTCGGCGACGCCAGCGACGGCCTGGTCCGCATCGAGAACGCCACCACCCACGGCCCGCGCGATGGCCTCGCCGGCGACGATGTCACCTCGCCGCGCGCCTTCGTGAACCGCAGCCATTCCGGCCCCTACGGCATCGTCAACTCCGAGGAGGGCTACCAGAACCTCACCCGCTTCCTGTTCGGCAACCTGCGCGTCGACGGCATTCTCGACATCGACGACATCACCTTCCCCGCCGCCGTGCAGAAGGAGTTCGATGCCGGCAAGAAGGTCGGCGCCTCCTATCAGTTCGAGGTCGCGGTCGCCATCCGCGGCTACCAGTGGCAGATCACCCGCCGCGAAGTCCGCGAGAACTCCGCCATCTTCCGCACCTATGCCGACCTGTTCCCCGGCGCCGACAAGACCAACCGCCCGCCCGACCGCAAGAGCAGCCCGCATCTCTTCTCCGTCTTCCTCGACAGCAGCAAGAGCGTCGTCGAGTCGAACTCCGTCAGCTTCGCCATAGACCTCAAGGTCCTCGTGCCGGACTACGAGGTCGCCGGCTTGTTCTTCAGCACCAACCACTACGAGGGCGGCTACATCATCCGCACCCAGATCCTGATCGAAGCCTTCCAGGACCCGAACGCCAAGGGCGGCTGGAAGGTCAGGTACGGCTTCCAGGACAAGACCCCGGGCAAGGCAGCCAAGGCCGCGAGCACCCGCGCCCTGGACCCCGATCTCGACGGAACGCCCGGCCTGGCCTTCGATATCCCGCTCGAACAGCCGGCCCGGCCCGGCTTCACCGGCACCCTGCGCATCGAGGCGCGGCCATGGAACTGACCGCCGCCGCGCCTTGAACCGCCTCGGCGCACCGGCGCGCCGCCCCCGTGGCAGAGAAAAAAATCCTTGCACCGCCGCGCCGCGTCGGATAAGAACATTTCATGAACAACCCTGGCAGTACCCCCCTCGCCTGCCCCATCCCGAAGCTGGGCATCGCCCAGCAGGCGGAGGGGTTGGCGCGCGGGATCGATGTCATTCTCACCAACCTGCTGCAGCTCGTCATCGCCGGATTCCGCCACCTCGGCCCCCACGCCCGGCCGGTCTGGACCCGCATCTCCCGCGCCCGCCGGCGCCTCGCCATCCTGTTGGCCAACCTCGCCGCCGGCCGTCTGCCGCGCCCGCGCGCCCCGCGTCCCGGCCGCCGCGGCGGCGCGCCCGCGCCGTACATCCCCCGCAGCCGCGCCTGGCTGGTCGTCGCCCTCGGCTACAACGCCGCCGGCTATGCCTCCCAGCTCGACGTCCTGCTGCGCGATCCCGCCACCCCCGCCATCCTGGCCGCCTCGCCCGGCGCCGCCCGTACCATCAACCGCCTCTGCCAACTGCTCGGCGTCACCCCGCCCACGCCGGCCGCGCCCACCCCGCGCGCCGCGCCGGCCCCACGCCCTTCGTCAGCCGAAACCCATCCGCCGCTCCAGCCCGCCCCGTCGCCCGCAACCACCCCCGGCACCGCGCCCAACCCGCCCGCGCCAAAAATCGGCACCGCCTGAAGCACATCCTCGCATGCCGATATTGTTACGATTTAAGACCGTTCCGGTAAACGCCATCGCGATCACCCGGCATCGGCCACCGTCCGTCGCCGCGCCAGCACCACCCGTTCCCCCGCCCTGCGCGATCGTTCCGCCGCGAACGCCATGTCGTGGCTCTCCAGCGACTCCTCCAGCGAGGTCAGCGCATCGGGCGAATTGCCACGCCGCTTGCGGTCCAGCACCCGGCCCAGGAAATCCGCCATCAGCTGGTCGTCGCCCCCGCCATGCACCGCGTCGGGCGGCAGCGCCAGGCTGCTGGTGCGGGTGTCGTTGATGCGGAAATCCCCCACCGTGATCGTCCCGGCCTCGAAATCGCCGAAGATCTCGCCATGGCTGCCCATCAGGTGGACGGTGCGGGTGCTCTTCTCGGTGAACGCACTCACGTTCAGCGTCGCCGTCACCCCGTTGGCGAACCGCAGGCTCACCGACTGGTGGTCCATCACATCGTTGTCGCACCGGTACACGCACCGCCCGTACGGCCCGGTATGCAGTGCGGCGGCAATCCCGGCCGCCGAGGTATCCAGCGAAACCACGTCATGTGGCCAGGCATCCGCCGGCGGCAGCCGCTCCAGGTAGATGCGCGGCGCCGAGTACGGGCAGCTCCGCTCCACCGCGCAGCCCTGGTCGCAGCGTTCGGTCGAGCCTTCCGGCGCGTGTTCACGGGTGAAATGCCCCAGCCGCCCCACCGAATCCACATGGGTGCACGGCGAATCCACCAGCCAGCGCAGGATATCCAGGTCGTGGCACGCCTTGGACAGGATCATCGGGCTCGCCTCCTCCGCCCGCCGCCAGTTGCCGCGCACGTAGCTGTGGGCGAAATGCCAGTAGCCGATCTGCTCGGTATGCCGCACCGTCTGCAACGTCCCGATCGCGCCGCGCTGCAACAGGTCGCGGATGCGCGCGAAGAATGGCGTGTAGCGCAGCACATGGGCCACCGTCACATCCGCCCCCCACCGCCGCGCCGCGGCGCGCAGGGCACGGATCTCCGCCTGGGAATTGCCGATCGGCTTCTCCAGCAGGATCGCCACCCCCTGGCGCATCGCCAGCATCGCCGCCTGATGGTGCAGCCGGTCCGGCAGCGCGATGATCACGGCATCCAGCCCATCCTCCCGCCGCAGCAGCGTCTTCCAGTCGGCGTAGAGATGCGCCTCCGCCACGCCATGATCCGCCGCCGCCGCCGCCAGCCGGTCCTGCCTTGGGTCGGCCATTGCCACCACCTCGGCCAGGTCCGGCCGCCGCAGCATGTACCGGCCATAGGCAGTGGCCCCGCGATTGCCCACCCCCAGGATGCCCACCCGTGCCCGGATCATGCCGGTATCTCCACCAGACCCATCGCCGGCCCCGCCGCACGGGAAAGATGCGCCAGGAACCCGGCGCAGAACGCCGCCGCCGTCTCCCGCCGCACCCCTGCCAGCAGCGCGGCATGGCGCGCCTGGCGTTCGTCCAACGCCATGCCCAGGGCCCGGTCCAGCGCATCGGCCACCGCCCCGGTATCGAACGGGTTGACCACCAGCGCATCGGCCATGGTCTCCGCCGCGCCGGCGAATTTGCTCAGCACCAGCACGCCGGGATCGGCCGGGTTCTGGGCGGCGATGAACTCCTTGGCCACCAGGTTCATCCCGTCGCGCAGCGGCGTCACCAGCCCCACCCGGGCCAGGCGCTGGAATCCCGCCAGCGTCGGCCGCCGCACCGGGCGGGTCATGTAGCGCAGCGGTGTCCAATCCGGCTCCCCCGCCTGCCCGTTCAGGTCGCCCACCATGCGGTCGATGTTGCGGCGCAGCCGCTGGTACTCCGCCACATCCTGGCGCGAGGCGGCGGCCACCTGCAGGAAGTTCACCTTCCGCCGCCACTGCGGATGCCGGTTCAGGAAGGCTTCGATCGCCCCAACCCGCTCCGGCAATCCCTTGGTATGATCCAGCCGATCGACGCTCAGCACCAGCGCACGCTCGCCGATGCTCTCCGCCAGGCGTCGCGTCGCGGTGGCGGCATGGGCGCTGCGGGACATGGCGGCAAACCCGTCGGCATCGATGCCCACCGGTGCCACCACCACGCGGATGCGCCGCCCATCCAGCCACAGCGTATCCTCGCCGCGGCGCCTGGCTCCCAGCATCTCGATGGCGGCATCCATGAAGTGGCCCCGATCCACCGCGGTCTGGAATCCCACCACGTCGGCCGCACACACGCCGCGCAACAGCACCTCGCCATGCGGCAGCACCGCGAACAGCCCGGCCGGCGGGAACGGCGTGTGCAGGAAGAACCCGATCGCCGCCGCCACCCCGCGCTTGCGCAGCTCGCCCGGCAGGGTGAACAGGTGGTAGTCGTGGACCCAGATCCGGTCGCCCGGCCGCAGCAGCGGCGCCAGCGATGCCGCGAAGCGGGCGTTGACCTGGCAATAGCCGTCGAAATCCTCGCCGCGGAAGCGCAGCAGCCCCAGCCGGTACAGCAACAGCGGGTACAAGGCGCTGTTGGAGAACCCCTGGTAATAGGTCTGGTATTCCGCCGGCGTCAGGTCGGTGGTGGCATAGCTGATGCCGCGCGCCTCCTGCAGTGTCGGCGCCGCCGGCTCGGCGCTGCGCTTGCCGCTCCAGCCGAACCACAGCGAGCCCGGCCGCAAGCCGTCGGCCAACACCACCGCCAGACCACCGGCCTGGGCACTGCGGTCCTGCGGCGCCGGCACCCGGTTGGATACGATCACAAGGCGCGACTTTTCGCGCGGGGATATCAACATGCCCTCGCTTCCCTCGCGGCCGCCGTGCCCCGGATAGGGCATAACCGTCGCGGCGGGCACAACAGCACGCCGGCGGCAACAATCGATCTTGGGACAGTGTCGGAAGGCGGCCCGTGGACGTCCAGTCAATCGATCTGGCGGACGTCTTACCACCAGGCGATGCCGATGCGCCACCTTTCGACCGGCACGCGGCAACTGCGCGACTTTTGCCGGCATTACGCGGCGGGGCGAAACGTCTTGGGAATGCCCGCCCGTGGCACCTGGCCATGCAGCACTTCGTCCGGCAGACCCTCGGTCAGGATCGCCCGCGCGGCGATCAGCTTCGCCAGGTCGACCCCGGTGGCAAACCCCTGGCTTTCCAGCAGGAACACCAGATCCTCGGTGACGATGTTGCCCGACGCGCCGGGCGCGAACGGACAGCCGCCGAGCCCGGCCAGCGCGCTGTCGAACTTGCGCACTCCCTCCTCCAGCCCGGCCAGCGCATTGGCCAGGCCGAGGCCCATGGTGTCGTGCAGATGCAGCCCCTGCATCACCGGGCCGATCGCGGCGCGCACGGCGCGCACCTTGGCGCGGATATCGGCGGGGTGGCCGTATCCCACCGTGTCGGCCAGCGAGATGGCATCCGCCCCGGCCGCCGCCACGCCCTCGGCCACCCGGACCACCTCGTCCACCGCCACCACCCCGTCGAACGAGCAGCCGAAGGCGGTGGACAACGCCACCTCCAGCTCCACCCGCCGCGTCTGGCCGCGCAGGAACGCCACCATGCGGCCGATCTCGGCGGTCTGCTCGGCCGGCGTGCGGTTCAGGTTGGCGCGGCTATGGCCCATGGTCACCGAGATCGGCACCGAGATGCGCTGCGCACCGGCCGCCATCGCCGCCTCGGCGCCGCGCAGGTTCGGCGCCAGGGCGACGATGGTGACCCCCGGCAGCAGCACGGCAGCGCGCACGATCTCGCCGGTATCGGCCATCTGCGGGATGAGCTTCGGCGAGACGAAGCTGCCGACCTCGATCTGCGGCAGCCCGGCCGCCGCCATGGCCGCGATCCAGCGCGACTTCACCGCCGTCGGCATCCGGCCGCGGGCAATCTGCAACCCGTCGCGCGGCGCCACTTCACAAATCGTCACCCGCTCGGCCATCGCCCGACCCCTCCAATGCGCCCCGGCCAAGGTGGCCTGCCATGGCGGGGTTCGCAAGATGGACAGACTCTGTGTATTCGTGCGCCGCACCACGCCGCCCGAGGATCCCCCGATGCCGTCCAGACACCGTTACGCAGTCGCCCTGGCGATCGCGCTGGCCGCAGCCCCCGTCACCGCCCCGGTCCTGGCCCAGCCGGGCCCGTCCGGCCCCCCCACGGTCGGGGTCGTCACCGCCCAGACGCGCCCGGTCACCGAGAGCCGCGAATTCACCGGGCGCATCCAGGCCCCCCAGCGCGTGGAGGTCGTCGCCCGCGTCACCGCCGTCATCGCCGAGCGCCTGTTCACCGAAGGCGGCGAAGTGACCGAGGGCGACCTGCTGTTCCGCCTCGACCGCGGCACCTTCGAGGCCGAGGTGGCCGCGCGCGAGGCCGCGGTGGCGCAGGCCACCGCCCTGCTGCACAACGCCACCATCACCCTCAACCGTGCCCGCGCGCTGATCGGCTCCGGCGCCGGCCGCGCCGCCTCGGTCGATGACGCCGCCGCCCAGCAGGCCAGCCTGGCCGCCCAGCTCCAGGCGGCGCAGGCCCAGCTCCAGGCGGCGCGGATCAACCTGGGCTATACCGAAATCCGTGCGCCGATCACCGGGCGGGTCGGCCGCGCCGCGCTGTCGGTGGGCAATGTGGTGACCCCGGCCTCCGGCCCGCTGGTGGTCATCGTCAGCCAGGACCCGATGTATGTGACCTTCCCGGTCTCGGTGCGCGCGGCGCTGGACCTGCGCAACCGCTATGCCGATCGCGGCGGGTTCGCCGCCGTGCGCGTCCGCCTGCGCCTGCCGGACGGGCGGCTCTATGGCCCGGCCGGCGCGCTGGACTATGCCGACCCAAGCGTGAGCGCGAACACGGACTCGCTGACCCTGCGCGCCACCATCCCCAACCCGCTGCGCCCCGGCACGAAATCGGGCGAACCCGGCAATCGCGACCTGCTGGACGGCGCCTTCGTCACCGTCTTCGTGGAGGGCGCGGAGCCGGTGCAGGCCCTGGCGGTGCCGCGGATGGCGGTGCTGTCGGACCAGCAGGGCAGCTTCGTCTATATCGTGGACGGCGAAAAAAAGGTGCAGCAGCGGCGCGTCACGCTGGGCCAATCCACCCCGGCGCTGGCCGGCATCGCCAGCGGCCTGGCCGAGGGCGACAGCGTGGTGGTCGATGGCCTGCAACGCATCCGCCCCGGCGTGGCGGTGAACCCGGTGCCGTATGCCCCGCCCGGCACCCGCCCGGCCGCCGCATCCGCGCCGAAGGGCTGAGGCGATGCTGTCGGCCGTTTTCGTCGACCGCCCCCGCCTGGCGGTGGTGATCGCCATCATCACCACCCTGGCCGGGCTGATCGCCTGGACCCGGATTCCGGTGGCCCAGTTTCCCGACATCGTGCCGCCACAGGTGCAGGTCAGCACCCGCTTCCCCGGCGCCTCGGCCGCGGTGGTGGAATCCACCGTGGCGCAGCCGCTGGAAGCGGTGATCAACGGCGTCGACAAGATGCTCTACATGAAGTCGAACAGCGGCAATGACGGCAGCTACTCGCTGACGGTCAGCTTCGACCTCGGCACCAATCCCGACATCAACACCGTCAACGTCAACAACCGTGTCCAGGCCGCACTCTCCAAGATGCCGGCCGAGGTGCAGCGCCAGGGCATCACGGTGAGCAAGCGCAGCTCGGCGATCCTGGAATTCGTGCAGTTCTACGCCGATGACCCCGCACTCACCCCGCTCTTCGTCTCCAACTACGTGACCATCAACGTGCTGGACGCCATCGCCCGCGTGCCCGGCGTGGGCCAGGCGTTCATGTTCGGCGCGCTGGACTATTCCATGCGCATCTGGCTGCAGACCGCGCGCATGGTCGATCTCGGCCTGGCGCCGTCGGACGTCATCGCGGCGCTGCAGAGCCAGAACGTGCAGGGCGCGGTGGGGCGCATCGGCGCCCAGCCGACCATCGACGGCAATGCCGTGCAGATGAACCTGCAAGCCAGCGGCCGGCGGGTGACCGCCGAGGAATTCGGCGCGATCATCCTGCGCGCCAACCCCGACGGGTCCGCGCTGCGCATCCGCGACGTGGCGCGCGTGGAGCTGGGCCCGGCCACCCAGGACACCGAAAGCCGGCTGAATGGCCAGCCGGCGGTTTCGATCGGCATCTACCTCGCCCCCGGCGCCAATGCGGTGGAAACCTCGACGCGGGTGCGCGAGACGCTGGACGGCCTGGAGCGGCGCTTCCCCGCGGGGATGAAGAAGATCGTGTTCTACGACAGCTCGGTCTTCGTCGCCGATACCATCAGCCAGGTGCTGAAGACGATGCTGGAGGCCTTCGCCCTGGTGGTGCTGGTGGTGTTCATCTTCCTGGGCAATCTGCGCGCCACCATCATCCCTGCCGTCGCGGTGCCGGTCAGCGTGATCGGCACCATCGCGGTGCTGCTGCTGCTCGGCTACACCGCCAACACCGTGTCGCTGCTGGCGCTGGTGCTGGCAGTGGGCATCGTGGTGGATGATGCCATCGTGGTGGTGGAGAACGTCGAGCGCGTGATGGAGGAGGAGCCGCACCTCACGCCGAAGGAAGCCACCAAGAAGGCGATGGCCCAGATCACGGCGCCGATCATCGCCATCACGCTGGTGCTGCTGAGCGTGTTCGTGCCGATCGCCTTCATCCCCGGCGTGTCCGGCCAGTTGTTCCGCCAGTTCGCGGTGACCATCAGCGTCGCGATGCTGATCTCGGCGACCAACGCGCTGACCCTGTCGCCTGCCCTGTGCGGCGTGTTCCTGCGCCACACCGACAAGAACCGCGGCGTGATGGGCCGGGTGCTGCGCGGCATCGACCATGTGCGCGACGGCTACGCCGCCATCGTGCGCCGGCTGCTGCGGGTGTCGATCCTCGGCCTGGTGCTGGTCGCCGCCGCCGGGTTCGGCATCTTCGGCCTGCAGAAGCTGACCCCCACCAGCTTCCTGCCGGAGGAGGACCAGGGCGCGTTCTTCATCGCCGCGCAGTTGCCTGACGGTGCCTCGGTGCAGCGCACGCGCGAGCTGGTGGCCGGGCTGGAAACCACGCTGCGCGCCCTGCCGCAGGTGGAGAACGTGCTGTCGATCGTCGGGTTCTCGCTGCTCGACGGCGGCGCGCAGAGCAACGCCGCCTTCATGGTGGTGCGGCTGAAGCCGTTCGACCAGCGCACCGCGCCCGCGGACCGGGCACAGGCGGTGATCGGGCGGGTGTTCGGCATCTCGATGGCCACCCGCGCCGGCATGGTGTTCCCGTTCAACCTGCCGCCGATCATCGGGCTTTCGACCTCCGGCGGCTTCGAATACCAGTTGCAGAACCTGGAGGGGCGCGAGCCCGGCGAGATGGCCGGACCGCTTGGCGCGCTGCTGGCGGCGGCCAACAGCGACGGGCGGATGGCGCGCGTGTTCTCGACCTTCAGCGCCTCCACCCCTTCGGTATTCCTCGACATCGACCGCGACAAGGCGATGGCGCTGGGGGTGGCGGTGACCGACATCTTCACCACCCTGCAGGCCACGTTGGGCGGCATCTACGTCAATGATTTCAACCTGTACGGCCGCACCTGGCAGGTGAACATCCAGGGCGAGGCGATCGACCGGCTGGACCTGGACGCGGTCTGGCGCATCCAGGTGCGCAGCCGCAGCGGGGCGATGGTGCCGCTGCGGGCGCTCGCCGAGGCGCGCATCGTGGTGGGGCCGCAGACCATCAGCCGCTACAACAACTACCGCGCCATCACCGTGAACGGCGCGCCGGCGCCCGGCGTGTCCTCCGGCGTCGCCCTGGCCGCGATGGCCGAGGTGTCCAACCGCGTGCTGCCGCCGGGCTACGGCTTCGAATGGAGCGGCACCTCGTACCAGGAAGTGCGCTCGGCCGGGCAGACCGGGCCGATCCTGGGCCTGGCGCTGCTGTTCGCCTACCTGTTCCTGGTGGCGCTGTACGAAAGCTGGGTGGTCCCGGTGCCGGTGCTGCTGTCGGTCTCCGTCGGCGTGCTTGCCGCCTTTGCCGGGCTGCTGATCCGCTCCATGCCGCTGGACCTGTACGGCCAGATCGGCCTGGTGGTGCTGATCTCGCTGGCCGCCAAGAACGGCATCCTGATCGTGGAGTTCGCCAAGGAGCAGCGCGAGGCCGGCATGACCATCCGCGCGGCCGCGGCGACCGGGGCGCGCATTCGCTTCCGCGCCGTGGTGATGACGTCGATCTCCTTCATCCTTGGCCTGGTTCCGCTGATCACCGCCGAGGGGGCGGCGATGCTGTCGCGCCGGGCCGTCGGCATGCCGGTTTTCGCGGGCATGATCGGCGCGACCGCCATCGGCATCTTCATCATCCCGATGCTGTACGTGACGTTCCAGTCGCTGCGGGAGGCAACCAGCCGGCGGTTCGGGGGCGGATCGCGCCGCTGAACCGGCGGGAACGGGCCAATAGGGAGGCCGGCCTCCCGTCGGGCACGAAACAAAACGTGATCGGCCAATCCCGCCGGGATCCATGCCGCCGCGCAATCTGGTATATTTTGGGCCAATTGTTGGGATTCGCGGCGTTCCCGGGTAACATTGTTCATATTATCGTAGGTCGTGCCGTCCGAACGGGATTTGTCTTGTCCCGCGCACTCAATTCCGCGACGATGCAGCCAAGCTGATGCTGACCAGGTTCGCAGCCGTGCGAACACCCCATCTTTCAGGTGCCTGGTGCTGACGAATTCCTGGCCCGGGCCGGCAGGCGCCGCTTCGGCGGCTTCCAAGGGCGGCGGCGGGCTGGGCGACCGTCAAGTGGCAGGCAATAGGAGTGCTAAGCAATTATGGCACGCGTTTATCTCGGTGACCTCCGCTACAATACCGCGGGGATTCTGGCCAATGACTGCATGCCGCTGGGCGTGGCCTACATGAAGGCGGTGATGGACCGTGACAACCCCGACCTTGAGTCGCGGCTGTTCGTCTATCCCGATGCCTTGCTGGAGGCGCTGAAATCCGCGCCGCCGGACGTGCTGATGCTCAGCAACTACGTCTGGAACGAGGCGTTGTCGCACGAGTTCTTCCGCATCGCCCGCAAGCTCAACCCGAACGTGCTCACCGTCATGGGCGGGCCCAACCTGCCGCTGGAACCGGCGCGGCAGGTCGCCTATCTGGAGCGCCATCCGGAGATCGACGTCTATGTCACCGGCGAAGGCGATTTCGCCGCCAACACCCTGATGAATGTCTTCATGGATGCCGGCCTGTCGCGCAAGGCGTTCGGCGCGCGCGGCCTGGAATCGGCGATGTGGCGCAATCCCGAAGGCCAGGTGGTGCGCAACGACACCCACCCGCGCCGGCGCGAGATCAACGACATCCCCTCGCCCTGGCTCTCCGGCATCCAGGACGAATTCTTCGACGGCCGGCTGGCGCCGATGATCGAGACCAATCGCGGCTGCCCGTTCACCTGCACCTTCTGCGCGCAGGGCACGTCGTGGTATTCCAAGGTGAACAATTTCGATATCGACCGGATGCGCGAGGAAATCCAGTACATCGCGCGCAGGATCAAGGAGCGCTCGCCCCGCATGGGCACGCTGCGCATCGCCGATTCGAACTACGGCATGTTCGAGCGCGACATCGAGATCTCCGGCTATATCGGCCAGATGCAGCGCGACTATGGCTGGCCCACCTTCATCGACGCCACCACCGGCAAGAACCGGCCGGAGCGGATCATCAAGTCGGTGGAGCAGGTATCCGGCGCGCTGGTGCTGTACCAGGCGGTGCAGTCGCTGGATGAGGACGTGCTGCGCAAGATCAAGCGGCAGACCATCAAGCTGGACGCCTACAAGGCGCTGGAGGTGCACATGCGCGGGCGCGGGCTGAAGTCGATCTCCGACCTGATCCTCGGCCTGCCCGGCGAATCGCTGAAGACCCATCTGGCCGGGCTGACCACGCTTTTGGACAGCAACATCGACCAGATGCACAACTTCCAGGCGATGATGCTCAAGGGCTCGGAGATGGAGAAGCTGGAGAGTCGCGAGACCTTCAAGTTCGATACGCGCTTCCGGGTGCTGCCGCGCAATTTCGGCGTCTATGACGACCGGCGGGTGTTCGACACCGAGGAGATCGTGGTGGCCACCGACACGCTGCCGTTCGAGGACTACATCACCTGCCGCAAATACCACCTGGTCAGCAGCGTGTTCTGGAACGACGGCTGGTTCGGCCATGTGGTGTCGTTCTGCCGTGCCCACGGCATCAAGAACTCCGACTGGTGGCTGGCGATGCTGCCGGCGCTGGAGCAGGGCGGGCCGGAGGTGCGCGCCTTCCTGGAGCAGTTCGTCAACGAAACCCAGGGCGAGCTGTTCCCGTCGCGCGAGGCCTGCATCGAATTCTACGCGCGCGACGAGAATTTCGAGAAGCTCGGCCGCGGCGACATCGGCGACAACCTGATGTACCGCTACCGCGCCATCGCCTCGTTCTACATCTGGCCCGCCATTGCCGATGCCGCGATGACCGCCACCCGTGCCTTGCTGGAGCAGCGCGGCGTCGCCGCCACCATTCCCGATTTCGACCGGTTCTGGACCGATTTCCACAGCTTCATCCGCCTGACCCATGCCACCGGGCGCAGCGAGGCGGAAATCCTGTCGACCACCGAGGCGGTGCTGAGCTACGATTTCCCGGCGTGGCTGGCCGCCGGCGATTATCGTGACATCGCCGCCTTCCGCCTGGACGAGCCCCAGCTGTTCGCCTTCGAGCTCACCGAGGAGGGGCTGCGCGAGATGCGCATGTCGCTGGCAACCTGGACCACGCATATCCGTGGCCTGTCCAAGCTGGTCACCCGCATCCGCGTGGAATCCCAGGTGCGCTCCTGCCGTCCGGCCGATGGGTCCACTGGCGCCACCCGCCGCGTGGGCAGCTCGGCGGCTTGACCGCGTGGGCTGATCGCGCCCCGCGATGCGGCGGGGCGGGCGGATTCGGGCCGGTGGCGGACTCGCCTTCCGCGGTCAGCAACCCGGCAGGCGCCAGCGCTCCATCGCCACCCCCGTGGTGGCTTCATGTGCCAGCCGCGTGGCGCCGCGCGCGGCCAGCATGGCATGCACGACGGACTGGGTGGTGAACCCGCGATCGTCGTCGACCACGGACGGAAGATCACGCATCACCAGCCACAGGGTATCGCCATGCCCGGCCAGTTCGCCGCAGAGCTGATCGGCTGTCCGCACACGGCCCGGGGCAAGCTGCCTGGCGGCGAGTTGTTCCATCGCCGATCTCGGCGGGACCAGGATCATGCGCGGCGGCGCGGCGCCCAGTTGCCGGAAATGCGCGGCGAGGGAAATCTCCGCGAACGCCCCCTCGGTGACGACGATGGGCTCGCCCGGCTGCATCGATTTGAGGAGGTATTCCGCCGCGCTGTCCCACCGTTCCTTGCGCGTCTCCAAGCTATGCCAGCCATAGGTTCCGTACGCCTGCAGGCCGAGCAGGACGACGGCCACCGGCAGAAAGACCGCGCGCGGCAGG
This sequence comes from Acetobacteraceae bacterium, assembly GCA_020848935.1. Taxonomy (GTDB): domain Bacteria; phylum Pseudomonadota; class Alphaproteobacteria; order Acetobacterales; family Acetobacteraceae; genus CAMDGX01. The sequence continues at coordinate 15,252 of JADLHF010000178.1, forward strand.
CTGGCGGTGCCCGCGGCCAGCAGCACGGCCAGCGGCAGCAGCAGGAACAGCACCGTCCGGTCCATCAGCACCGGCCGGATCAGGCTGGCCAGCGGCATGGCGACATCGCCGACGAGCAGCATGGCCGCCATGGCGAACAGCACCGGGTTGCGGCTGCGCCACCACAAAACCGCCGCGACGGCCAGCAGGACAGTCTGGAGCAGCAGCGCCAGCAGCGAGAGATCGTCCAGGAATGGCGCAACCAGGGTGGTGCCATACAGGTGTGCCGTGCCCAGCACGGTGGGCGGCGGCAGCCAGCGATCGACGTACAGCGCTTGCCCGACGATATGATGGAACATCGCCAGCAACGGGCCGCTCGCCACCAGCACGGCCAGCAGGTTGGCGGCCAGCAGCACGACGATGCCGCGCCGGAACTGCCGCCAGCCGGGCAGCAGCGCGGCGATCACCATGGCATTCAGGCTGAGTCCGATCAGCGCGGCGGTTGCGTGCAGCCACAGCATGGCGCCGAGCAACAGCCCGTAACCGGCGGCCGGCCAGAGCACCTTCCGTTCGTTGCGGATCGCGTTGGCGATCGCCATCCCGAGCACCGCCGCCCAGCAGGTGGTCAGGAACAGCACCGTGTAGCAGCGCCCATCCTGCGAGAGCCGCACGTGGGTGGCCGCCAGCGCCACGAACCCCGCCGCGATCCAGGCCGCGCGCCGGCCATGCGCGGCGCGCGCCAGCAGCCAGACCGGCAGCAGCGATGCGACCCCGGCCAGCACCGTGAGCAGGCGCAGCACAACGATGTCCTCGCCGAACGCCAGCATCCACAGCTTGGCCAGGAGATAGAAGCCGGGAGGGCTGGATTCCGCCGCGGCCATCGGGCCGAGGATCACCGCCCAATCCATCCGCGCGATGCCGATGGTTGCCGCCTCGTCGATCCAGAGCGGATCGCTGTCCAGCCGCACCAACCGCACCGCAATCGCCACCATCAGCAGCGCCAGCGCGGGCGCCACCGCGGGCGCCACCGCGGGCACCACCGTTCGCACGGCAGCAAGTCGCGTTGGCAGCATCAAATTGGCGCGCCGCCGGAGGCGGCCTTGCCAGCCCCCTGCGATTCCGCGGCGGTATTGCCCGTGTCCATCCTGCGCCGCGTGTCCCTGATGAGCGTCCGACCTGGTGCGCATTCTCAACGTGCGCTCCTTCGCGGCACCATGATGGTGCGGGCGGCCGGCAGGAACGCGATTGCCGGCGCGTTTGAAACAACAAGGCCCTGGCCGAGGCGCTGATCGTGATGTGATCGCAATATGGAAGTCTCCGACGACCGAGCCGTCACCATTGCCATAGAAAGACCGGCGATGCCACCCTTACGCACGGTTCCAAAACAAATCAAGCAAGCGGACGCTGGCGTGTTTTCGTATCACGGCGCCAAAACATTGGCCGCTTGAGTGAATTCGTTCTTATGGCGTGTGGCTTCTCATTATTGCAATGCATCAGCGCTGACCACCCGGGGATCGCGGCAACTCATCGGCCCCACTTCACAATGACGCGATTTCGCCGTGGGGCGCCGCGGCGTGCCGCCGTTGCGGTGGCCAAGAGGCGATCGTTCCATCCCAGCGCTGTCCGCGGCCGGTCGGCGGTGGCGCGTCACCGAAGCTGCCGTCGGCCGGTGCCGCCGGATGCCAGCGCATCGACCATCCGGTCCAGCCCGGCAACGAACACGTCCCAGGTGAAGTGGCGCGCGCGCTCCACCCCGCGCGCGCCCATCGCCTTGGCCAGTCCGGGTTCGGTGGCCAGTTGGACCATGCGGGCGGCAAAGGCGGCGGGGTCGTCGGCTTCGAGATAGCCGGTCTGCCCGTTCACCACGGTTTCGCGCGGGCCGCCGCGATCCACCGCAACCACCGGCTTTCCGGCGGCCATCGCCTCCAGCGGCACCAGCCCCCAGTCCTCGTTGAAGGCGGTGAACAGCACGGCGGTGCAGTTGGCGTACAGTGCCCGCATCGCGCTGTCGGACAGCCCGACCCGGAAATCCACGCCGCCGATCTCGGCCGCCCGCGCCCGCAGGCGGTCCATGTAGGGCTGGCTCTTGGCATCCACCATGCCGGCGATCACCAGGCGATAGTCCGGCCCCAGCCGGTCGCGGGTCAGCGCGAACGCCTCGAGCCCCAGCTCGATGTTCTTGGTCCACATGATGCGCCCGGCGAGCAGGAAATACGGCTGCCACACGTCCGACGGTGCGATCTGCTCGGCATTGATGCCGGGATACAGCACCTCGACATCCGCGGCCGCGCGCAGCCGCCCCGCCGCGATGCGCTCGCGCACCGCCTCGCTGATCGCCGCCACGGCGCCGTAGCGCCGCCAGCAGAACCGGTCAACGACGCGGAACATCGCCTCGGCCACCAGCGCCAGCGGCCGCAGCGCGCCCATGCGGCGCATCAGCCGGGCGCGGTATTCGGCATCGAAGGTGGCACGCAGCGGTGTGAAGCACAGGCACAGCAGCGGCCGTTCGGCATTGCGCAGGGTCATCAGGTCGCCCAACCCCTCGCACGAGATCACCAGGACGTCGAACGTCGCCGGGTCGAGCTTGCGCGTGGCGATGCTCAGCGCGCCCCGCAAGACGGCGAGGTAGTCGCGGCGCACGGATACGCGCGGCAATTCCACGATGCGGGCGTCCTGAAGCTCGGGATAGGTGCCGTCGCGGTCGTAGTGGCTGGTGTAGAAGGTCCAGTCGTGCCGCGACCGGCGGTCGATCTCCAGGATCGTGCGTTCCAGCCCGCTCTTGAGATAGATCCAGGGATGGTAGAGGGCGACACGCATGGCTCAGCCTCCCCGACGCCGGACCGCGGCACGGGCAGCCGGGGGCATTGGTCGTGTCATGGCCCGTTCTCCGGCGTCTGCCATGGCTGCGGCGAAGGACGGCCGTGCAGCACGTCGTCATAGATCGACAGCAGATGATCCAGATGGACGTCCCAGGTGAAGGCCTCGGCGCGCCGCCGGTTCTCGGCCCCGGCAGCCTGGGCGGCCGCCTTGTCGTGCCACAGCCGGTGCACCGCGGCGATCATCGCCGCTTCGTCACCGGCGGCGACAAACTGGCCGGCGAAATCGATGGTATCGACGCTGGACACCACCGCGCAGCCGCTGGCCATCGCCTCGGCGATCACCACGCCATAGGTCTCGGAGTACGAGGGGAACAGGAATACCTGGGCGCGGGCGAGCAGCGGCAGATAGCGCGCGGAGTCGTGGGATTCGACGATCTCCAGGTTGCCGGGTGCCGTGGCGCGCAGGTGGTCGAGTTCCTCGCTCCATCCCACCGCGGCGAAGGGGATGTCGGGCAGTGCCCGGGCGACAGCAAACACGTGGTGGATGCCCTTGCGCACGTCCATCCGCCCGGCGAACAGCACCAGCGGGCGGGCACGATCGGGCGGCAGCAGCTTGGCATGGTCGATGCCGGGGCTGAGCACCAGGCTGCCGGCCGCGGGTGCACCCAGGCGCAGGGCGGCCTGGCGGGACGGCTCGCTGAGGAACATCGCCCGGTCGTAGCGCCGGGTGACCATGAACTTCTCCCAGGCCTGGAAGACGCGGCCGGCGATCGGGCCACGCATGCTGCGCCAGGCATCGCCGAACAGCGCCAGAACCTCGCACACCACCGGCTTGCCGACGCGGCGGGCGGCGATCAGCGAGGGGATGGCGGCGTGGTAGTTGAAGGTATGGACGATGTCCGCGGCGCGCGCGGCGGCGGCGATCGGGCCCGCCTTGAGGTTGAAGGCGTAGCGGCTGACCGGAAGGCGGCTAGTCGGCACGCCTTGGTATTCGGTGATCGCGGGATCGCCGGTGGTCAACACCTGGACGGCATGCCCGCGCGCCATCAGCCCGGCGGCGGTGCGCAGGGCGATGTATTCGCCGCCGCCGGCGAAATCGGGCGGAAATCGTTCATGGGTGATCAGGACGCGCAGGGTCATGGTGTCACAGCACCGGGCTGCGCGCACGCAGCGAGCCCATCAGCAGCACCCATGCCATCGCCGCCGCGCGCGGCAGGCCGAACAGCAGCCGCGCCAGCAGGATATGCGGCCGGCGATGGCGCCCGCGCTCCAGCATCCGCACGGCGCAATAGGGCAGGCAGAGCAGCAGCAGCAGCGGATGCAGCCCCGCGCCGCCGATCAACCCGATGGCGAAAAGGTCGAAGGCGGCGGTGGTGCGGCTGAGGAAGACCCCGAGATACAGGTGCTGGCGCATCGCAGGGTACGCCGCGGCCAGCGCCGGCAGTTCCGTGACGATATTGACCTCGCGCAACCAGTCCCAGTACGAAACGGCGAACACCTCGTGGTACACCAGCGCATCAGCGGCAAATCCGGTGGCATAGCCCGCCGCGCGCAGGGTCCAGCCCAGCGACGTGTCCTCGCCGGCGCGCACGACGCGGAACCGCTCGGGAAAGCCGCCCACGGCGCGAAAGGCGGCCGTATCATAGAAGATGTTGCAGGTCTCGAAGAACGCCGTCGGTCCCGTCACCGTCACGGTCTTCTCCAGCAGGCGGCGCGGCTGGTCGGGGCGCGGGAGGGTGCGGCCCTGGGTCAGCGCCAAGCCCTGCCGCCAGGCCGCGACGCCGGCCGCGATCCAGCCCGGCGTGGCCTGGCAATCATCGTCGATGAAGGCGAGTACGCTGCCCTGCGCCCGTTCGCTGCCATACTGGCGCGATGGGCCGGGCCGGGTGAAGGCGGTGCGATGGTAGTGCAGCGCCACCTTGCTGTTCGCCGCCAGCGCCGCCACCAGGGTATCGGTGCCATCGGGCGTATAGTTGTGCACCACGATGATCTCGAAGCGATCGGCCGGCCATTGCTGCGCCAGCAGCGAGTGCAGCAGCCGCTCCAGCAGGGCGCGGCGGCCATGGGTCGGCACCACCACGCTGACGAACGGACATTCCGATATGGTGCGCGGCGCAACGTCGGTCATGGCTTGCCGTCCGCCGGCAGGCGGTCATCGGTGCCAGCGCCGAACACGCTGCCGCGTACCAGGCGGCGGCGGTGGCCACGCAGCCGGGTGGGGGGCAGCCAGTGCGGGCTCAGCAAGGCGCGTGGCACATTGTCGGGCACGGTGCGTGCCGCCTGGGCAAGGCGGCGGTGGCGCCATGTATCGCGCAGGTGGATGACGTTCCACCACAATGCACGCATCCGGGCCCGGCGCGGCGCATGCAGCAAGGCGTCGGCGAGGCCGTACAGCAGGTTGAGTGCCGCAAACCCCGCCAACAGGGGTGGCGCCCAGCATTTCAGGCCCATGCGGATGCGGTTCTTGGTGTAGTGGAACACCAGTTCCGGGTGCCCCGCGACCACGCGCACGCCGGCATGGTGCAGCGCGACGGCATCGGGCACCACGCGGGCGCGCCAACCGGCGATGGCCAGCCGCAGCCCCAGATCCGGCTCCTCATAACCATAGAAGAACGCTTCGTCGAAGCCGCCGACCGCCAGCGCCGGGCCAGGACGCAGCATGACTGCCGCGGTGTTGATCCACAGCGCATCGCGCGGCGCCGTCTCGTCCGCGGCATCGCCGCCCTCGCCGCGGTCCCAGGCCAGGCCGAGAAACCCGCTGACGCCGCCATAGCTGTTGAGCACGGCGGGGTCGTGGCCGAAGACCAGCTTGCCGCCGACCTGCGCCAGGCCAGGGTCGGCCTCCAGCGCGGCCACGGTGGCGCGGGTCCAGCCGGGGTCGAGCTCGACATCGCTGTCCACCAGCGCGACCAGGCTGGCGCTGGCCGCGCCACGGCGCAGCCCGATATTGCGTGCCACCGTCGGCCCCTCGGGGGCCTTGCGCAAATGCTCCATGCGGCACGGCAGGGTTTGCGCCAACTCCGCCAGCACCGCGGACGTGTTGTCGGTGGAGGAATTGTCGATCACCAGGATCGATTTCAGTGCATCCGGCCAGTCCTGGGCCGCGATGGCACCAAGCGTGCGCGCCATGTCACCAGCGCGGTTGAACGTGGGCACGACATAGAGGATCGCGGCATTCATCGCAGCACCGGCCGCAGGCTGGGCACCGTGCCGACCACCGCCATCAGCACCGCCAGCGTGTACCAGGAGGGGTCGAACCAGAGCGAGAAATCCAGCGTCTGCTGCACCAGCTGCGCCACCATGCCGACGGCCAGTCCAAGGCAGATGCCGCTCACGGCGCCCTCGGCGGCGCGATAGCCGCGCACCATGCGCCAAAGCACCGTGGCCAGCAGCGCGACGAAGGCGCTCAACCCGAGGACGCCGGTCTCGGCCAGGAACAGCAGGTACACGTTGTGCACCGGGGCGACGGCGCGCACCGGGACGCCGCCGCTCAACGTCTCCAGGTCCTTGACCAGCCAGGAGAACAGCGGCGAGTGCCGGGCCAGTCCGATGACGCCGTTGTTCGGCCCGATGCCCAGCAGCGGCGCGTCGTTCCAGATGGCAATGGCCGCCTGATTGTATTCCGTACGGAATGTCACCGATGCCGACCAATCGCCGGCGATGCGCTGATAGATCACATCGGCGAACGGAATCGCCGCCAGGGCCAGTGCGGTGGTGGCGACGACCGCCGTGGCGGCCGCGGCGGTCAGCGACAACACACGATCCCGCACCGCGATCAGGGCAACCAGCAGAAGAGCCACGCTGGTCAACAGGATCGGCGCGCGCGACTTGGTGGCGATCATGCCGGCGATGCCCATCAGCAGCAGGCCCAGTGACAGCAGCCGTGTCAGCCGCACGCGCGAATACAGCAGCGCGCCGAGAAACCCGGGCAGCAGGAACAACAGATAGGGCGCCAGGTAGTTCGGATGGCCGAGCGTGCCGCGCGCCCGGTTCTCGAGCATGTCGATCTCGCCACCCTCGGTGTAAACCGTCTCGCTGGCGCCACCCAGCACCGACAGCAGGCTTCGATCGGCGTGCAGCAGTACCTGGAGCGTGCCCAAGCCGGCCTGCAGCAGCGCCGACAGCGCAAGGGTGCCGACGGCCGTGAACCACAGCGCCCGCGTCATGTTCAGATGCAACCAGACGAGAACCACGACGAAGCGCAGCACGCGGGTGAGTTCGTTGAACGACCAGTCCGGACGTTCGGCGAGCAGGGCCGACAGGATGAACACCGCCATGAACAGCAGTGCCGGCATGGCGGCCGCCACGATCGAGGGCGAGCCGGAGGATGCCAGGACATCGGATGATGCGGCGCGCGGCACAACGCCGGGCCGGATATGCTCCAACAGCGAAACCGCGATCAGCGCGACCAGGAAAAGGTCGGCGGGAATCCAGTAGAGCCCCTGGGAATGCTGATCGCCGGTCAGCCATTCGAACGAAAAATACTGCCGATTATAGGTCAGCGCGATGATGTAGCCGCCCAGCAGCACCTCCTTGGGCCGGCCGGACATGATCAGCAGCAGCACGGTGCCAAGGCCGGCCACGCCGAACAGCGCGGACTTGGCGGTGAGACCGGGCAGAACAATGGCCAACGCCATCCCCACCCCGCCCATCGCCAGGACGAAGGCGCCGCGCAACAGCCTTGGCGCGGCGTTCATCCGCGGCTCCTGGTGGCCGCGATGCTCACTTGCGGACGCCCTCGAAGCGCAGCAGCACCACGCTGTGCGGCGGCACGTGCACCTGGGTCTGCGCCCCGGGATCGGCTTGTTCGGCGCTGGTCAGCCGCACCTCGCCCGGGCCGCCGCGATCGATGCGGCCCTCGGGCCCCACCGCGCGCTGTGCCGCCCAGCGCAGCCCGGGAAGGCGCGGCAGTTCGGTGCCGGTGTTCGAATCCACCGCGTCTCCCGTCAAGGTCTGCGTCACCAGCCGTGCCGCCCCGGCGGCACCATCCAGCGTGACCTGACCCGCCACCGCGGCCGTGATGCTCTTGTTGATCAGCAGGGTGGTGACCGTGCGACCATCCGCCGATGCGGTGGCCAGCACATCCAGGTAGGGCACGTTGGCCACCCGGTCGATGAACCCGACAGCGCGGCTGGCATAGCCCGGAACGGTCACCTTGGCGGCAAGCAGCCCCTTCTCCATGTCGCGCGCGACCATGCGGAACGCCAGATAGGGGGCGGTGGGAACCCAGGCGGTGCCCCTGCGCCCGATCCAGCCCATGAACGACGCCTCGTTCAGCTTGAAGAAATTCGCCAGCGCGAGATGCGGCTCCTCGGCGAACACTTTCAGCATCGAGGCAACAAAGACCGCGGAGCCGAGGGTCTTGACGTGATCCACCCATGGCGATTTCACCGAAGCCGCGAACAATGGGCCCCATTCGGTGACGCCGAGCTGGATGCGCCCGGCATCCGCCGGCGCGAACCGGGCCACCTCCTGCCATGTCTCGGTCAGGTTGCGGGCCACCAGCAACGGCGCCGCCCACATGGCGGCATAGACGTCCGCCGCGTCGAGCCCGCCATTGTCGCCCACCACCGGGGCGTAGCCATTGTGCACCGTCAGCACGTCGATCGCCGACGCCGCCCGGCGCAGCACCACCTCGTCCCAGTTGTCGTATGCGTTGAGCCGGTAGCGCCCGGCATTCCTGAGCCCGATGGCGGCGATGCGGATGGTCGGGTCCACCGCCCGCATCGCCGCGGAAAATGCGAGCAGCCTGTCGGCATAGGCCTGGGGCGACATGTGGCCGCCCGAGGCGTCGCCCTCCATATAGAGCTCGTTGCCGATTTGCCATAAATCAACGTGCGGGCCGCGGGGCGCGCGGCCGCCTTCGCCGTTGACATAGCGCACCCAGTCGGCCGCCAGCTGTGGCGTGCCGGTGGCCGCGTTGACGGTGATCAGCAGCGTGGTGCCGGCGTCCGCCGCCAGGCGCAGCGCCTCGTCGGTGCCGAAATTGTTGCGGTAGGTCTCATCGGCGCCCGGGTGCGTCGGCGTGACGGCGCGCCGGTCCATCGGCCCGACGCCATTGCGCCAGTCATAGGCGTCCGACCAGACCCCGCCGGGGAAGCGGATCGGCCCCAGCGACAGGTCGCGCGCCAACGCGACAATCTGCGGGTCCAGGCGGTTGTTGCGGTTGTCCCACAGCCCGTTGGCGTTGCGGATCACCTCGATATTGGTGCCGAACAGGGCGCGGGGAATGATACGGCGAACCTGGGCGGTGTCGATGCGCACCGTGGCCACGATATCGGCGACGGACGGATCGGGTGAAGCGGCGCCGCTGCGGCGGTTGGAATTGCCGGGCGGGGTCGCGGCACCGCCGGCCGGGCTGATCGAGACGGCAGCAAAACGTGCGGTGCCGGACGTGCCCTCGGCCACCAGGTAGAGCACAACGCCTACCAGCCCGGCATCGTCCGGCACTGACAGCCGGTCCTCCTGGCGCGCCAGTGCCCCGTCGCCGCGCAATTGGACGGACGCGCCGGCGCCGTTGCGGGTGAGCACCACCAACCCGAGCACCGCGCGCGCGCCGCCCTGCCCGCCGAGCATGGCCGAGACGGCCAGCTCCTTGCCGCGCAACGCCGCGGCCGGCAGCAGCTGGCCCACGCCAAAGGGCTTGTCGCTGGGCGTGTTGCGCGCGTTCGGCGACAGCTCCAGCACCTGCCCCGGTGTGCCCGCCGGTGCCGGCCGCAGCGCCAGACTGCCCTTGTTGGCCGCCTCCGCCTCCATGTTCCAGCCGGCCGGCGGCGTGCCGCCCTGGGCGAAGCTGCCATTGGTCGGGTAGTCCTGTGCCATCGCCACGGCCATCGGCAACAGCATCGCCAGCAGCAGGCCGAGCAGCCCTCTCCGCGCCGTTGCAGTCCACCTCATGCCACCCCTCCTTTTGCCCTCAGTGCCCGGTTGCGCAGCAACTGGCGGACGCTGCCCGGGCTTGTGGTGTTCACCCCGATCAACCGGCTTGCGGCCAGCGACAGGGCCAGTCCATTCGCCGCCAGCGCAATGGCCGTCGCAAGTGCGGCACCGAGCGCGCCCAGGCGGGGAATCAGCACCAGGCACAACGCCAGGTCCAGCACCACGGTGGCCAGCATCATCGCCACCAGCAGCCGGTTATGGCCTGCCATTGCAAGCAATCCGCCGGCCGGGCCGAACTGGGCAATCAGGCACTGGCCGAATGCCAGCACCATCAGCAGATCGCCGCCGCCTGTGAAGCCGGGGCCGAACAGGCCCAGCAGCCATGGGGCGCACACTGCCAGCCCCAGCGAAAGCAGCAGCGCCACCCCGCCCGACAGTAGCACACCCTGGCTGACCAGATGCTGCAACCCCGGCCGGTCGCCCCGCGCGATCAGCTGCGCGCTCATAGGTCCCAGCATGGCATTGGCCGGCGCCAGCGCCACGCCGACCAGCAGCGCCAGACGCGATGCCACTGCATAGGACCCGGCCTCGGCCGGGCCGAGCATGCTGCCGACCATGATCATGTCCAGCCGTTCCACCAGCGCAAAGGCACCCAGCGTCACCAGGAAGGCGGAACCGGAGCGGAACCAGGCAGGACGGTCGCCATGTGCGCGCGCACCGCGGAAGCGCGCGCCCGCCACCCGCCACAGCACGCCCCCTTGCAGCACCAGCACCAGCAGCCCGGCCAGCACGGTCAGCGCCAGCGCCAGTTCGGCGTCGATCGCCCCACCCGGCAGCATGATGGCGACCAGCAGCAGGATCAGCAGCACGGGCCGGCTGACATTGCCGAGGCCCTCGGCATAGAGCGGCATCTGGGCGGCCAGGAAGGCGCCGCTGGCCAGGCCGCTGGCACACAGCAGCAGGATCATCGGCGCGCCGATCGCCATCGGCAGCAGCATGGCCTGGAGTGCCGGCACCACGGCAAAGCCCGCCAGCACCAGCGCGGCAATCGCCAGCGAGCTTGCCACCGTCAGGCGCCAGGCGTCGTGCAGGAAGCCGCGATACTGGGCCCAGTCGTGCCGCTCGGCGTAGATCGCCAGGAAGCGAACCGACGCCAGCGGCATGCCGAACCCACCCAGCAACGCCAACACGGTGCACCAGGCGAGTACCGTGGCATAGACGCCGAAGCCCGCCACGCCCAGGGTCCGCGCCAGAAGGAGTTGGCTGGCAAAGGCCAGCACCACGCCCGCCGCCTTCAGCACCAATCCGCCCATCGCGCCGCGCAGCAGCCGGCGCAGGCGGGCGCCACGATCGTCGCTTTCCGCCAGGGGGGCGGTCAAGGAAGCAGCCATGCCCCGCCAGATCGCGATGGCCCGCGATGCGATGCCCGGTCCGTTGCTGGCGCCGCGACGCGGGCTCATGGGCCGCCTGCTGCCGCATCAGCCATCGCATCCTGCCCGCCGGCCGGCGTGGGTGTGCACGCTGCAAGCGGCAGCCCTGTGATCGCCGACTCGTAGGCGGGGCCCAGTCGCGCCCAACCGAACCGCACGGCATGGGCGCGACAGCGCGCCGCCGTTTCAGGCCGCCCGGCAAGTTCTGCGGCCTCGGCCAGGGCGCCTGCCAGGGCGACGTGATCCGTCGCGGCATGGCCGACGATGGCACCGGGTTCGAACATTCGGCCAATGGCGGGATCGCTGATGATGTCGGGGATGCCGGCATGGTTGCATCCCACCACCGGCGTGCCGGATGCCAGCGCTTCCACCAGCACCATGCCCTGCGCCTCCCACACCGCGGGGTTCACGAAGACGCTGGCGCGCGCATACAGACCAGGCAGGTCGGCCACCGCGCCGACGTCGTGAAAGGTGATCGCGTCCTGGTCGGCCGGCGGCACCGCCGCACGGATGGCCGCCATGACACCCCTGTCGGCATGGCCGGAATAGTCCAGCCGCATATCCGCATGGTGTCTGCGCAACAGGGCGAAGGCGCGGGCCAGCAGCACCGCGCCCTTGCGCGCCTCATTCGCATCGCCAACGAACAGCAGCTGCAGCGCACCGCCCGGCAACGGTTTGGGCATCGCGAGGTAGGGGCCGATGTCGGTGGGCGATGGCAACAACTGGCTGTCGCGGCCGAACTGCGCGCGCAGCGTGGCCTGCGCGAATCCCGATACCGTCAGCACTGCGTCCGCCTGGCCGATGACGTGGCGGAACATCATCGCGTCATGCGGGATGGTGCGGAACACCCGCCGCAGCGCAATGCCCGCCATCTGGAAGACCACCCGCATCCCGCCACGGTGCCGACGCGCCAGCAGGGCGCCGAAGGCGTCGTGGTAGTTCAGGCAGTGCACGGCGTCGAAGCCGCCGTCCAGCACCTCGCGCCGCACCTGCAACCCGAACCGGTGGAAGGGGGTCAGCCAGCGGTTGCGCCACGGCAGCAGCGCGCGCTGTTCCACCAGGATGCGGCGCACATCGCCGTCGCGTTCAACGGTGCGCGGGCCCGGCGCCGAGGAGATGATCGTCACCGCGTGCCCCCGCCGGGTCAGGTAGTGCGACAGATCGTGCAGCAGGCGCTCCGATCCGCGGCGCACCTGCGGCCAGCAATACGGGTTGGTCAGCGCGATGCGCATGCTCGGCCCTCGTGGTCGATCCGCCGCTCAGGGCGCCGCCCGGTACACCGCGTGCCACATCACCGCCGGCTGGCCGCGGGCGCCATAGCGGAAGCGGGATGTTTCGTGAACCGTTTCGAACCCGGCATCGAAGATCATGCGCGACAGGGCGTTCGCACCCAGCCGCCACCAGATGTTTTCGCCCGCCCCGCCATTGTATTGCACGATCGGCAGCCCGTCATGCCGATCCAGGTCGGGATAGATCACGTCGGAGACCAGCGCCTCGCCGCGGGTCACGCCACGGATGCGCATCAGCGCCCCGATGGGATCGCGCAGATGCAGCAGCAGGTCGCCGCAATGCACCAGGTCAAACTGACCCAGCCTGTCTGGCGTCAGGTCATAGACGTTGCAGTGCACATGTTTGACCTTCGAGCCCAACGTGGCATGCGCCAGTTCAAAACCGGCGCCGAACCGGCGCTGCAACTCGGCCTCGCCCATGCCCGCGCGGATGCGCCATGGCAGGTCGAGCTCCGTCGCCCGCTCGATATCCAACGCCACCACTTCGGCCGCCCCACGACGCTCGAACTCGTAGGCCCAGAAGCCGTCGAAGCTGGCGATGTCCAGCACCCGCATGCCGTTCATCCGCTCCGGCAGGTTATAGTGGTGCAGGATCGGCCGATGGTCGTAATAGCCCGGCGTGACCACGCCGCCGCCAAGATCGATCGTGTGGTACCACTCGATTGCCGCCACCGCGCGGGCCAGTTCGCTGGGATTGGCCGGCGCCGCGGCCGGGGCGGGCACCTGGGCGACATCGACGCCGCCGCGGCGCAATGCGCCGATGGGCACGGAAATCTCCAACCCCGCGCGCTTGCCGCTGGCGTAGAGCGAAGTGCGGACACCCAGGAAATGCATGCTGCGAGTCGCCATTGCGATATCGTCTCCTATGCGAATGATGCCGCCGCACCCGGGCGGGGCATGGGTGCTGTTGTCAAAGGACCAGGTTGCGGAAACGGATGCTGCCGTAGATCAGGGTCGCATTCATCACCAGCATGCGCGGAATGTGCGCCAGGGTATGCACCATCTGCGCCCCGACCTTGGACGGGTTGAGGCTGCGGGTGCGCTGGATTGCCCGCAGCAGCAATACCACGGGCAACAGCAGCAGCGCGGCGGGATAATACCACGCAATCACCGCCAAAGCTGGCAGCAGCAGATAGAGCAACGCCGCCGGAAAATAGAAAAACAGGTTGAATGTCAGCAGCTCACGCCGCAGCTCCGGGTGGCGGCGCAGCAATTCCGGCAGCACGAACAGGCGCGACGGGTCACAGAACCACATCAACAGCCCCTGCGTCTCCACTTCATGCTCGACGATCGCGCGCGGCTCAAAACTCCGGGCGCAGCCTGATTTCAGCATCCGCCACGCCAGGTCGGTATCGGCGCACTCCGTCGTCCGATCCCAGGGATCGACGAAGCTCAAAGCCGTGTCGAAACCACCGTGCGACAGGAACAAGTCGCGTCGCATCAGCAGGTTTGCGGTGGGAAAGGTCGGGTGCTCGGCCGGCGTGACGAAGGTGATGCGCGACGTCAGCGTCACCTGCTGTTCCGGCTTGGCCAGCACCGGCCCACCAACGAAGGCGATGGCGGGATCGGCAAAATGCGCCAGGGCCGTGCGCAACCACGGCGCGGTGGGGCGGCAGTCGCTGTCGGTGAAGGCAATGATCGGCGCGCTGGCCAGCGACACGCCGAGATTGCGCGCCGGCGCCGGCCCGCGGTCCTGCGGCGTGCGGGCAAGTCGCAGGTTGAGGCCGAGCGCGCGCGCCTCATCGGCGACCACGCCGAGATCCTCGGTGGAGCAATTGTCCACCAGCACCACCTCGAACCGGTCCAGCCCCAGGTCCTGGCGGGCCAGGCCGCGCATGCAATCGCGCAGCATCGCCGTGCGGTTCTTGCAGGGAATGACGACACTGACCGCGATCGATGTGGCGGGCGGGGCGTTCATCGCAGCACCTCGTGCAGCCAGCGCGGCAGGTAGCGGCGATAGCGATTGAGCACGCAGCCGACCAGTTCCACCCGCTCCTCTTCAAGGTCGGCGCAAAGCCGTTCCAACGGCTCCCAGGACAGGCTGTTGGCGGCGGCCACCAGCATGACATGCGTGCAGGCACGGATCGCCAGCAGCGTCTCGGCCCCGCTCTGCCAGGGCGGCGCGTCGATCATCACCAGGTCGAACTGCTCGCCTGCCGCGGCAATGAGCGCATCCAGGCTGGGTCTGCCGCCCGTGGCATCCGATACTGCGTCGAAATCGGCGATCGCCCAGCCATCCGCGCGGGCGAAAATCCCCGGGTCCGGGCGCTCGGCGTCCAGCACAACCATCGCCGGCGGTCGCGCCAGGCCGGCAACATATTCCCGCAGGCCCGGCCGCCGCCCGCCCATGTCCACCAGCAACACGCGAAGACCCAACAACCCCGCCATGTGGCGCCCGACATGGGCGCACACCGTGCTCGCCCCTTCGCCATCGGCACCGGCCGTGACCACCAGCACCCGCATGCCCTCCTCGCTGACATAGCGGCCGAGCGCGGCCGCCGTGCGCGCCAGCACCGCGTCCGCCGCCGGGTCGATCGGCCGCCCCACGCCGAATCCCCGGCGGCCCTGCGGCACGGCAGCCAGCAGGCGCAGGTTGAGCCGGCGCTCGACATCGCCCGGGGTCTTCAGCCGGTGATCGAAGAACTCGCGCAGCACCACCCAAGTCAGCGCCAGCATCAACCCGCCGACCGCGGCAAAGGCCAGCATCGAGCTCTTGCGCACGCCGACCGGCGTCGCCTGTTCCGAGGGCGACTGCACCACCACCACATTGCCCAGCCGGGCCGCTTCCAGTGCCGCGATGCCGGTCGCCTCGTTCAGCTTGTTGTCGTTGAAGTCATAGGCCCGCGCCGCACTCGCCACGTCGCGCTTGAGTTCCTGCCAGCGCCCGATATCGTCCTGCAGCGTCTGGAGGCGGAGGCGGATCTCCTCGCGCTGCCTTTCGCGCATGGCAAGCTGGACGCGGCGCTGCTCGGCCGTGGCGCCCAGTTGCTGCGCCAGGGCCCGCGACAGCGCCCGCATGCTCGCCTGCAACCGGCGAATGGTGAGATCCTGGGCGCCGGCCGTGGTCTGCGCCGCCAACAACCGCGCCGCCGCGGTCGCGAGCTCGCCGGCAAGGGTCTGCTGCAACACGCTGCCGGATTGGGCCACGGCAAAGCTGGCCAGCTCGTCGTGGCCGGATTGATCGGCAGCCCGCAACTGCGCCAAAGCGGTCTGCGCCAGCTGGAGGTCCAGCCGCGCCGCATCCACGCCGGTATCGGCATCCGACAGGCGGCGCAGCAATGCGGTGCGCTGGTCGTCGGGGTTGCTGATGCCATGCTCCCGCTCGTATGCGCCCAGTGCCTGCTCGGTCTCCAGCAGCCGCGCCGCGGTTTCGCGACGGCGTTCGCCGAAGAAATTCGTCGCCGTTGTGCCCTGGAACAAAGTCGCGCGGTGCGACAGATACCGATCGACCAACATCTTCAGCATCAACTCCGGCGCGCCGCGCTGCGGCCAGAACAGCCGGGCGGTGAAAATGTTGCTGTTGGGCGTGGCTTCCACCAGCAACGCCTTGCTCACCGCCTCGATCGCCAGCTCGCGCTCGGTCAGGCGTGGCTTCAGCCCCGCCCAGATCATCGCTTCGTCGAAAGCCTCCTTCAGCTGCCGCCACCACCGCCTGACGGTCTCCTTGACCAGGCCGAACAGCGAGGTTGGTGGCGGACGTGGCTGTTCGGTCAGATCGATGCGGTCGATCAGCGCGCTGATCAGGTCGCGGCTGCGCAGCATCTCCATCTCGGCCGTGGCATAGCCGGTCTGTGCCGAGAACAGCATCGAGCGATCGATCATTGTCGGCGAGGGCGCCTGTTCCTGACCGATGCGCACCAGCAGCTTCGCCTCCGCCATGTACAGGTCGCCGCGGATGAGCTGGAGATAGCCGAGCGTCAGCAGGATGCTGAGCACGGTGATCAGGATGATGGACCAGATCCGGCGCCACACGATCTCGGCCAAGTCGCTCAGCGATACGATCGGCAGCAACTGGTCGGGCGCGCGCGGGCGCTGCCGCCGCACTGCGGCATTGCTGCCCACTTGTGGCGGTTCGCCCGGCGGGTTGAACCGCAGGTTCATGCGTCGGCCACGCCACTGCGCGCCGGCGTCGCCCATGGATGGCCTCGGCCCGGTGATGTCATTGTGCAGCGTGCGCCGCCGCGCCGGCAGCCAGCCAGCCGCGGTACCATCCGATCGTCTCGGTCAGTGCCGCCTCCAGGGTCCAACCCGGTGTCCAGCCAAGCATGCGCCGCGCCTTGCCGGCAGCCAGATGCTGTTCGGGAATCTCGTTGGTCGCTTCGCCGAGGACCACAGGCTCCAGCTCCGCCCGCCCGGCCTGGGCCAGGATGGTCCGCACCAGGTCGATCACTGACATCGGCTGCTCGGTGCTGAAGTTGAAGGCATGGCCATGGATCGCCGGATCCTGCATGCATTCGGCCAGCTGGAGATAGGCCCGCACCACGTCGCGGACATAGATGTAGTCGCGGATCATGCTGCCGTCACTGCGCAGGACCGGCCGCTCGCCGTTGATCGCCCAGCGGACGGTGCCCGGCACGATGCGGTTGAAGTTGAGGTCGCGCCCGCCGTAGAAGTTGCCCGCCCGCGTCACACAGACCGGCAATTTGTAGGTGTGGTGGTAGGTCTGCGCGATGATGTCCGTGCAGCTTTTCGACGCGTCGTACGGATGCCGGCCGTTCAGCGGCATCGCCTCGTCATAGGGCAGCTTGTCGGCCTGTCCATAGGCCTTGTCGGACGAGGCGACGACGATGCGCTTGACCAGCTTGCCGGTCTCGCGGCACGCCTCCAGCACGTTCCAGGTGCCCCGGATATTCGCCTCGAAGGTCGAGCGCGGGTTGCGCAGCGCGGTGCCGACGATCGGCTGCGCGCCGAGATGCATGACCGTGTCCGCCTCGTGTTCGTTGATGCCGCGCAACACGGTCTCGTAGTCTTCCAGCGCGCCCTGAACCACGAAATGCGGCATGATGTCAGGGTCGTCCGGGGTCGTCACGAAGCGGCCGCGGTCCCGCACCAAGCCGACCGTGGTGGCCCCCAGACGGTGCAGCTCCTTGATCATCCAGGAGCCGAGAAATCCGCTGCACCCGGTCACGAACACCCGCTTGTCGCGCCAGAATCCCGTCTCGGTCATACTGTCTGTCATCTCTTGCTAATCCCTCATCGTCAGATACCGGACGGCATCGCGTGCTGATGACCAATCCAAACCATCAATTAAGCGCCCCCAACCGGACCAACGCCCATGTGGCGGGTGGCGCGGTCCTCGCAACCACCTCGCCAAGGCGGCCACCGAAGCTTGGCCGGCCGAACGTCATCGCGCCGCGAAACGCTGGTGCGCGCAATACTGGTACCGCAAGCACGTCGGCCAGCCAACGACAAATGCCGCCGGCGCACCCTTGAACCGGTGCACAGCTGGATGGTCATGGC
>JADLHF010000179.1 GCA_020848935.1 Acetobacteraceae bacterium
GCGTTCGGTGCGCTGAAGGCGCCGATCCGCCGGGTGACCGCGCCGCACACCCCGGTGCCGTTCGCCCCGGCGCTGGAGAAACTCTACATCCCCGACGCCATCCGGATCGCCGACGCCGTGCGCCACGCCCATGGATACGGACGATGAGCGCCGCGCTGATCGCCATCACCATGCCGAAATGGGGCCTGACCATGACCGAGGGCAAGGTCGTGGGCTGGATGCGCGAGGCGGGCGAGGCGATCTCCGCCGGCGACGAGTTGCTGGAGATCGAGACGTCCAAGATCACCAACGTCGTCGAGGCCGAGCACGACGCCACGGTTCTGCGCATCCTGGCGCCGGTCGGCAGCACCCTGCCGATCGGCGCCATCCTTGCCGTGATCGGCGACCCCAGCGCGAGTGCCGCCGAAATCGACGCCTTCATCGGCGGGTTCGCCGTGGCGCCGCTTGGCGAAGCCGCGGTTGACGAGGCAGCCCCTCCCGAACCCCGCACGCTGGAGGTGAAGGGAAGGCGCCTGCGTTTCCTCGACATCGGCGGCGGCGAGGCGACTCCCCTGGTGCTGATCCACGGCTTCGGTGCGGATCTCAACAGCTGGATGTTCGTGCAGCCCGCCTTGGCCGAGACCCGCCGCACGATCGCCATCGACCTGCCCGGCCACGGTGCCTCCGGCAAGGATGTCGGCACCGGCACGGCCGAGATGTTCGCCGGGGCCGTGGAGGACCTCCTGGACGAACTCGCCATCCCGCGCGCCCATTTCGCCGGCCATTCCATGGGCGGCGCCATCGCCGCCCTGATCGCCGCGCGTGCTCCGGCGCGTGTCGCCTCCCTCACCCTGATCGCGCCCGCCGGGCTCGGCCCCGAGATCAACGGCGCGTTCATCGACGGCTTCGTCCGCGCCGAGCGCCGCAAGGAGATCGCCGATATCCTCGGCATGCTGGTGCACGATCCGGCGCTGGTCAGCCGGGCGATGGTGGAGGACGTCATGCGCTACAAACGCCTCGACGGTGTCGCCCCCGCCTTGCGGTCGATCGCGCAGACCTGGTTCGCAGGCGGGCGGCAAAGCCGCGACTTCGCCGCCGGGCTCGCGACATCCGGCGTATCCGTGCAGCTCATATTCGGCCGGGACGACAGGATCGTGCCCGCTGCCCATTCCGCCGCCATCAAGGCCGAGAGCCATGTACTCGATCACGCCGGCCACATGCCGCACATGGAAAAGGCCGGCGACGTCATCCGCCTGATGAAGCGCTTCCTCGACGGCCGGTAACGGCAGCGGGAACCGAAACGCTGCCTCGAAATGCCCGCGTTGACGGTTGCAATCCGACATGCGCGTCTTCAACTGCTGCCCGTCGCACGAAGGCGCGCGCCGCACCGAGCCCCGGGACCTCATCCATTTGGGAAGTAGTGGGTCTTGTGTGGACGGCCCCTTTGGTTCAAGGGTCGAATTGCAGGAAATGTCGCTCGGCGCGATTGCGGTCATGTGTCCGGCCTGTTGGTGCGGCACATGGCCGCGGGCCCAGATGGGTTGCGCGAACGAGGCCACAACAGAGGCACGGCCTCTACGGGCCATTGGAAGCCACGGGTTCACTCGTTCGTCGGTTCGACCGATCGCCATCTTCCTGCAGCTCACTCCTTGCGCCGACGGCACCGCCGAGCGGGTCAGCCAGCCACGGCACACGGCCGGTAGGCGTCACCGCTCGACATCATGGCCCACGCGATGCGGGCCATCTTGTTGGCCAGAGCCACCGCCGCCAGCTTGCGCGGCTTGCGCTCCAGCAATTGCAACAGCCAGGCTGAGCCACTCTTGCTGCCGGGCTTGGCGAAACGGATCACCGACATCGCGCCCCCCACCAGCAACCGGCGCAATCGCTCATTGCCTGCCTGGCTGATGCCGCCCAGCCGCTGTCGGCCGCCGGTCGCGTGCTGCTTCGGCACCAGGCCCAGCCAGGCCGCGAAGTGGCGCGCCGACTGGAACCGACCCGCATCCACCGTCAGCGCCAGGCTGAGTGCGCCGATCGGGCCGATGCCCGGTATCTGGGCCAGCTTCTGGCTCACCGGATTGGCCTTGTGCCGGCGCTGCATCTGGCGGTCGAGCGCGCCGATCCGTTCGTCAAGATGCGCTACCTCGGCGCCAGCAAAGCGAAGCATCTCCTGTGCCGCCGGCGGGACCGTGGCATCGGATGCGACACGGTCCAGCAGATCATCCACCCGGCCGATGCCCTTGCCGGTAGTCACGTGCCGGTAGTCACGCCGAACTCGGCGGCGTGGCCGCGGATCGTGTTCACCCACTGCGTGCGCTGCCCGACCAGCATCTCGCGCAGCGAAATCACCATCGCCTCGCCCTGGTGCTCGGCCGAGCGCACCGGCACGGTTGGCATGCCAGGGCGCGAGGCCGCCTCGCCGATCGCCTCGGCGCCGCGGCTGTCGTTCTTGGAGCGCTTGACGAACGGCTTGACGTATTGCGGCGGGATCAGCCGCACCTCGTGGCCAAGGGCGCCAAGCCGCCGACCCCAGTGGTGCGACGCCCCGCACGCCTCCAGCGCCACCACCGTCGGCGGCAGCTTGGCAAAATAACCCTCCAGCGCCGCGCGCTTCAGATCACGCGAACCACGACGCGCTCGTTCTGATCGACACCATGAACCGTGAAGATGGCCTTGGACGTATCCAGACCTACACGCTTAAGCTCCATTTGGGCGGTCCTTTCGGTTGGAGGACACGACAACCTTGGCACCAGATGCCGCGGGGCCGTCCACTCCAACAAAGGCCCCCGGCCTTTCGTGGGTGCAGGGCAAAGCCCTGCTCTTGCCCGGATTCATGGGTCGTTCAATCGATCGATTGGATCAGAGCGCCAGGGGCTCGGCCTGCGCGATTCGCACTAATCCTCGTCCTGCGTCCGCCGCACCAGGATCTCGCGTTTTCCCGTCGGCGAGGCCGGCCCGACGATCCCCTCCGTCTCCATCTGCTCCACCAGCCGCGCCGCCTTGTTGTAGCCGATCGCCAGCTTGCGCTGGATGTAGCTGGTGCTGGCCTTGCCGTCGCGCGCCACCACCGCCACCGCCTGGTCGAACAGCGACTTGTCGTCGTCGCTGCCGCCACCGATGCCGCCCAGCGCCAGCGGCTCGTCGCCGTTCTCCGGCGGCTCCGTCACTTCGTCGAGGTAGTCGGGCTCGCCCTGCTCGCGCAGATAGGCCACGATCTCCTCCACCTCCCGGTCGGTCACGAACGGCCCGTGCACGCGCGTGATCCGCCCGCCCCCGGCCATGTACAGCATGTCGCCCATCCCCAGCAGCTGCTCCGAACCCTGCTCCCCCAGGATCGTCCGCGAGTCGAACTTCGAGATCACCTGGAAGCTGATGCGCGTGGGGAAATTCGCCTTGATCGTCCCGGTGATCACATCCACCGATGGCCGCTGGGTCGCCATCACCACATGGATGCCGGCCGCGCGCGCCATCTGCGCCAGCCGCTGCACCGCCGCCTCGATCTCCTTGCCGGCCACCATCATCAGATCGGCCATCTCGTCGATCACCACCACGATGAGCGGCAGCGTCTCCAGCGCCAGCGGCTGGTCCTCGAAGATCGGCTTGCCGGTCTCGCTGTCGAACCCGGTCTGCACCCGCCGCGTCACCACCTCGCCCCGCGCGCGCGCGTCGGTCACCCGGTCGTTGTAGCCGCCGATATTGCGCACCGACAGGCCGGACATGGCGCGGTACCGGCGCTCCATCTCCCGCACCGTCCACTTCAGCGCCACCACCGCCTTGGCCGGCTCGGTCACCACCGGCGCCATCAGGTGCGGAATGCCCTCGTACACCGACAGTTCCAGCATCTTCGGGTCGATCAGGATCAGCCGGCACTGGTCCGGCGACATCTTGTACAGCAGCGACAGGATCATCGCGTTGATCCCCACCGACTTGCCCGATCCCGTCGTGCCCGCCACCAGCAGATGCGGCATGCGCGCCAGATCGGCAATCACCGGCGCGCCGCCGATATCCTTGCCCAACGCCAGCGCCAGCCGCCCGCCCTGTTCCTCCCATTCCGGCGTATTGATCAACTCGCTCAGATAGACCGTCTCGCGCTTGGAATTCGGCACCTCGATGCCGATCACGTTGCGGCCCGGCACGGTGGCGATGCGCACCGCCGTCACCGACAGCGAGCGCGCCACGTCGTCGGCCAGCCCGATCACCCGGGCCGAGCGGATGCCCGGCGCCGGCTCCAGCTCGTACAGCGTCACCACCGGCCCCGGCCGGATCGCCACGATCTGGCCCTGCACGCCGTAATCCGACAGCACGGATTCAAGCTGGCGCGCCGTGCCCTGCAGCGCCTCGCTGGTCGGTCCGGACGCGGCCCGCATGGGCGGCGGCGTCAACAGCGCCAGCGGCGGCAGCTTCCATGTCCCGGTCTCCAGCGGCAGCTCCACCTGGCGCGGTGCCGGCAGCTTGCGCGGCGGCGCCGGGCGAACCGGCGGCGCCTTGACGGCGGCGCGCGGCGCCTCGGCCTCGGCCACCACGCCGGCGGCATTGGGGGGCCGCGGCGGCGGCGCGGCCGGCTCGGGCGCGCGCGGAATGACGATCGCCGGCTCCGCCCGCCCCTGCGCCACCGCCACCGGGGCGGCCGCACCGCCGCTGCCGTTCACCCGGTTGATCACCCAGGCGCCCGCCCAAGCCAGCCGACGCACCAGATAGGCGGCCCAGGCGACGATATAGCGCACCCGGCGCACCACGCGGCCCACCAGACGCACCGCCGCACGCCATTCCGCCAGCGAAAGCCCCAGCGCCAGCAGCGACAACACCAGCGCCAGCAGGCTCAGCATGCCCCAGACCACGGCGCCGCCCGCCTGGCCCATCAGCCCGCGCCCGGCCGCCATCGCATCGGCCGAAACGATCAGCCCGGCCGCCCCGCCCGGCCCGGCCGCCGCCGGCCAATGCGGCGACACCGCCAGCAGCACGGTCGCCGCCGACAGCGCCGCCGACAGCACCGGCATCGCCGCCAGCAGCGCAACCACGCGCCACAGCGCCGAGCCGCGCCCGCCGCCATGGCCGCCCACGCCCAGCCGCCAGGCCCAGGCCAGCAGCGCCAACCCCGGCAGCACCGCAGCCGCACCGAATCCCTGCAACAACAGGTCGGCCGCCGCCGCCCCGGGCGCGCCGAACAGGTTGCGGGCGGTGCGTGCCGTCGCCGTGTTCAGCGACGGGTCCTGCGCGTCATAGGTGGCCAGCACCGCCAGCAGCACCACCGCCGCAGCCGCCAGCGCCATCGCGCCGAGCCCGGCAAGCCGCCGGCGGATCAGCGTGCGCAACTGGCTGGATGCCAGTCGGCTGAGGGAAAGCGCCATGGCCATCGGTCAGGCTCCTGGGGGGCGTGAACTTCGCGTGCCCAACCAGCTATAAGCCAAAACCCGCTGAGGAAGTAGGCACTTCTGCACCAACCGCCAGGTTCCCGACCCGCGGGCGCCAGGTCTCACCGCACCCGCCGCCGCGACCAGGCCGTGCAGCCCCGGGCGCACGCCCCTTTTGCATACCCCTGGGCAGATGCTACGCTTGGCCATGATCAAAGTCACAGCCGTCCCTATCCTGTCCGACAACTACGCATGGCTGCTGCGCGACGAGGAAAGCGGGTGCCGCGCCATTGTCGACCCCGCCGAGGTCGACCCGGTGATCCGCGCCATCGATGCGGCGATTGCGGCCGAGGGCGGCAGTTTCGACATGATCCTGTTGACCCATCACCATGGCGACCACGTGGCGGGCACCGATGCGATCCGCGCGCATTACGGCGTGCCCGTCGTGGGCGCGAAGGCCGATGCCCACCGCCTGCCGAAGCTGGACCGCGAGGTCTGGGAGGGGTCGGAGGTGGACCTGGGCGCCTCGTCGGCGGTGGTGATCGAGACGCCGGGCCATACCCGCGGCCACATCAGCTACTACTTCGCCGATGGCGGCGTGCTGCTGTGCGGCGACACGCTGTTCAGCCTGGGCTGCGGGCGGTTGCTGGAAGGCACGCCGGCGGAGATGTTCAAGAGCCTGATGCGATTCGCCCCGCTGCCGGGTGAAACGCTGGTGTGCTGCGGCCACGAATACACCGAAAGCAACGCCAGCTTCGCCCTGCATGCCGACCCCGATAACCAGGACCTGCGCGCCTATGCCCAGCGGGTGAAGGAGTTGCGCGCGATGGGGCTGCCAACGCTGCCCAGCCGGTTGTCCGATGAGTTGGCGTGCAACCCGTTCCTGCGCGCCGGGGATGTGGCCACCCTGGCCGATCTGCGGGCCCGGAAGGACAAATTCTAGGCCATATGCCGTGACTCCGTGAGCATCCGCGCGATCCACGCCGCATCGGCGCATCGTGACGGAGCCGGCTCCGCCGTCCTCGCCAACGGCCTCTGGGCCAACGCCGAACGTCCCGCCGGGACGCCTGTGTTCACGCCGCCAGCACGTACATGTAGTCGCTGTCGCTGGCTGGATCGTGCCCGAAGGCCACTTGCAGGCCACCGGCCCGGCGCTGCTCGTCGGTAAATCCGGGCAGGGTCAGCGAGGCGGTCGGCTTGCCCGCGGCGGTGGCATGCAGGGTCAGCCCGGTGTAGCCCTTCGCGCCCTGGTCGTCGAACCAGTCCAGCGCGAAGTCGGCCTGCGAAATCCCCCACAGGGTTGCCGCATCGCCGGCGCTGAAGCCGTTCAGCGTGCTCCAGATCGGCGCCGTGGCCCCGCGCGCATCGATGAAGAACGTGTCCGCACCGGGCCCGCCGGTGAGGAAGTTCGAGCCGGTGCCGCCATCCAGCACATTGGTGCCGCCGAATGCGGCGATGGCATCGTCGCCGCTGCCGGAATGGACGAACCAGTTCGGCCCGGCCAGCGCGATGGCCAGGTCGTCCGGGCTGACCAGGATGAACTCGCGCTCCAGCCCGGCGACCGGGCCGGTGTAGTAGATCGGCGTGATCGCCTCCGGCAGGCCGGTGGTGGTGTTCATCACCGCGATGCCGCCGATCGGCTCGTCCTCCAGGATCGTGCCGGTCGCGCTCGCGGTGGTGATCGCCACGCCGACCAGGGCCGGGCCGAGCGTGACGACGAAACCCTGGTTGCCCTCGGCCACGTCGTCGCCGGCGACATCGATGGTCAACGTGGCGCTCGTCTCGCCCGCCGCGAAGCTGACCTGCCCGGACGGCAGCGCGCCGCCGACGAAGGCACCGGCACCCGCCGGGCGCAACGCCGCCGGGGCGACGCTGTACGGCACGCTCACCGCCGAGCTGGTGTTGCCGCCCCGGGTGACGGTGAAGGTGAAGCCGGTGGTCGCCCCGGCGGCGCCCTCGGCCTTGCTGGCGTCGGCGGCGGCGATGGCGATCTCGGCGGCATCGATGGCGCCGCCGGCGGCCAGCCGGGCCACCGCGGTCAGCGCGGGGGCCACCGCGGTGCTGTTGCCGCCCTGGGCCTGGTCGCCCCAGGTCACCACCGAGCCATCGGCGCGCAGGGCCGCAAAGGCCAGCCCGGTGCCCGCCAGTTGCACCACGTCGATCGTGCCGTCGAGCTGGGCCTGAACCTCGGTGCTGTTGCCGCCGCCGAGATAGCTGCCCCAGGTCACCACCGAGCCGTCGCCCTTCAGCGCCGCGAAGGCCTGGTCGGTCGCCGCCAGGCGCACGACACCGCTCAGCGCGCCGCTGGCCGCGGACTGGTCGCCGCCATAGGGGCCGTAGCCCCAGGTCACCACGGTGCCGTCGGCGCGCAAGGCGGCAAAGGCCGCGCTGGTGGCGACGATCTTCACCACATCGACGGTACCGTCCAACGCGGCCGCCACCGGCGCGGTCACGCCGCCGCCGGTGGTGCTGCCCCAGGCCACCACCGAGCCGTCGGCACGCAAGGCGGCAAAGGCGCTGTCGGTGGCGGTCAGCGCCACCACGTCGATGGTGCCATCCAGCAGGCCGGTCACCGCCGCACTGCTGCCGCCACTCTGGTCCTGGCCCCAGGTCACCACCGAGCCGTCGGACCGGATCGCAGCGAAGGCGGAGGATGTGGCGCAGATGCCGACCACGTCGATGGTGCCGTCCAGCGCCGCCGCAACCGCGCTGCTGTCGCCGCCATCGCCCGCATTGCCCCAGGTAACCACCGAGCCATCGGCGCGGATCGCCGCGAAGGCCGATCCGGTGGCCGCCAGCCGCACCACCGCGGTGGTGCCGTCCAGCGCCGCCGCCACCTGGCTGCTTTCGCCGCCGAACGGGCCATAGCCCCAGGTGACGACCGACCCGTCGGCGCGCAGGGCGGCGAAGGCCGACATGTTGGACACCACCGCGAGCACGTCCACACCGCCATCCAGCTTCGCCGCCACGCCGGTGCTGTCGCCGCCGGTGGCGGGATCGCCCCAGGTCACCAGCGCGCCGTCGCTGCGCAACGCGGCAAACGCCCGCATGGTGGAGAACACCTGCACCACCGCCACGCCGCCATCGAGCGACGCCGCCACCGCGGCGCTGTTGCCGCCCAGATCGGCGCGGCCCCAGGTCACCACCGCGCCGTCCTGGCGCAGCGCCGCAAAGGCGAAGTCGTTCGCGAACACCTGCGCCACGCCCTGCAACTGGGCTGCCACCGCGCTGCTGTCGCCGCCGCTTTGCGCCTCGCCCCAGGTGACCACGCTGCCATCCGCGCGGATCGCGGCGAAGGCGCGGCTGTTGGCGAAAACACCCGGCTTGTCGCCGCGATAGCTGGCGATGGCGACATCCTCCGCCACCAGCCCCCCCGGCCCGGCGCCCGGCCCCGCGCCCGGCCCCGCGCCCGGCCCGACGCCCGAACCCTGCGGCGACGCCCCCGATGGCCCGCCCACCGGCGCGCCGGCGGGGTAATGGAAGTCGCGGATGAACGCGGTGCCGTAGGTGGCGAAGTTGTTGTACAGCGCGTCGGCGTAGGTCTCGTACAGATTGAGCCAGAAATACTCGTCGCCCTCGAGATACGCGTCGTTATAGGTCTGCACCGTCACCGACTTGGTCGTCTCGCCGGCCGCGAAATCCAGCGTGACATACGGCAGCCCGGCATAGTCGTCGTCCTCCCAGGCCGTCGCCTGGACGCTGGTGACATAGACGGTGGAGGCGGCGCCGGTGCCGTTGCGGGTGACGGTGAAGGTGATCGTGCCGCCCTCGCGCACCGGGTCGCCGGCCGGGGAATTGCTGCTGACGGCGTATTGGAAGCCCGACTTCGGCGGATCGGCGATATAGGCGTCGGAATAGGCGGCGTAGCTGTCGGTCACGCTGTCGGCATAGCTGGTGTAAAGCGCAAGCCAGAACTGCTCCGTCCCCTCGGTGTAGCCATCCTCATAGGTCGCCACCGTCACCGTCCTGGTGGTCTCGCCGGCCGCGAAGCTCACCGGCTGGGCGGCCAGCCACTGGTAGTCGTACCCGCCCCAGGCCGAGGAATCCACGGTGCTGACATACACCGTCGATGCCGCCCCGGTGCCGCTGCGGGTGATGGTGAAGCTCACCGCGTCGCCCTCGGCCGTCGGGGTGCCCGCCGTGGAACCGGTGCTCACGCTGTAGCCGAACGTGGACTCCGCGGCATCGGAGATATAGGCGCTGGCGTAGCTCGCATAGTTGTCCACCAGGCTGTCGGCGTAGCTGGTGAACAGGTCGAGCCAGAAGCGCTCCGTCCCCTCGGTGTAGCCGTCGTGATAGGTCGCCACCGTCACCGTCTTCGTGGTCTCGTCGGCCGCGAAGCTCACCTTCTGGCCGTACAGCGCCTCGAAGTCGAAATCCGCCCAGGCGGTGGAATCGGAGGTGCTGACATACACCGTCGATGCCGCCCCGGTGCCGCTGCGGGTGATGGTGAAGGTGACCGTGCCGCCTTCGCTCACCGGGTCGCCCTCGGTGGCGTCGCTGCTCACGCTGTAGTCGAACGCCTCCGCCGCCACATTGGCGATGTGCGCGCTCGCATAGGTGGCGTAGCTGCCCTGCTGGCTGTCGGCATAGCTGGTGTACAGGTCCAGCCAGAACGACTCGTCGCCCTCCGCCACGTTGTCCCGGTAGGTGGCCAGCGTCACCGTCCGGGTCGTCTCGTCGGCCGCAAACGTCACCGCCCGGCTCGACCACGCCTCGAAATCCACGCCGTCGGTGGCGGTGTCGCCGCTGGTGCTCAGGTAGATCGTCGATGCCGCCCCGCTGCCGCTGCGGGTGATGGTGAAGCTGACCGCGTCGCCCTCGGCCACCGGCGTGCTCGCGCCGGCATTGCTGGCGATGGTGTAGTCGAACGAGGCGGCCGCGGAATCGGCGATATAGGCCCCGGCATAGCCGGCATACTTGCCCGCCTGGCTGTCGGCATAGCTGGTGTACAGATCGAGCCAGAAATGCTCGGTCCCCTCGGCCACGCCATCCTGGTAGGTGGCCACCATCACCGTCTTGGAGGTCTCGAAGGCGGCGAAGTTCACCGCCTGGATGGCCAGCCCGGCATAGTCCGCGCCCGCCCGCGCCGATGAGTCCGACGTGGCGACATAGACCGTGGAGGCGCTGCCGCTGCCGCTGCGGGTGATGGTGAAGGCGATCGCGTCGCCCTCGCTGGCCGGGGTGCCGAACCCGGCATTGCTGGCCACGGCATAGGTATAGTCGCTGGCCGCGGCGTCCGTGATGTAGCCGCCGGCAAAGCTGGCGTAGTTCCCCGCCTGGCTGTCGGCGTAGCTCTTGAACAGGTCGAGCCAGAAATACTCGCTCCCCTCGCTTGCGCTGTCCTTGTAGGTCTCCACCGTCACCGTCTTGGTGGTTTCATAGGCGGCGAAATTCACCACCTGCCCGGCCAGCCCGGCGAAGTCCGAATCGGCCGTGGCGGTGGCCGAGGTGGTGTTGACGTAGACGGTCGAGGCGGCGCCGCTGCCGCTGCGCGTGATGGTGAAGGTGATCGCGCCGCCCTCCGCCACCGGCGCGCCGGGCCCGGCGGACGAGGTCACGTCGTAGTCGTAGTCCACCGGCGCGGCATCGGCGATCTGCGCCTTGCTGTAGGTGGCGTAGCTGCTGTCGGCGACATTGCGGTACAGGTTCAGGAAGAAATACTCGCCGCCCTCGCTCTGCTGGTCGCCCAGCGTCTTGACCGTCACCGTCCGGGTCGTCTCATAGGCGGCGAAGTTCACCGCCAGCTTGTCGATCGGGCTGTAGTCGAGGGTGCCGGCGGTGCCGTCCGCGGTGCTGACATACACCGTCGAGGCGATGCCGCTGCCGCTGCGGGTCACCGTGAACACGATGTCGCTGCCCTCGCTCGCCGGCGTCGCCTCGGAGCTGTTGGCGATCGTGTAGTTGAATTCCGAGTTCGGCTTGTCGGCGATGAAGCCGGTGCCGTAGGTGGCGTAGGTCGTGTCGCCCTGGTTCAGGTAGAGTTCGAGCTTGAAATACTCGACCGCCTCCAGCCACCAGTCCTCGTTGGTCGCCACATCCAGCGTCGCCACCGTCTGGTATGCCTCGAAGGTCACCGCCTTGGCCGGCAGCGCGGTGTAGTCGGCATTGCCGGCCGACCCCGCAACCGTTGCCACATACACCGTGGATGCCGTGCCGGTGCCGCTGCGCAGGATCGAGAACGTGACCTTGCCGCCCTCCAGCACCGCATCGGCCCCGCTGCCGGCCGAGGACAGGATGGTGTAGCCGTAGGACGGCAGGCTGGCATCCTTGATGTAGCCCTTGGCCGAGGCGCTGCTGGCCTTCGTCTCGAGGTTCGGGAACAGTTCGAGCGCGAAATCCTCGGTCCCCTCCACCACGCTGTCCTGCAGCGTCGGGATGGTCACCGACTTCACCTTCTCGTGCGCCGCGAAGGTCACGGCGCTCTGCGCCAGCCCCTTGATGTCGCTGCCATCCGCGGTGCCGGCAGTGGTCGAGAGATACACCGTCGACGCCGTGCCGGTGGCGCTGCGGGTGATGGTGAAGGTGATCCCGCCGCCCTCCACCACCGCCGACCCCGCATCGGCCGCGCTGGAGGCGATCGAATAGGTGAAGGCATCCGCCGCCTTGTCGCCGATATACGCCGTGGCGTTGGCGGCGCTCGCGGTGTCGCTGGCCGTGGCATAGACATCGACACGCAGCGATTCCGTCGCCTCGGCCAGGTCGTCGGCATTGGTCTTGACCGCCACCGTCGCCGTCGTCGCATAGGCGGCGAAGTTCACCGCCACCCGGTTCAGCGCAACGAAGTCCGCCGCCCCCGCGGTCAGCGGCGTGGTCGACACGTACACGGTCGAGGCGGTGCCGGTGCCGCCGCGGGTGATCGTCAGCGTGATCGACGCGCCCTCGGGGGTGGGCGCCGCCGCGGTGCTGGCCGTCGCCAGGGCATAGGTATAGCTCGGCGCCGCCGCGACGGGCTCGGAGAGCGCCACCACCGCCTTGACGGTGCTGTTCCAGAAATCGCCGATCTTTGCCGTGAACTCGGGATTGTAGCCGTCGCCCACGCCGCCCCAGGGATTGCGCAGGCTGAAGCTGTCGGTCCCGGCATCGTAGCCCAACAGCATGAAGGCGTGGCCGGACACGAAATCCTGCTTGCCGTTGCCCGCATTCGTCGTCTTGCCGAACGACCCGACCCACCCCACCGCGCCGGCGGCCAGCGCGTCGATGATGGTTTGCTTGTAGGTTGCGGGATCGGTGGAGACGGCCTCGGACAGCTTGTGGTCGTCGGGCACGCCGCTGTAGTAGCTGGAATAGTAGCGGTAATCCAGATTGGTGATCTGCTTGATCGGATTGGCCCAGCCCCCCTCCACCGACTGGTAGCTGCTTTCGCCGGTCCAGGCGGTGGCATTGTTGATATTGGCCTGGGCGTTCAGCTGGGCATACGCCTTCTCGAACAGCGAGACCCAGGATTCGCCGGCCAGGCTATGGGTCAGGTTGCTGCTCAGCGCCACGCTGTTGGTGCCGTTCACCGGCACGTTCTTGTCCACGGTCACATAGGCCGGCGCGCCGGCCAGGTAGAACCGCACGCCGTAGCTGCCGTTGCCGTTGTCGATGAAGGCGTCGGTGATCAACGCCCCGTTCACCCCGGCAATCGCGCCCAGGCTGGCGACCAGGTAGCACGTGCCGGCGCTGCCCTGGTTGACGTCGGCCGGCGCCGCGCCGCCCACGAACAGCGGCCCCGATGCCACGGCATAGTTGTAGACCCCGGACGACGCCTTGCTGTTGGCGGTGTCCCCGCCGACCACCGGCATCGGCAGGTCGCGGCCGAGGAACCACTTGGCCACCAGCCATCCCGCCTTCTGCTCGGACATGCCGGCGGCCATGTTGCCCAGCGTGGCGACATCGCCGATCACCTGCGCGCCACCCCACCACTTGGCATTGGCGGGGTTGGAATGGATCACGTTGTAGCTGATCGCCTTCAGGTAGTCGCTCGAATAGACCGAAGAGAAATTGGTATAGATCGTCTGGAGGTCGGTGAACTCCGTCGCCGTCACGCCCTCCGCCGTCGCGGCATTCAGCAGGTCGAGCATTTCCTGGTAACTTACCGAACTGTCGGCGATCGCGGCTTCGGCCAAATTGCCGAGCTGCGCATTGCCCAGGCTGGATGTCCAACTCATCCGAATGCTCCCTGCTTCAATCGTCCATTGCCGCGATGTTCCCCGAGATCGCGGCCAAGGGCAATGGCGCCTGCGTTGGCGACGCATCCTCCGCCCGCGCGGCAAGACCGGCCTGCCGGCGGATGCCGCCCCCGATGCGGACCGGCAGGGCTCTGGGCGGACTCCCGCGGGCTGGCCCCCGCTGCTCAGGCATGTCGTAATGGGCTGGCCGGTGGCGCCCGCACCGCCGCGTTCGGCGGCAATCGCGGCGCCACCCTTGAACAGGTCGGGAGGCAGCAGGATGTCGGTGGTCCGGGTTGGTCTGGTTCAGATGGCGCTCAAGGCGCCCACCTCGGCCCCCGTGGCCGAGATCCGGGATGCGATGAACGCCGCCCATGTCGAGCAGGTGCACCGCGCCGCGGCGCAGGGCGTGCAGGTGATCTGCTTCCAGGAGGTGTTCAACGCCCCCTATTTCTGCCCGGTCGTCGAGCCGCGCTGGCTGGAGGCGGCGGAGCGTGTGCCCGAGGGGCCGACCACGCAGCTGATGTGCGACCTCGCGCGCAAATACGCCATGGTGATCGTGGTGCCGCTCTACCGGCGCCACGACAATGGCCGCAAGACCAACACGGCGGTGGTGATCGACGCCGACGGCTCCGTGCTCGGCACCTACGAGAAGACCCATGTCCCGACCACCGGCAGCCACCTGCATACCATGATCCCGAACCAGGACCGCGGCACCGAGCGCTTCTGGTTCGAGCCGGGCGCCACGGGGTTCCCGGTGTTCCAGACCCGCTATCTCAAGCTCGGGGTCTACATCTGCTACGATCGCCACTTCCCGGAAGGCTGGCGCGCGCTCGGACTGGCGGGCGCGGAATATGTCGTGAACCCCTCGGCCACCTGGAAAGGCCTCAGCCAGCACCTCTGGACGCTGGAACAGCCGGCCGCGGCGGTGGCGAACGGGTTCTTCGTCGGTGCGATCAACCGTGTCGGCGTCGAGGAACCGTGGGCGATCGGCGAGTTCTACGGATCGAGCTACGTCGCCGATCCGCGCGGCCGCATCCTCGCCCAGGGACCCGACAACAGCGACGCGCTGGTGGTGGCCGACATCGATCTCGATGTCGCGCGCCAGGTCAAGGAAACCTGGCGCTTCGAGACCCACCGCCGGCCGGAAACCTATGGACGGCTCGTCAGCTGAGCGGCCGGCCGCACCCCGTACGGCACATGCGATTGCTCCGCCGCGCCGTGCAAATGTCCTTGACATCGGTTAGTTAGGAGAATATCTTCCTGGCCAATGGACACGCTCGCAACCCTCCTGGCCGCGACCATAGCCCAGCTGCAACAGGCCATCTTGCGCCTCGTCGCCCGCGAACCCGCGCGCATGCCCATCCTCGACCTGACCGCCGCGCGCCTCGCCCGCATCGCCGCCCGCTTCCAGTCCCTGTTCGCCAGGTTCCAGGCCGGCACCCTCCCCAGCCAGACCGGCGCCCCGCCCCGGCCGTCCCGTGCCGGCCAGCCCCGCCCCTCCCCCGCGAAGCCGCCCGCCGACCTGCCCCGCGGCCACGGCTGGCTCCTGCGCGCCTCCGAAACCCAGCGCCCGGCCGTCGCCGCCGCGCGCTCTCTCGTGCAGCACATCCTCGCCCGGCCCGAACTGCCCGAATTCCTCGCCGCCGCACCCCAGGCCGGCCGCCTGCTGCGCCCGCTCTGCCGCATGCTCGCCATCCCCGCCTCGCCCGATGTGCCGGCCGCCCTCGCCCTGCCCAGCCCGCCCCGGTTCCGCCCCGCCCCACCCCCGCCGCCGCCTCGCCTCGGCATCATCGACCCGCCGGAAGTCCCGCCGCTCCACCGCGGCTTCGCCCGCAGCCGCGCCGGTCTCGCCTGGTACCAGTGACCCGCGACGGCCATCCACGGGCTAAACGTTCCGATATCGATATAAAATACGGCACCCCCGCGCCACAACGCGGCCGCGCGCCGCCGCGAAACGGCGGAACGCGTCGGGGCACGCGCCCGATGCGGTGGGCCGGCTCAGCCGACAGGCCCAACCGCCTGTCGGCATCGCGCCGCTAGCGGCCGATCATGCCAAGGCTGTGGGACAGCATGTAAAGCGCCACGACCACGATAACCGCGGCGAAGACGCGATTGAGGGCGTTTCGGCGCGACGAGAGATGGTGCGCCAGCCGCGATCCCGCCACGCCGCCGCCCAGGCCGCCGAGGATGAACAAGCCGGCCACCGGCCAGACCACCAGGCCGGACAGGGCATAGTTCGCCGCGGTGGTCAGGCCGAAGCTGAACACCGAGATCAGCGAAGTGCCCACCGCGGCGATCATCGGCATGCCGGTGGCCAGCACCAGGCCGGGGACGATCAGGAACCCGCCGCCGATGCCGAAGAACCCGGCCAGCATGCCCACGCCCAGGCCGACCGCGGCAAGCTTGCCCGTCCGGCGCCACGTCAGCTTCGCATCCGCCGCATCCTCGCCGCCGCGCCGGCGCAGCATCAGCGCGGCGATGACGATCATCAGCAGGGCAAACAGCGTCAACAGCCGCTGGCCGTCGAACTGCTTGCCGAGGGTCGAGCCGATGGCGGCGCCGAGGATGCCGGCGGCCGAGAACACCGCCGCCGTTGGCCAGCGCACATTGCCCCGCCGGGCATGCGACACCGCCCCGGTGGCGGCGTTGAAGGCGACCGCAACCGCGGTGGTGCCGATGGCGCGGTGCGGGTCGTCCATGCCGACGACATAGAGCAGCAGCGGCACCGCCAGGATCGACCCGCCGCCACCGATCAGCCCGAGGGTGAAGCCGACCACGCCACCGGACAGCAGCGCCAATATGTCCTGCGCCGCTGTCATCGGCCGGGCCGCCCGGTCCCGGCGGGCCCGGCGGCGGGAAGCAGCCGGGCGCGGCGTTGAGTCTCGGGCATGCCGTTCTTCCTTCCCAGTGCCGTGGCGGTCACGATGTCATGCGCCAGCGCAGGTGCCGCCCCGCCAGCCCGCCACCGGCCAGCAAGCCGATACCGGCGCGGGCGCCGTTGGTCCAGGGTACGGCCACGCGCAGACGGCGCGGGTTGGCCTCCCGCGCGCTCCTCCTCCCCCGCTTCCGGCTTGGCAGGATGGCGGCAACCGGCGCATACAGGCGCGCTTGCCCGGCGGCACACCCAGGTCGATCGGCGGCATGCAGCGAGGAGTCGGTCGAGCCTATGCCCGGATTGCTGGAGCGCTACGGCACGGTGGCGGCGGGGCTGGCCCTGATCGCCGTGTTCGTATTGTTCGCGCCGAATTTCGCCACCACCGCGAACATCCTCAACATCCTCAAGGACACCAGCTTCCTGGCGATCATGGCGCTGGGCTTCGCGCTGGCGCTCACGGTCGCCGAGCTCGACCTGTCGGTGGCCGACATCGCCAGCCTGGGCGCGGTGATGGTCGGCTGGCTGGTGCAGATGAAGCTGGACCCCTCCGTCGCGGTGCTGGCGGCATTGGCGGTGGCGGCGGCGTTGGGCGCGGTCAACGGCTTCGGCGTCACCGTGCTGCACGTGCCCTCGCTGATCGTGACCCTCGGCACCGCCGCGATCGCCCGTGGGCTGGCCTTCATGATCACCCAGGGCGTGGCCTTTGTCGGCCGCTGGCCCGCCGAGTTCACCGGCCTGGCGCGCGGCATGAGCCTGGGCATTCCCAACCTCGTGCTGTGGATGGCCGCGGTAACCGCCTTCGCCTGGGGCCTGGTGAAATGGACCCGCACCGGCGCGCATATGAACGCCACCGGCGAGGCGGAGGAGGCCGCCCGGCTGTCCGGCATCGCCACCGCGCGGATGAAGCGCCTCGGCCTGCTGCTGTCCGGCGTGCTGGCGGGGGTGACCGCGGTGCTGCTGGCGGCCAACCTGTCCTCGGCGGCGCCGAACATGGCCGGCGACTACTTCCTGTACGCCATCGCCGCGGTGCTGCTGGGCATGACGATGTTCGAGCCCGGCCGGCCGAACGTGCCCGGCACGGTATTCGCCGCCCTGGTGCTCAAGGTGCTGGGCAACGGCCTGGTCCTGCTTGGCGCGGCCTACTACATCCAGGACATTGTGCTCGGCGTCATCATGATCGGCTCGGTCGCGGCCTCCACCGTGCTGACCAACCGCCCCGCCTTCGCCAACCGGCTGAATTTCCGCGCCCGCGCCTGAGGCGGCGCGCGGCCACCACCAACAGGGAGACCACCATGCAGCGTCGCATCTTCACCTCCGGCCTTGCCGCCGCGTCACTGATCGCCGCCGCCGGGCCGGCGCGTGCGGCCGCACCGCTGCAGCTGGGCATCATCGGCTTCCAGTTCTCCGCCGAGACCCATGCCCGCGTCGCCAATGCCGCCGCGGCCGCCGCCAAGGCCCGCGGCTGGGGCGTCACGCTGCTGAACTCGGAGGGCTCGCTGCCCAAGCACGCCGAGCAGTTCGACGCGCTGATCGCCAGGAAGGTGGATGCCATCATCCTGGCGATGGGCAAGCCGGTGGAAGCGGACGCTCAGTTCAAGGCCGCAAAGGCGGCGGGGATCGC
Organism: Acetobacteraceae bacterium; assembly: GCA_020848935.1. GTDB lineage: Bacteria > Pseudomonadota > Alphaproteobacteria > Acetobacterales > Acetobacteraceae > CAMDGX01. The sequence continues at coordinate 17,980 of JADLHF010000179.1, forward strand.
GGTGATCACGGTGCAGTCCGGCACCAGCCCGCACGCCCTGTTCGACATCCAGTCCAACGAATACAAGATCGGCGCCGAGGCGGCGCTGTACCTGCTGGGCGAGATGAACTACCACGGCAACCTGCTGTCGGTGCGCTTCGACGCCAACGCCGCCTCGCGGGTGCGCGGCCGGGTGCTCGACGTGGTGCTGGCCGAGAACCAGGGCATCAAGGAGATCGCCAAGTTCACCATGGCGCGCACGCAAAGCTGGCGCGACGACGTGCGCTCCGGCGTGCAGGCGCTGCTGCTGCAGAACCAGGGCAAGATCAACGGCATCTGGGTGTCGTTCGACGGCCAGGCCTATATCGTCGATGACCTGCTCCAGGCCCAGGGCGTCAAGCGCGGCCAGATCCCGATGGTCTCGATCGATGGCGGCCCGGAATCCTACCGCCGCATCGCCGACCCCAACTCCCTGCTGCTCGCCACCGTGGCGGTGCCGTTCGAGCAGATGGGCGTCCAGGCGGTGGAGGCGATCGAGGCGATCGTGGTGAAGAAGCAGCCGAAATCCAGCTTCACCTCCGGTCCCTATCTGTTCGTCGATGCCGTGCTGGTGGATGCCGGCAACGTCAAGCAGTTCCTGAAGTAGCACTGTGGCCGGGGAAGGAAAGCAAGGCCAGGGCTTTGCCCTGGGCCCACCAGGGGCCGAGCCCCTGGACCTCTTTCTGAAGATGTTGAGGGTCCAGGGGGCTCGGCCCCCTGGTGGGGAGCGGGGCAAAGCCCCGCTCTTGCCTTGACCACCCCCCTGCTCTCCCTGCGCGGCATCGGCAAGAACTACGGTGCCGTGACCGCGGTGCGCGACGTGGACCTGGACGTCCATCCCGGCGAGGTGCTGGCGATCTGCGGCGACAACGGCGCCGGCAAGTCCAGCCTGGTCAAGGTCATTGCCGGCGCCCAGCCGCCGAGCAGCGGCATCATCCGGCTGCGCGGGGTGCAGACGCGCTTCCGCTCGCCGCACGACGCGTTGGCCCAGGGGGTGGCGACGATCTACCAGGACCTGGCGCTGGCGCCGCGGCTGTCGATCGCGGCCAACGTGTTCATGGGCGCCGAGCTGACCCGCACGCTGGGCCTGCCGTTCCTGCGCATCCTGGACAAGGCGCGCATGGAGCAGCAGGCGCGCGCCTTTCTCGCCCGCCTGTCGGTGGTGATCGACGACATGCGCCGCCCGGTGGAGGGGCTGTCGGGCGGCCAGCGCCAGGCGGTTGCCATCTCGCGCGCGCTGCGCTGGGACGCCGGGATCATCATCATGGACGAGCCGACGGCGGCGCTGGGCGTGCGCGAAACGGCGCAGGTGCTGGACCTCATCGGCCACCTGAAATCCGAGGGCCGCACCGTGATCCTGATCAGCCACAACATGGCCGACGTCGCCGCGGTGGCAACGCGGGTGGCGATCATGAAGAGCGGCGCCAAGGTGATCGACCGGCCGATCGGCGGCCTCGGCCCCGACGATCTCGGCCACATGATCATGACCGGCCAGGACAAGGCGGATTGAGCATGCGCCGCGCCATCGTCATCGACACCGATCCCGGCCAGGACGATGCCGTGGCCATCCTGCTGGCCCTCGCCCTGGGCGAGCGCTTCGACCTGCGCGCGATCACCGCGGTGGCCGGCAATGTGGCGGTGGCGCAAACCGCCGCCAACGCGCGGCGCATCGTCGAACTCGCCGGCCATCCCGGCCTGGCCGTGCATGCCGGCTGCGCCGCCCCGCTGGTGCTGAAGCTGGAGACGGCCGAATTCGTCTGTGGTCCCGACGGGCTGGACGGCGCCGGCCTGCCGCCGCCCGCCCTGCCGCCCGCCGGCGGCCATGGCGTGGACACCCTGGTCGCCCTGCTGCGCGCCGCGGCTCCCGCCAGCGTGACCCTGTGCATGCTCGGCCCGCTCACCAACCTGGCACTGGCCCTGCGGCTGGCCCCGGATATCGGCCCGCGCATCGACCAGGTGGTGCTGATGGGCGGCGCGATGGGGCTGGGGAACATGACGCCGGCGGCCGAATACAACATCTACGCCGACCCGCACGCGGCCGCCGTCGTGCTGGGCGCCGGGCTCAGGGTCACGCTGATCGGCCTGCACCTCACGCTGACGGCGATCGCCAGCCACGCGCAGGTGGCGCGCATCGGTGCCCTGGCAACGCGCGCCGGCCGCGCCGTGCACGGCATGCTGACGCGCCCGCGCGCCGGCGGCCTCGGCAGCGTCGGCCATCCGATGCACGATGTCTGCGTCATCGGTTTTCTCGCCTGGCCCGAACTGTTCACCGGCCGCGACTGCTTCGTCGAGGTCGAGACCGGCGCGGGACCGTTGCGCGGGCGCACCACCATCGACTGGCATGGCCGGCTGCGCCAGCCGGCCAATGCCCATGTGCTCGACCGCATCGACGCCGCGCCGTTCTTCGACCGGGCGATCGACGCCCTGGCCCGGCTGCCCTGATCCGCCTGCCCTATCCGAGGAGCCCTGCGATGCCGCACGTGGTGGACGATATGCTGGACGAGGCCCAACTGGCGATCGCCGCCATGCGGGCCGCCGCGGTGCGGGCGCGGGCGCTGCACGCGCGTGCCGAGTTGATGCGCCACATGCGCGCCACCGCGGCCAGCCTCGCCGACCGGCCGCTGGCCGAAGCCGCCGCCCTGGTGGCCGGCGAATGGATGAAGGCCTGGCATCTCGATGACGGCGCCTACACCGGCATCGCCGCCGATATCCGGCTTTTCACCGAGGCCTTCGTGCGCGACGCGCACGGCTCCACCCGCGCCACCCAACAGGCCATCCTTGATACCACCGCGGCCCTGGACGCGGCATTGGCGCGGCATGGCACCACGCTGGCCGACCAGATGGCCTGGCGCTCGCAATGCGCCCATGGCTGGTGGGAGCTCGTCGCGCCAAGCCCGCCCGACCTGCCCAACCGGCCAGACCGGCCGGGCGTGCCGCGCCAGCGGCCCGGCGCAGCGTTCTGGACCGCCGGCTGCGCCGCCCATTGCGCGCCGCCCGCCGCATAGCCGCGGCCGCTGCCGCCACCGGGGTGCGGCCGGTTCAATGATCCGTCGCGCCCACCCGCATGGCGCGGCGTTTCCCTTCGAAATCCACCTGCCCAGCCTGGCGGCGCGGCCACCGCAGCCCGGCGCCATACCGCCGCATGCCGGAAGCATGATTCCCCCGCTTCGGGGCAATGCTCGCCCCGCCGCCGATTATCAGGGTTGTCGATTGCCACCCGCCCACCTAGCATCCCGCGATGCTTCGGTTCTTCCTCCGCCGCTTTGTGGTCGCCGTGCTCGTCGCGCTGACGGTGTTGACGTTTGCCTTCCTGCTCACCCGGCTGTCCGGCGACCTGGCGATTTCGATTGCCGGGCCCAATGCGTCCCAGGCAGACATCGACACGATCCGCCAGGTGTACGGCCTCAACCGGCCGCTCTGGGTGCAGTTCTTCGACTGGCTCGGCCGGGCGGTGCAGGGCGATTTCGGCGAGAGCTACTTCTTCCGCGACCGGGTCTCCAAGCTGATCGGCGAGCGCATACCGATTACGATGTCGCTGGGCCTGACCGGGCTGGCCATCGCGCTGGTCGTCGGGCTGCCGCTCGGCATTCTCGCCGCGGTCCGCGAGGGATCCTGGGTGGACCGCGCGGTGTCCCTGGTGGCGCTGATCGGCCAGGCCATGCCGTCGTTTTGGCTCGGCCTGATCCTGATGATCGTGTTCGGGCTCAAGCTCGGCTGGCTGCCGATCTCGGGCACCGGCTCGTGGGAGCATTATGTCATGCCCGGGGTGGTGCTGGCGTTCTCGGCCATCCCGTCGCTCACCCGGCTCACCCGCAGCGGCATGATCGAGGTGCTGGCATCCGACTACATCCGCACGGCGCGGGCCAAGGGCCTGACCCGCTTTTCCATCCTGGTGAAGCATGGCTTCCGCAACGCGGCCATTCCGGTGGTCTCGATCACCGCGGTGCAGCTCGGCTTCATGCTCGGCGGTTCCGTGGTGATCGAGACGGTGTTCGCCCTGCACGGCGTCGGCTTCCTGGCGTGGGAGAGCATCAGCAAGAACGATTTCCCGGTGGTGCAGGCCGTCGTTCTGGTGCTGGCGCTGCTCTATATCGGGCTGACCCTGCTGGCGGACCTGCTGAACGCCGTGCTCGACCCGCGGTTGCGCACATGACGAGCGGGGTGACCGTGCGGGCCGGCGGGCGGGCGCGGCTGCTCGGCAACTGGGCCTTCCTCCTTGGTGCGTTCATTGTCGGCGGCTGTGCCGTCATCGCCGTGGTGGTGACGTGGATCATGCCGCACGATCCGTTCCTGATCGACCTGAACCGCCGCCTGATACCGCCCTCGTGGATGGAAGGCGGCACGCCGCTGAACTTCCTGGGCACCGACCAGCTCGGCCGCGACTACTTCTCCCGGCTGCTTTACGGGACACGCATCTCGATGCTGATCGGCGTGCTGACGGTGATCACCTCGGGGCTGATCGGCATCACCGTCGGCGTGCTGGGCGGGTTCTACGGCGGCAAGATCGACGATGCCGTGATGTTCGCCATCACCACGCGGCTGTCGATCCCGGCGGTGCTGGTGGCACTCGCGGTGGCGGCGCTGCGCGGCACCAGCCTGACGCTGGTGATCCTCGTGCTTGGCCTGTTGCTGTGGGATCGCTTCGCCGTGGTGGCGCGATCAACCACCATGCAGCTTCGCAATCTCGACTATGTCGCCGCGGCCTGGTGCGCCGGCGTGTCGCCCTGGTGGGTGCTGTCGCGCGAGGTGCTGCCCAACATCGCCACCCACCTGGCCGTGGTGGCGACGCTGGAAATGGCCCTGGCGATCCTGCTGGAAGCGGCGTTGTCCTTCCTCGGCCTGGGCGTGCCGGCGCCGCTGCCGTCATGGGGCCTGATGATCTCGGAGGCCAAGGAATACATGTTCTTCACGCCATGGATGATCATCGTTCCCGGCGCCGCGCTGTTCGTGCTGGTGATGGGCGTGAACCTGCTGGGCGATGCGCTGCGCGACATGATGGGCACGGACCTCTCCCGATGACCGCATTGCTGGAAGTCCAGGACCTGCGGGTGACGATCGGCAGCACGGCGGCGGTGCGCGGCACCTCGCTCGCGGTCGACAAGGGCGAGACCCATTGCCTGGTTGGCGAGAGCGGCTGCGGCAAGTCGATCTCGGCGCTGTCGATCATGGGCCTGCTGCCCAAGGGCTCGGTGCGCGAGACCCGGGCGCTGCGCTTCGCCGGCGAGGAGATCGGCGGCCACGGCGAGCGGGAGATGGAGCATCTGCGCGGCAACCGCATGGCGATGATTTTCCAGGAGCCGATGACCAGCCTGAATCCTGCCTATACCGTCGGCTCGCAGATGACCGAGGTGCTGCGGCGCCACCGCCCCGTGACCCGTGCCGCGGCAGTTGACCGGGCCGCCGAACTGCTCGCCCGGGTCGGGATCACCGCGCCCGGCCTGCGGCTGGGCCAGTTCCCGCACCAGCTCTCCGGCGGCCTGCGCCAACGCGTGATGATCGCCATGGCGTTGATGTGCGACCCCGAACTGCTGATCGCGGACGAGCCGACAACGGCGCTCGACGTCACGGTGCAGGCGCAGATCCTGCGCCTGCTGGCCGAACTGCAGAAGGATCTCGGCCTCGGCATCCTGCTCATTACCCACGACCTGGGCATTGTGGCGCGCGTCGCCGACCGGGTGTCGGTGATGTACGCCGGCGAGGTGGTGGAGAGCGCGCCGACGGCCGAGCTGTTCGCGGCACCGGAGCATCCCTATACCCGCGGCTTGCTCACCTGCGTTCCCGTGCCGGGCAAGGTGAAGCGCGACGAGCCGCTGGGCAGCATCCCCGGCGTGGTTCCGCGCATGCAGCCAGGCTTCACCGGCTGCGCCTTCCGCGACCGCTGCCCCGAGGTGACCGCGGCCTGTTCCGGCAGTTTTCCGCGCCGGACCATCGGCAACGACCATCAGTTCCTGTGCACGCTGGAGCCGGGATGGGTGGGGAGCGCTGCAGCATGAGCGCCACGGCCACCCACGCCACGCCGGCGCCTGCTGCGCCGGCAATCGAAGTCCGCGGCCTGCGCCGGGAATTCCGCGTGCGCCAGGGCATGTTCGCGGCCCCCCGCCAGGTGATCGCGGTCGATGACGTCTCCTTCGCCGTGCCGGCCGGCTCCGTGCTCGGCGTGGTCGGCGAGAGCGGCTGCGGCAAATCCACCCTGGCGCGGCTGATCCTCAACCTGCTGGCGCCGACATCCGGCGATGTGCTGGTGGACGGCAAGCGGCTGGCGGACATGGACCGCCGCGCGCGGGCACGGCTGATCCAACCGGTGTTCCAGGACCCGTTCGCCTCGCTCAATCCGCAGCGCCGGGTGCGCGACATCATCGCCATGCCGCTGATCGCCCAGGGCGACGTGGCCAGCGACGACATGCACCGTCGCGTGGCCGAGGCGATGGAGCGTGTCGGCCTGTCGCGCGACCAGGCGCTGCGCTACCCGGCCCAGTTGTCCGGCGGCCAGCGCCAGCGCGTGGCAATCGCCCGCGCCCTGGTGTTGCGCCCGCGCATCGTCGTCTGCGACGAGCCGACCAGCGCGCTCGACGTCAGCGTGCAGGCGCAGATCCTCAACCTGCTGGCCGAACTGCGCCGCGACCTCGGCCTCACCTACCTGTTCATCAGCCACAATCTCGCGGTGGTGGAGCATATCGCCAGCGAGGTGGCGGTGATGTATCTCGGCCGCATTGTCGAGCGCGCGGAGTCCGAGCGGCTGTTCGCCGCATCGCGCCATCCCTACACGCGCGCCCTGCTCGCATCGGTACTGACGCCCGAGCCCGGGCTCGGGGTGCCGGATGTCGGCCTGGGCGACATCATGCCCGACCCCGCCAACATCCCGCCCGGCTGCCGCTTCCACCCACGCTGCCCCATCGCCGTCGCGCGCTGCGCCACCGAAGCGCCGAAGGCCATCGCGGATGCGGCGGGCCTGGTGGAATGCCATCTCGCCGAATCCGTCGGCTGACTGGCAAACGCCTCCGCTGAACCGGAGCGGGACGGCCCGGTTGGGCCGCCCCGCCCCGCCGCCTTTCCCCCGTTACTTCCACTTCGCCAGATAGAAGCGCGGCAGCTCGTCAGGAAACGTCGGGAAATCGAGCTGCTTCTGGAAGGCGTAGGTGCTGACATAGGTGTGCATCGGCACGATGTAGGCCTGCTCGGTGATCCGATGCAGCGCGGCATCATAGGCCTTCGTGCGCGCCGCCTCGTCGGCCGTGGCCCCGCCCGCATCGA
>JADLHF010000180.1 GCA_020848935.1 Acetobacteraceae bacterium
AGCCGCGGGCGCATTTCGCGGTGCTCGATACCGGCCACAAGGCGCTGCCGCTGGGCTGGGGGTACCCGGCGATCGCGGGCCGGGCGGACCTGAAGATCGTCTCGCTGTCGGACGAGCACGGCAATGTCGAGATGGCGCCGGGCGGAGGGGGGCTTGCGGCCGGCCAGCTTGCGGTCGGCCAGAAGGTCAGGATCGTGCCGACGCACTGCGACCCGACGGTCGACCGCTATGACTGGTATGTCGGGGTGCGGGGCGGGAGGGTGGAGAGCGTCTGGCCGATCGCCGCGCGCGGGGCGATGCACTGAGCGGGGCGACGCGCTGAGCGGGGCGACGTATGGAGGCGCAAAGGGCGGCGCCGGGGTCGGCACCGCCCTGTAAAAAATCCCGACTCAGTGTAAAGAGAACCGACCCGGCCTGGATCAGACTACGCTGCGCCGCCGGCGGACCCTGCCTGGATCAGGCCACGCGGCGCCGCCGGCGGGCGAGGCCGAGGCCAAGCAGGCCGGCGCCCAGCAGAGCGAGGCTCGCGGGTTCGGGAACGGTGGTGGTCGGCCCGGTGGTGGGCGCGTTCTCGGGTGCCAGTTCCTTGGACACCAGGTCGTAGTTGTTCTTCGACCCCACCCAGTCGATCTTGAAGTCGGGTTCCCAGGCGCCAAGAAGGCCCTGGGAAACGGTCACGCTGAAGTTGAACGACAGCGTCGAGTTGGCCGCATAGGCGGTACCCGGGATCGGCGGGATCGCCGGATTGTCGAAGCAGAAGAAGTTGGCGTTCACGTTGCCGTTGCAGCCGTTCGCATTCAGGCCGCCAGGCACCAGGTTGAAACCGACAGGCGCCGAAGCCGTCACATACTTCTTCGGCTTGTTGAAGGCGATCGCATTGACGCCGGAGCGGCCTTGTTCGGTATCCGCCGCGGCGTTGATGCCGGTGATGGTCAGCACATAGTTGTGCGTCAGTGCGGTGCTCGACAGACCGGTCAGGTCGGTCAGCGTGTAGGTGATGCCCTTGTTGATCAGGCTCGCCTGCGCGGTGCCGCCGGCGGCGAGAAATGCCGCCCCGACCGCCGCCGCCAACAGGATCCGCTTGCTCATGTCCTCGACAATTCCCGTGAATGCGTGACGTATGTGTTTCACGAGGATCTGAAGCAATCTCCGTGCCGAGTCTGCTTCATCAACGGCTTGGCGATCGCGCGCGGTGCCATGAACCGACATCTGTAAGGTTTCCCGACGCGCTGCGTCCGGCTGCCGCCGGAAGCAGCCGGGCGGCACGTCCGCGCGCGTTGCCCGGGAAAATGCCGCCCCGGGTGTGACCGCCGACACCCCCATTCCCCGCGCGCCCGCGCATCCTGTCCCCAGGGCCGCGAGGGTCGCGGCCCGTGATGCCCACATCGTGATGCCCACAGGACGAGGAGATCTTGCCATGAGGACCGGACTGATCTTTTCCGCACTGGCGCTGGCTGCCCTGCTTGGCCTCGCCATCCCGGCGCTTGCCGAGGGCGGAGACTCTCCCGGCGGGGAGGGCAGCTTCTTCCGCGGCAACATGCCGCTGACCGGCTGGGCCTACAACGACGGCACCCACGATGCATCGGTAACCGTCGAGGTGCACTGACCGTGGCGCGCCGGTCGAGCCTTGCGTCGAGCCTTGCGTCGAGCCTTGCGTCGAGCTTGGCGGCGCGGCCGGCGCGCGTCTTCTGGGTCTGGCTTGCGCTTGCGGGTTGCACGCCGCCGCCCGCCGCCGCCGCCGCCGACCAAGGCGACGGCGCCTGGATGCAGGTCGGCATTGCCGCCGAACTCCGGCCCGATGGCGGCAAGCCGCCGCTGCTCACCACCGTGCCGGAACCCGAGCCTGGCCCGCCGAAATAAAGCGCGGCGGGCCAGCGCGCGCCCCGGAAATCATTCGATACAGGTGTCGTGTGGTTCGTCATCGGCACCCGGCGCATGTTCCTGGGTGACCGCCGCCCTTACGGCGGCCGACGACCCTGGAACAGGGCCGCCTGGTTCCAGCAAGGAGTTCCCCCCATGACCCGCCTGGTTCCGATCGCCGCCGGCCTTGCGCTGGCATTCGCCGCCATGACCCCTGCGCTCGCGAGGGAAGAGGGCACGTTCCAGCCGAGCGTGGTCGCCTCCCAGGCGTCCGGGCCGGCCGCGCCTGGCGTGCAGGCCTTTGGCCCGAACGACGACCAGTACAACGACGGCACGCACATCGCGCAGAGGCCGCCGGCGGCCCCGGCCATGCAGGCGCCCGGCGTCGCGCACTTCCCGTCGGGCACGATGTACAATGACGGGACGCAGAGCGGCCTGTAGCCGCACGCGCCAGCGATGATCGGAAGCCCGGTCGCCACGCGGCGGCCGGGCTTCCGTATTCCGGGGGCGGGGCTTCAGCGAGCCGGCTTCAGTGAGCCGGCTTCAGCGAGACGGGGTCAGCGCGCGGCGGCCAGCTCCGGTGCCTCGCCGGGGCGGATCAGCATGCAGGGCTGGCGCTTCCTGCCGAGCGCGGTGCAGGCGGCCTGCGCATCGGCCTGGGTCAGGTTGACGACGCGGGCGCGAAAGATCTGGCGGCGGCGGGTGTTTCCCTGCTCGACCGACGGCCGCGCCGGCTGGCCGATCGCCTTGGCGCCATCCTTGGCCGCGCGCGTGGCGTCGGCACGGCTGTTGAACGCGCCGACCTGGATCGCCCAGCTGCGCGGGGCGCTGCCGGCGCGCGCCTGAGCCTGCCGCGCCTGGCTGGTGCGCACCGGGGCTGCCTGGGCGGTGCTGACCAGCGCCAGCGACGGCCGGCGCACGCCGGCCTCGCGCACACCCAGCCGGTCGAAGCCGGAATCCATCAGCGCCATGATGTGCCGGTCGCGCTCGCGGCCGGTGGCGCCGCCGAACACCACGGCGATCACGCGCGTGCCCTCGCGCTCGGCGCTGGCCACCAGGTTGAACCCGGAATCGTTGATGTAGCCGGTCTTGATGCCGTCGGCGCCGTCATAGGCGGCAAGCAGCCGGTTGTGGTTGTAGTGGGTGCGGCCACGGAAACTGAAGGCGGGCGTGCTGAACAGCTGGTACTCCTCGGGGAAGTCGTAGATCAGCCGCCGCCCCAGGATCGCCATGTCGCGCGCGGTGGTCACCTGTTCGCGGTCGGGCAGGCCGTTGGCGTTGCGGAACACGGTGCCGCGCATGCCGAGCTGGCGTGCCTTCTGGGTCATCATCTGGGCGAAGCGCTCCTCGCTGCCGGCCAGGTGCTCGCCCAGCGCGGTCGAGGCGTCGTTGGCGCTTTTGGTGATCATCGCCATCACCGCCTGGTTGATGCTGATCTGGCTGCCGGCAACCAGGCCGAGGCGGGCGGGCGGTTCCGCCGCGGCGCGGGACGAGACGGTGATCAGGTCGGACCCGCGCACCCGGCCGGTGCGAATCGCCTCGAACGCCAGATAGACGCTCATCATCTTGGTCAGGCTGGCGGGGTGGCGCGGCTCTTCGGCGTTGGCGGCCGACAGCACGGCGCCGGTTCGGGCATCCATCACGATGCTGGCGTAGCGGTCCGACCCGATCTGGGCGTGGGCGGGCGGCACGGCGAGGCTGGCAATGCCGGCAAGCCCGCAGGCGACGGCAAGCGCGCGGGCCAGGGATTTCATACGCCAGGATGCCATGAAGCCGCCTTCCACCGAGTCGCGAACGCCAAGTGTGCTGGCATGCGCGCGACGGGTAAAGGCAGAATCCGAGAGATTCTGGCCCTTTAACGCCACGCCTTGGGTTTACCGTTGAAGATGATGCGGCGCCGCCACAGGTCACCCGCCACCGCCCGCGGCAGCCGCCGGCATCGCGGATTGTGCAATGCAGCATTCTGCTTGACTTGGGCAATGCGGGGGCCTAGATAGGCGTCATGCTGCATTGCAGCAAAACAAATGCACGGCGCTTCCCGCCGGTGTGGATGCAAAGGAGTTGGATGTGATGAGCCCGAAAGCAAAGGCGGTTGAGGCGATGGAAGTCGGCAAGCAGGCGGTCGAGACCGTGGTTGCCACCGGCACCGAGGCCGCGACCAAGACGATGGCCCAGGCCCAGGCCGTGGTGAAGGAGCAGATCGACACCGCGATGAAGAACGCGACCGGCGTGTTCGGCGCCGTCGAGGACGTGGTCGAGTTCGGCAAGGGCAATTTCGAGGCGGTGGTGAAGGCCAACCAGATCCTGGTTGCCGGCCTGCAGGACCTCGGCAAGACCGCGGTTGCGAACGCCCAGGGCATGATCGAGGAAGGCATGGCGACCGCCCGCGCGATGGCCGGCGTGAAGTCGGTGAAGGAAGTGGTCGACCTGCACGGCACCTTCATGCGGAGCGCCATGGAGAAGGCCTTCGCCTCGGCCGTGGCGACGCAGCAGTCGAGCCTGAAGCTGGCCGAG